>NZ_JBQJIM010000009.1:0-313250 GCF_052078295.1 Crossiella sp. CA198
CCGCCTCCGCCAGACCCACGCCTACTTCCGCAGCCGAACCACCGAGCAGCACCTCACCACTGCCGCCCCTTGGACCAGCCCCTGGCTACCCGAAGGTTTCGGACAAGACTTCTGGCCAGGTGCTTAGTTGTCCCCCCACGGGGTCGGCCGCCGAGTTTTTTCACACCACTTCGGCTCGCTGGGCCGCCAGGATTCGTCCGGCGGATCCGCCGTCGGTTACCCATGGCAGTCATGAGGCACGACAACCCACCGGCGCTGGCGTTACGCGGACTGGCCAAGCAGTTCGGCAATTCGGTCGCGGTGGCCGGGATCGACCTGGACGTCGCCACCGGCTCCTTCCACGGCCTGGTCGGCCCCAACGGCGCGGGCAAGACCACCACCCTGTCCATGGCCGTCGGCCTGATCCGGCCGAGCGCGGGCACCGCCACCGTCGGCGGGGTGGACGTCTGGCGGGACCCGGTGGCGGCGAAGCGGCGGATCGGCATGCTGCCGGAGGCCACCCACCTGTTCGACCGGCTCACCGGCCCGGAACTACTGGCCTACAACGGTGTACTGCGCGGTCTGGACCCGGCGGTGGTCAACGCCCGCGCCGCCCAGCTGATCGAGGTGCTCGGCCTCGCCGAGGCCGGACGCAAGCTGGTCATCGACTACTCCACCGGCATGAAGAAGAAGATCGGCCTGGCCAGCGCCCTGCTGCACTCGCCGACCCTGCTCGTGCTCGACGAACCCTTCGAGGCGGTGGACCCGGTCTCGGCCGGGACCATCCGCGACCTGCTGCGCCGCTACCTCGACGGCGGCGGCACGGTCATCTTCTCCACGCACGTGATGGAGGTCGCCGAACAACTCTGCGACCACCTCACCGTGATCGGCGGCGGCCGGGTGCTGGCCGACGGCACCCTGGACCAGATCCGCGGCGGACGGCCGTTGCACGAGGTGTTCGTCAACCTGGTCGGCGGCCCCAGGCGCGGAACGGAGGCGCTGTCGTGGCTTGGCGATTCCTCGCGCTGAGGTGGCGGGTCCTGCGCAACACCTTCGCCGAGGGCGCCGGCGGGCGGGTCGTCCTGCTGGTCCTCGGCGTCATCTTCGGGCTTTACCTTGGCGGGCAAGGACTTGTGCTGCTGGCCAACGCGGGCGGCGGGACCCCCGAGGACGCGCTGCTGCGCACCGCGCTGATCGGCACCGTGGTCACCGTGCTGTGGCTGCTCGGCCCGCTGATCTACGGCACCGACGAGACGCTGCAACCGGCCAGGTTCGCGCTGCTGCCGCTGTCCCGCCGGCAACTGGCCACCGGCTTCCTGACCGCCGCGCTCATCAGCGTGCCCGCGCTGGCCACGCTGGTGGCCACCAGCGGCACGATCATCGCGGCCAGCGGGTACGGGCTGTTCCCGGCACTGGTGGCGGTGCTCGGCGTGCTGCTCGGCCTGGCCGTGTGCCTGCTCGGCGGCCGGACGCTCAGCACCGCCTTCGCCCGCCTGCTCACCGCCCGCCGGGCCCGTGACCTGGCCACGGTGCTGGTGTTCCTGCTCGGCGCAGGCGCCTGGCTGGCCTGGATCACCCTGTCCGACCGCCTGTTCACCGGTTCCTGGACGGGCTGGCTGCCCGGCGCCCGGCTGCTGGCCTGGACTCCGCTGGCCGCCCCGTACTCCGCCTGGCAGGAGGCCGCGAACGGCAATCCCGTTGCGGCACTGGCGAAACTGGACGTCGGACTGGTCACCGTGCTGCTGCTGGCCTGGTGCTGGGGCCGGCTGCTGACCTCGGCGATGACCGCACCCCGCGCCGCGGGCCCGTCCCTGCCCCGGGGCACCCCGGGCGAACTGGTCCCACGCTGGCTGCGCCGGGTGACACCCGCCGGGCCCGGCGGCGCCGTACTCGCCCGGATCCTGCGGATGTGGTTGCGCGACACCAGATTCCGCATCGCCCTGATCAGCACCCTGACCATCCCGGTCGCCCTCGCGGTGGCCTGGCGGTCCGCCCCGACCGAGGTGATCACCGCGATCGCCGGCAGCGCGGCGGGGCTGAACCTGGTCAACACCTTCGGCTACGACGGTCCCGCCTACGCGACGCACCTGCTCGCCGCCGTGCCCGCCCGGCTCGACCTGCGGGCCCGGCTGCTGGCCATCGCCATGATCGCCGTTCCGGTGGTGCTACTGGCCACGGTGGCCCTCGCCCTGTACCGCGGTGACAGCGCGGCCGTGCTGCCCGCCCTGGGCACCGGTGTGGCCGCGTTCGGCGGCTCCGCCGGGCTGTGCGCGATCCTGGCCGCCACCACCCCGTTCGTGCCCCCACCCCCGGACAAGCCCTTCTCCTCCCCACCCGGCGGCCAGACCAGGCCCGCCCTGGCCACCTATGGCGGCCTGGTCGGCGGCCTGGCCCTGGCCGCACCGGTGCTCGCCGTGGCCCTGCTGGCCCCCGCCGGCGCCTGGCTGGCCCTGCCGCTGGGACTGGTGTGGGCCGCGGCCGCGGCGGAGGCCGGGGTGCGCGTGGCGGGCCGCCGCGCGGATCGGCGCGGCCCGGAGATCCTGCTGGCGGTCACCCCATGACGTTGGCGGGTTACCGGTTCAGATCGCCCACAGCGCGGCGGCAAGCTCCTCGGCCTTCGTCACCGCGATCCCCGGTGTGTCTACCAGCGCCGCGTCGAGCACCGCCGCCAGCCCGGCCGGGATCGCGGGGTCCCGGTCCCGGATGGGCACCACCGGATCGGTCAGCACCACCAGCACCGGGTCCTCGCCCGGTGGGAAGGTACGCGGGGAGGCGCCGGTCAGCATCCAGTACAGACTGGCCGCGGCGGCCCACACGTCGACCTCGGGTTTGGCGTACTTGTAGTCGACGATCTGCGGGCGGGGCATGAACGCGACGCTGCCGCCGAGGGCGCCGGTGCGGGTGTGACCGGACAGCCCGGCCCGGTCGAATGCCTTGGCCAGGCCGAAATCGGCGAGTTTGGCGATCGGGTCGTCGGCCGGTCCGGTGAGGAAGATGTTGTGCGGCTTGACATCCCGGTGCACCAGGCCCACCCCAGGGGCGCTGCCGCCGTCGGCGAGACTGACCCACGGGATGGGCGCCTGGTGCGCGTAGGCCAGGGCGTCGAGCACCTGCAGCGTGATCGAGACGGCCTCCGCGACCGGCAGGGTGCCGCGCCGGGCCACCAGTTCGGCCACACTGCCGCCCTCGCAGTAGTCGCTGGCCAGCACGAACGCCGAGCCGCCCGCACCGGCGCCGCGGAACTCCAGCACGTTGGGGTGCCGCAGCGCGCGGGTGTTCTCGATCTCGCGCAGGAAGGCGTTGCGGGCCTTGGGGTCCACCGCGTCCTCGCCCCACAGGGTCTTGATCGCGACCAGGGCGCCGTCGGCCAGGTCCTTGGCCAGGTGCACCACGCCCTGACTGCCCTGGCCGAGGGTGCGCACCAGCTCGTAGCCGCTGAGCCCGACCGAGAACCGCAGCACCGTGGCGCCGACGCTGATCTCATCGCCGTGCAGCAGCCGCGTTTCCCCGGTGACCGGCTCGCCGTTGACCCGGGTTCCGTTGCGGCTGCCCAGATCCCGCAGCCGCGCCTCGGGCGGGTCGATCTCCAGCACGCAGTGTCTGCGGGAGACTCGTTTGTCGCCGGTGCCCAGGCGCAGGTCGCAGTCCAGCGAGCGGCCGATCACGCAGCTGGCGGGTTCGCGGAAAACCTTGTCCCGCACCAGATCGTCCGCGGAGAGGGTGATGGTGGTGCGCATGTCAGCCGCGGTCCCGGACGTCCTCGTACACCCGGTAGGCCAGGCTGGCCTCCTCGGTGCGGCCCAGTTCCTTCAACGCGTGCGCCCGATTGTAGTAGTTCTCCGGCACATCCGGGCCGTCGCTCAGCGCGATCTCGATCGCGGCCAGCGCCTCGGCCGGCCTGGCCAGCCGGATCAGCGCCGCGCCGAGCGCGCCGTGGGCGTGCGCGCGCAGGTGTTCGGTGTGGTCGGCGCCCTGCCCGGCCGCGTCCAGCCGGATGGCCTGTTCGCAGCAGGCCAGCGCAGCCTCGGTCTGATCCAGATCGATCAGCGTGTGCGCCTTACCGACCAGGGCGGCCAGGTAGTGCGGCTGGATCCGCAGCGCGCGGTCGTAACCGCGCACGGCCCGTTCGGGCTGGTTGGACAGCCGACAGAGGTTGGCCTGATCGAACAGGGCCTGCACGTTGTGCGGGTCGAGCCGGGCCACCTGCTCCAGCGCGGCCACCGCATCGCCGTAACGACCCAGCTCCCGCAGCGCCAGCCCGCGCCGGAAATGCGCGTCGAGGTAACCGGCGCGCTGACCCAGCACCCGGTCGAACACGGCCAGCGCCTCGGCGAACCGCCCGCTCTCGGCCAGGGCCACACCCTCGGCGTGCAGTTCGGCCACGGCGGCCTTGGGCCTGCTCCAGATCTCCGGCCGCCGCGTGCCGTCGGCGAGCTTGCCGCCGCAACCGGCGCATCGCGGTCCACGGAACAGTCCGCCCCGCCCGGCCAGGCAGCGATCGCAGTAGTTCTGGTGGCAGTCCAGGCAGATCCGGAAGCTGATCGCGAAGTGCTCGGGGTCGGCGCGGGCCACCGGGTTGCCGCCGGGCGCCTTGGACACCGAGATCATCCGCTGGCAGCCCCAGCCGAAACACACCAGCAGCACAAGCAGTCCCTTCGCTCAGCCCTCCGCGGGAAAGTCATAGTCCCAGTCCAGTTCCCACACCCGCAGCGTTTTCCGCCGACCGGCAGAGATGACGATCCGCCCGTCCGCACTCACCTGCACCGATCCCACCGGTTCGGGCTGCCCCGCCAGCTCCTGCACACAGCGCCCCGCCCCTGGATCCCACACCCGCACAGTGTGATCGGCCGCCACGGAGAACAGGAACCGGCCGTGCGCCAGAAGTCCGGTGATCGCCCCGCGGTGCCCATCCAATGACCGGATCCCCCGCTGTGCGGCCACATCCCACACCCACAGCGACCCGTCCTCGGCCCCGGAGTAGCCGGTATGCCCATCCGCGCTGATCGCCAACGCGGTCAACGGGGCCTCGTGCCCGGCCAGCACACCCAGGTACTCCCCCGTCGGCGGCGCCCACACGAACGCCGTCCGGGTCGGCCCACTCAACAGCCCGACCCGCCCGTCCCCACTCACCGCGACCAGGCTGCTCCGCCCCACCGCACCACCGAGCACCTTGACCAGCCGCCGCCCCGCCACGTCCCAGATCGACAGCATTCCCTTGCCGTCCTGGGCGAACACCCGGCGACCATCCGGACTGAACCGCACCCGCCCGACCCGGTGGGACTGCCGCCCCAGCACCCGCCCCCGCCGCCACCGGCCCAGCCCCCAGACCCGGAGCGTCAGATCCTCTCCCGCCGACACCACCTGCCGCCCATCCGGACTCACCGCCACCGCGAGCACCTCACCCCGATGCCCGCCGAACTCCCGAATCCGTTGCCCGGTAACAAGGTCCCACACCCGGACCTTCCCGTCCGCGCACCCGGTGACCACGAACCGCCCGGCCGGATCCAGCGCGAGCCCCGTCACCGCGTCCCCTTGCCCGGCCAGCCGATGCACCCGCTCCCCACTCACCGGCTCCCACACCTCCACCACGCGCGACACCGCGGACACCACCAGCCCACCATCAGCCCGCAACACACTCCGCTCCCCCACGAACTCCCGCACCAGCCGCGCCCCCAGCAACCCACTCGCCCGGCCCTGTCGCCCCAGCCGCGCCCACCGCGTCAGCAACTCCGGATTCCGTTGGTAACCAGGCACATCCAGCGCTGCCCGCAACTCCGCCGCCGCGTCCGCCCACTGCCCTTCGCCCGTCAGCCGATCCGCCCGCGCCATCGCCGAGGCGACCAGGTCCGCCGCATCGGTCAACGCCACCGCGGGCAACGGCCGCGGATAACTCCACGGTGCCAATGGCCCACCGGGCGGCAGTTCCCAGCGCCGCACCAGCCGTTTCGCACCCCCGGAGAACGCCACCCGCCCGTCCGCGCTTAACACCAGCGCCGAGGTCCACCCCGCGGCGTCCTCCCGGGTCCGCACACACCGCCCACCGACCAGGTCGAACACCCGCAGCCCCACCGAATCCACCACCACCGCCCGCGTCCCGTCCGCACTGACCGCAGCCGTCTCAGCCCACCCGTCCCCCCGGTCCAGCGTGCGCACCCGCTCCCCGGTTCCCGTCCGCCACACCGACACCGCACCGCCCCCGACCACCAGCGCGATCCGCCCGTCCACGCTGAAGGACACCTGCCCGCCGCCCACCCCGAACGACCGCACCAACCGCCCGCTGTCCAGGTCCCACAACCGGATCCGCCGGGTCTGCCGATGCCAGCGCACCACCAGCCCGTCCAGGCTGATCACCACCGCCACCCCGTAGTGATCACCAGGACTGGCCTGCTCCAGCACCTGCACCAGTTCCCCGGCGGCCGACCACAACAGCACCGCCCCATCCACCCCCGCGGTGACCACCCGCCGCCCATCCGGACTCACCGCGATCCCGTTCACCCGCCCGGAATGCGCCGCCCACCGCCAGGATTTCTCCGGCGCCCGGACCACCACCGACCCGTCAACGCCACCCGCCGCCAGCACCCCGCCGTCCGCGCTCAACCCGATCGCCGCGATGCCCCGCACCAGCCCGGCCAACCGATGCCGCAACGCACCGGTGCGCGCGTCCCACACCCGCACCGAACCACCGTCCGTGGCCGACTGCTGATCCCGTTCCCGCCCACCGGAAGCCAGCACCGACCCATCCGCACTCAACGCGACCGCACTGACGTCATCGTCCTGCCCGGCCAGCCCCAGCGGTTCTCCCGACGACGCCAGCTCCCCGGCCCGCCCGGCATCCCCCCGTTCCAGCTGCACCAGCCCCAGCAGGTACTCGTACACCCGATCCGCCCGATGACTGGCCGCCAACTCCGCCAGCAACCCGCTATCAGTCAGCCGCCCCGCCCGCCACCGGTGCAGCCCCCGGTTGTACACCGCGTGCGGATGCCGCGGATCGGCCAGCAAAGCCTTCTCCCACAACGCCTCCGCCCGCTCCGTCAACCCAAGGTCCATCATGGACAGTGCCTGATTGGACAACCCATCGGCCAGCAACGTCGCCGCGCTCGGCGTCACCCGCGGATAGACCCCGACCTCATCCCCATATACCCCAACAAGTTCCTCCGCGATCTCCGCCAGCCGAGTCGGCCGATCCCCGGGCTCCACCCGAAAACACCGCCGTAGCAACCGCACCAAACCCGTTGGCATGACCGGAAACTCCGCGGATCCACCCGCCAGGTAAGCCTCGAACGCCTCCCCCGCCGCCTGCCCGAACCGGGTCGGCGGCCTCCCGGTGAACAGTTCCAGCACGGTCACCGCCCAGGACCACACATCCGTCGCCCCGGTCAGCCGCACCTGCGCACCCGCCGCCGCCCGCGCCTGTTCCGGCGAGCAGTAGGCGGGTGTCAGCCCACCACAACTGACCAGCCCGCTCGCACTGGAAGCAATCTCTCCCGCCGCCACCCGGGCCTTGGCCAGTCCGAAGTCGGTGATCTTGACCGTGCCGTCCAGTCCGAGCAACACGTTGGCGGGCTTGACATCCTGGTGCACCAGACCGGAATCGTGCGCGTGCGCCAACCCCCAGGCCAGCTGGATCGCGATGTCCAGCAACCGCCCCAGTCCGTCCCGGTAGATCGACCGCTCGCGCACCGCGGTGGCCAGATCCCCACCGTCCACCCACTCCGCGAACACCCGGGGCACCCCGCCCAGCCGCCGCACGTACACACAGCCCACGGTGTTCGGATGCGCCCCCAGCCCCACCCAGGACTCCGCCTCCGCCTCGAACCCGCGCACCCCCGACGCCGAGGCCACCAGCTCCCGCCGCGGCGCCTTCACCGCCAGGTCGATCTCCCAGCCGAGGTGCCGCACCCGGTGCACCAGGCCCATGCCGCCGGTGCGGATCACCGCCAGAACCTCATACAGGTCAAGGACAATCTGCCCCGGCCGCCACAGGTCATCCCCCATACCCGGGACGCTACACCGGCACCGCCGCCCGGAACCCGTCCGGATCATCCACACCCAGTTCGACCACTCGCACCAGCCCGCCGCTCCGGCCCAGCCGCGCGGTCGCCGGTTCCCGCAGTCGCAGGGTCAGGGTGGTCACGCCACGCCCGTTCGGCAGCACCAGCACGCCGTTGGTGATCGCCGCCCGCCCCGGCCGCGTTTCCCGTTCGGCCACCACGGTTCCGGGCCAGGGCAGCACCGCCACCACATCATGTCCGGCCCGCAACTCCAGCTGGTCGGGCAGCAGCCGGTGCGGGTGGGTGCGCGGCACCGCCCAGTAACCCACCACGATGACCAGCGAGTACAGCCCGACCAGGTCATGCGCCAGCCGCACCCCTGGCCACGGGATCAGCTGATGCAGCACCACCAGCTCGACCAGGATGACCACCAGCAGCACCGCGAACACCCGGCCCCGCCCCGCGCTGTACCCGCCGATCCCCGGCCGTGGCCACCGGATCAGCGTGCCGACCGCGATCAGACTGGCCAGCTCCCTGGTGACCGCCCAGGCCAGTGGCGCGGGCAGCACCTGGTAGTAGGAACGCCGGAACGCGATCCACCGCGGTTCCCCCGCCCGCCAGCGCCGGATCGCGAGCACCGTGGCGTAGCCCATCGACCCGAGCACCAGCGCGAGGTGCGGAAGCTCCAGCACCACCAGCAGCAGCACCGCGTCCCGCCAGCTGACCAGCCCGGTCAACAGTGCCACGGCCTCCCCGCCGAGCACCACCGCCGGGATGATCACCAATAGCCGTCGCCACCCCGTCGACCAGTTCCCGCTCATGCCGCCATCCTCGAACCCGGCCCCCGGGGCAGGGTCAAGCCGCGGCGCTCAGTACGGCCGGTCCCCCGCGATCGCCACCCGCTCGGCCACCCTGGCATGCGGGTGGTAGTCGTTGACCGCGTAGTGCTGGGTTGCCCGATTGTCCCAGAACGCCACCGAATCCGGCTGCCAGCGGAAGCGGACCTGGTACTCCGGGACGTGCGCCTGGGTGAACAGGTAGCGCAGCAGGCGGTCACTCTCCGCACGGGGCAGGCCAACGATATGGGTGGTGAAGGCCTGATTGACGAACAGGGTGCGGCGGCCGGTTTCCGGATGACGGCGGACCACGGGGTGGGTCACCGACGGGAACTGTTCCTGGTGGCGGACAAGGAGTTCAGGGTCAGTGAAGCGGGCGAACCCTGGCAGGTAGTCGTGCACCGCCCGCAACCCCTCGATCCGTTCCCTGACCTCCTCGGGCAGGTTGTCGTAGGCCGCGGCCATGTCCGCCCACATGGTGTCCCCGCCGATCGGCGGCACGGTGATCAGCCGCAACACCGAACCCAGCGCCGGATTGGGCCGGAAGGTGACGTCGGTGTGCCAGATGTTCTCCAGCCCCGGCATCGCCGCGCTCCGCTCGAACCGGGTCACCTCCGCGGTATCGCCCTGCGGGATGAACGGATTGGTCTCCAGCTCCCCCCAGTGCGCGGCGAAGGCCCGCTGCTGCCCCGGCGTGATCCGCTGCTCCCGGAAGAACAACACCTTCCACTCCAGCAACGCCCGGTTCAACTCCTCGCGCAGCACCGGCGTCAGCGGTTCGGCCAGGTCAACGCCGTGGATCTGGGCGCCGATCACCCGGCCCAGCGGGCGCAGGATGAACAGTTCGTAGGGTCGTTCCTCGATACCCTCGGGCAGGCGGCGGAGTTGCCGCGGGCCTTCGAGGATGCCGTCGTCGGGGGTGCTGGCGGCGCGCAGGATCGGCACATGTGTGGTCATGACAGGAGTCCTTGGGATCGAGCGGCTGCGGACGCGAGGCGACTCGCTACGCGGGCGGCGATCCCAGCCGGCCACGGCGAACCAGCAGCGCGGCGGTCCGGACGCCACACCAGCGGGACCACGCGCAGGGCGCGCCCGCGTTCCGCTCGATTGCCATGCCCTGATGATCCGGCCTGGCCACGGATTGGGCAAGGGCTCCCAGTATCCGGGAGCAGGAGATCAGCTCACGTACTGCGCCACGCCGTTGCCGAAGGACCAGTCCACCGGCTCGTTCTCGATCAGGTTCACCAGTACATTGCGCGGTTCCGTGCCCGCGTACTCCTGGGCCAGCTCGGCGATCCGCCGGTACAGCGCCTGCTTCAACGCCACCGACCGCCCCGACCGCAACGTGATGGCAATGAACACAGTCCCCTCATCCTTGTGAATACCAAGGAAATTGTCGTATCGCAGGGTGCTGCTGACCCCGTCGTGGCTCACCAGCACCTGGAACCGGTCATCCGGTGGGATGCCGATGGTCTCGACCAGGGCGTCCTGCACGGCGTTGCCGAGGGCGTCCAGGCGGGACTGGTCGGCGTGCAGGGCGTCGATGCGAACGAAGGGCATTGTCAGGACTTTCCTTCCGGGTTGGCGGCGGCGCCGAGCAGGGCGAGAATGCCGTCCATGGCGCGGGCGTGCACCTCGGCGGAGCCTTCGGCGCGGGCCAGCACGTAACCGCCCTGCACCACGGCGACCAGGGCGGTGGCGGTGGCGGCCGGGTCCGGGATGGCGAGTTCACCGGTCCGGACGCCCTCGGCGAGCAGCGTGGTCAGGCGGGTGGTGAGCCAGGCGAAGGTCTCCTCCACCGGGCGGCGCAGGGCCGGGTCGGCCATCACCTCGGGGTCCTGGGTGAGGCGGCCGACCGGGCAGCCCTTGAGCACCTCGCGTTCGCGGCGCAGGTAGGCGGTGATGCGGGCGAGCACGGTGCCGCGCGCGGTGAACTCGGCGTTGGCGCGCTCGCGCAGCTCCTCGGCGCTGCGGGTGATCGCGGCCAGCGCCAGCTCGGGTTTGCCGGAGAAATGGTGGTACATGCTGCCCTGGCCCGCGCCGGAACGCTCCTGGATGGCCTTCGGGCTGGTGCCCACATACCCGCGCTCCCACAGCAGTTCGCGCGTGCTCTCGATGAGCTTCTCCCTGGTGTCCACCTGCTGACCATACATACTAGTAGGTACAGACACAAGCTCCGCGAGCACTCCCGGGCAGCCGGGGCACTGGCGTTGACTTGCCGGAAACTTGCGCTTTACGCTCGAAGAGAGCGCTCTCTCACCGTCTGCGTCCCCCGACCCCAGGTGGATCGATGAGCCCTGCGTCAGCTCTCCGGCTGCGCCGAATCGCCGTGCTCGCCGCGGCCCTCGGCCTGACCCCCCTGCTCAGTCCGATCGCCGCCCCGGCCGCCAGCGCGGCCGCCTGCGGCACCCAGAACCTCGCGCTGAACCGCCCGGCGAGTAGCTCCTCCACCGAGAACGGCGGCACCCAACCCGCCGCGGCGGTGGACGGCGATCCCGGCACCCGCTGGTCCAGCGCGTTCAGCGATCCCCAGTGGCTACAGCTCGACCTGGGCGGCCCGAAACAGCTCTGCCGGGTCACCCTGAACTGGGAATCCGCGCACGCCAAGGCATTCCAGGTCCAGGTCTCCGACGACGCGGCCACCTGGCGCAGCGTGCACACCGCCACCGACAGCGCGGGTGGCGCGCAGCAGCTCGACGTGGCCGGGACCGGGCGGTACCTGCGGGTGCACGGCACCCAGGGGGCCACCGGGTACGGCTATTCGCTGTGGGAGGTCGGCGCGTACGCGGTGACCGACGGCAGCGATCCAGTGCTGCCGCCGACCGATCCACGCAACCCGGACTTCGGCCCGAACGTGCTCGTTGTCGACCCGCGTTCCTCCACTGTGGACACCCAGAACCGGTTGAACGCCATCGCCAGGGAGCAGCGGACCAACCAGTTCGGGCCGCAGCGGCACGCGGTGCTGTTCAAGCCGGGCAACTACAACGCCGATGTGGATCTCCGCTTCTACACCCAGGTCGCCGGCCTCGGCCTGCACCCGGATGACGTCAACATCAACGGGCACGTGCGGGTGGAGGCAGACTGGTTGCAGCAGGGCGAGGATCCGAACAACCTGGGCAACGCCACCCAGAACTTCTGGCGGTCCGCGGAGAACATGTCGGTGACCTTGCCGCCCAACACCATTGAGCGCTGGGCGGTGGCGCAGGCCGCGCCGTACCGGCGGATGCACGTACGCGGGCAACTGCACCTGTGGAACGGGCACGACGGCTGGGCCAGCGGCGGCTGGATCTCGGATAGCAAGATCGACGGCGTGGTGGTGTCCGGCTCGCAGCAACAGTTCATGACCCGCAACACCCAACTCGTGGACGGCTGGGCCGGGTCGGTGTGGAACATGGTCTTCGTCGGTTCCACCGGCACGCCGCCGCCGCACTTCCCCAACCCCTCGCACACGGTGCTGCCCACCACCCCGGTGATCCGGGAGAAGCCGTTCCTGCACGTGAACGCCGCGGGCGACTACGGCGTGTTCGTGCCCTCGTTGCGGCACAACGCTTCCGGCACCAGCTGGGCCAGCGGCAGCACCGCAGGGTCCTCGATCTCGTTGAGCCAGTTCTACCTGGTCAAGCCGGGCACCCCGGCGGCCACCATCAACGCCGCGCTCAACCAGGGCAGGCACCTGCTGTTCACCCCTGGCGTGCACCGGATCGACGACACCATCCGGGTCACCCGCCCGGACACCGTGGTGCTCGGCCTTGGCCTGGCCACCGTCATTCCCACCACCGGCAAGGCGGCCATCTCAGTGTCCGATGTGGACGGTGTGAAGCTGGCAGGGCTGCTGGTGGACGCCGGTCCGGTGAACTCGCCGGTGCTGGTCGAACTCGGCGAGCCGGGATCAAGCCGGGACCACGCGGCCAACCCGGTGTCCGTGCACGACCTGTTCCTGCGGGTGGGCGGCGCGGGCCCCGGCAAGGCGACGGTGAGCCTGCGGGTCAACAGCCACGACACGATCATCGACCACGTCTGGGCCTGGCGCGGCGACCACGGCGACGGCGTGGGCTGGACGGTGAACACCGGAGCGAACGGCGTGGTGGTCAACGGCGCCGACGTCACCGCCTACGGCCTGTTCGCCGAGCACTACCAGCAGTACAACGTGCTGTGGAACGGCGAGAACGGCCGCACCTACATGTTCCAGAACGAACTGCCCTACGACCCGCCGGACCAGGCGTCCTGGATGAACGGCGCGACCCAGGGCTGGGCGGCGTACAAGGTGGCCGATTCGGTGAACCGGCACGAGGGCTGGGGCCTGGGCAGCTACTGCTACAACAACGTCAACCCGAGCGTGGTCACCGCGAACTCCTTCGAGGTACCGCGAAAACCGGGCGTGCGCATGCACAACCTGGCCGCGGTCTCCCTGGGCGGGGTGGGCACGATCAGCAACATCATCAACGGCGTCGGCGGCGCCGCCAACACCACCACCCAGGTCCGCTACCTCAACGAATACCCCTAACCCCCCGGCGTGTTGGCCGTTGTCGTACCCAGTCTTGGCCGTTGTCGTACACAGCGTTGGCCGAACTGGTACCACTTGGGCCAACTGGTACACCCACTTCAGCCAACTCGGCGTACCAGTTGGGCCAACTCGCCGTCCACAACGGCCAACACGCCGTACGACAACGGCCAACACGGTGCGGGTGGGTGGTCAGGCGGGGAGGGCGGCTTCGATCGCGCCGATCACCGCGTTGTCCTCGGGGGTGGTGGTCGGGCGGAAGCGGGCCACCACCTTGCCTGCCGGGTCGAGCAGGAACTTCTCGAAGTTCCACTGGATGTCGCCGGCCTCGCCAGTGGCGTCGGCGGTGGTGCTCAGTTCGGCGTAGAGCGGGTGCCGGTCCGGCCCGTTGACGTCGATCTTGGCCATCATCGGGAAGGTGACGCCGTAGCTGGTCGAGCAGAAGGTCTGGATCTCCTCCGCACTACCCGGCTCCTGGCCGCCGAACTGGTTGCACGGGAAGCCGACCACGGCGAAACCGCGTTCGGCGTAGCGCTCGTGGATGGCCTCCAGGCCGAGGTACTGCTTGGTCAGGCCGCACTTGGAGGCGACGTTGACGATCAGCACGGCCTTGCCGCTCAGCTCGCCCAGGGTGGTGGGTTCGCCGGTGAGGGTCTGCAGCGGGATGTCGTACAGGGTCACGCGTGCACGCTAGCCGCCCAGTCCGCCACCACCCGGTTCGGGGGTGGCGGACCGGGTGCGTTGGTCACTTACGGCAGTCGGCCAGCTTCTGCTTGGCCTCGGTGAGCGCCTTGGCGGTCTCGTTGGCCTTGGTGCGGCCTGCCTCCGCCTTCTCCCGAGCCTCCATGGCCTCCACGATCAGCCCGGTGGCCTTGGCCATCAGGTCGGCCGACTTGGCGGCGGCCTCGGCGGAGTCGGCGGCCTGCGCGGCGCCGCCCTTCTTGGCCTTCTCGTGCAGTTCCTTGGCCTTCTCGCTGGCCTTGTCGGCCTCGGCGTTGGCCGTGTCCTTGGTCTTGTTGACCTCGGCGAGCTTGCCCTCGGCGGTCTTGGCCGCGGCGTCGGCCTCGGTGTTGGCCTTCTCCGCGGCGGTGACCGCGGTCTGCTGCTGATCGCAGTTGGCCGGGGCCGCGGGTGCGCCGCCACCGCAACCGGCGGCGAGCAACGCGCCACCCAGGGTGAGGGCGATCAGGGCGAGACGGGTGGAAGACATCATGTTCACTCTGTTTCTGCTTCGGTGCGCGCTGGAACTACTCCCCCAGGGTCAATCGCGCGCCGACCTCCCCTGACCTGCGCACCCTAACCGGGATCAGCGCAGGCCAGGCACCTGATTTTCGAGTTGTGGGTCACTTGCGGCAGTCGGCCAGCTTCAGCTTGGCCTCGTCGACAGCCTTGAGCGGGCCCTCGGTCTTGCGCTTCTCCTGGACGATCTGGAGCCGGACGTCGATGGAGTCCGGGAGCATCTTGACCGACTTGGCCATCAGGTCGGCGGCCTTGGCGGAGGCCTCGGCGGCCTTGACCCGGGACTGGGCCGCGGGTGCGCCGCCACCGGTACAACCGGCGGCGAGCAGGGCGCCGCCCAGGGTGAGGGCGGCGAAGGTGATGTGCGCGGCCGGGTGTGCTCGGTCACTTCGGTAACGGCGCCACGGCGTGCAGCTGGCTGGCGCCGCGAGCGGTGTCCAGGTACTCGCGCACCCGGCGGATAAGTCCATTGTGGACCTCGAAGACCAGGCAGTAGTCGTTGGCGTAGTGACTGCCGTCGGCCAGGGTGGCGGTCATCGTCTCCTCGACGATCACCGTGTCGCCCGCAGTGTGGAAGCCGCGGAAGGTGATCGCGATGTCGCTGGTGAACAGGCGGGGAAAATCCACGGCCAGGAAGTCCGCGATCTGCTCACGGCCGATCATGTGGTGGGTGATGTCCAGGGCGCGGGCGGTGGCATTCCCTGCCGGGGCAAGCCATTCCGCGTCGGGGGTGAAGACGGCGGCGATCCGGTCCCGGTCGCGGGTGCTGAAGGTCTGCCAGGCTTGTCGCACGATCTCGGCGGTCATGCCGCCGAGGTTAGGAGTGTCCGGCGGGGGTTGGCTGGCGAGATTCCGGCGTGATCACCTGGGCCAGGAGGTCGGTCAGGTCGCGCAGGGCGGCGTCGCGGTCCTCGGTCATCCGGACGCCCGCGGTGTTAAGCACCACCTCGTCGACTCCGGCCTCCCGATAGCGTTGCAGCCCGGTGGCGATCTCCCGGGCCGAGCCGGTGAGGACCACGTCCGCGTCGACCAGCGCGCGGGCGCTGAGGCCGGGTTGGGCGGGGTGCACGCGTAGTCCGGCGCGGCGGAGCATGTCGACGTAGTGCGGGGCGGACAGGTGTTCGCGGGCCGCGTTCAGGGCCACCAGGTGCGGATCGCGGCCGTAGCGACGGATCGCGACGTGCACCACCGCGACGATCCTGGGCACGGGGCGACCGGCTTTGGCCGCACCGGCTTCGAGTTCCGGGCGCAGGACGGTGCGGAGGTAGTCCGGTGGGGTCATCCAGGTGATCGCGGCGTCGGCGAGTTCCCCGGCCAGCCGGGCGGCGGCGGGACGGAGGACGCCGAGGCCGAGTTCGACCGGTGGGTGGTCGAGCGGGGGCAGGGCGCCGTGCATGCGGTACTCGCGGCCCTGGTGGTTGACGACCTCGCCCGCGAGCAGGCCGCGCAGGATGGTGAGGTAGTCGGCGATGGCGGTGAGCGGGCTGGGATAGGGCTTGCCGTGCAAGGATTCCACGAGTTCCGGGGTGCCAGCGCCGATGCCCAGCACCGGGCTGTGACCGGTGAGACTGGCCAGCGAACGGGCGTGCAGGGCGGCCTCGTAGGGGTGGCGCAGGGCGGTCAGGGTGACGCTGGTGCCGACCGGCACGGTCAGGCCCGCGCCTGCCAGGTAGGCGAAGCCCTGGTGGGTTTCCAGGCCGAGGGACTGGCCCTGCCACAAGCGGTGCGCGGCGGTGTCGCGGACCAGTTCGGCGAACGGGGTGAGGTCGGCCGGGCTGGCGGGCATCACCGGGATGAAGATCGAGGTTTTCACGTGTGCTCCGGCTGGTATCCGGCGGCTTGCAGGTTGAACAGGTAGGCGTAGTGGCCGCCGAGGCGCATCAGTTCGGCGTGCGTGCCCTGTTCGACCAGTCGGCCGCCCTCGATGACGATGATCTTGTCGGCGATTCGGACGGTGGAGAACCGGTGTGCCACCAGCAGGCTGGTGGAGCGGTCCGCGATGCTGCGGAACCGTTGGAAGATCTCGGTTTCGGCCTCGGCGTCGATGGCGGCGGTGGGCTCGTCCAGCACCACGATCGGCGCGGCCCGCATGAACGCCCTGGCCAGGGCGACCTTCTGCCACTGGCCGCCGGAGAGCTGGCTGCCGTTCTCGAAGTGACGGCCCAGCATGGCGTCGTAGCCGTCCGGGAGACTGTCCACAATGGAGTCAGCGCCACTGGCCTCGGCGGCGCGGCGGACCCGGGCGGTGTCGCCGCGGTGTTCGATCTGGCCGAAGCCGATATTGTCCCGCACCGGCAGTTCGTACTTGATGTAGTCCTGGAAGATCACTCCGAGGTTGCGGCGCAACTCCTCCAGGTCGTATTCCTCGATTGGCACGCCTTCCAGGAGGATCTGGCCGCCGGTGGGTTCGTAGAGCCGGGTGAGCAGTTTGACCAGGGTGGTCTTGCCCGCGCCGTTCTGCCCGACCAGGGCCACGCAGTTCCCGGCGGGCAGGGTGAAGCTGACCCGGTCCAGGACCTGGTCCTCGGTGCCCGGGTAGGTGAAGCTGACCTCGCGGAATTCGATGCCCTGCCGCAGTTTCGCCGGGAATTTCCGGTTGCCGCCGCGGATCTGCCGCTCGGGCAGGTCGAACAGCTCGAACAGGTTGCTCACGAACAGCTTGTTCTCGAACAGGTTGGCCACGCCGACCAGCAGGCTGTGCCCGGAGGCCTGCACGATGCCGATCGCCTGCAGGTACCCGGCCAGCTCGCCCAGCCGACCGGTGTCCATTGTGGACAGCATCGCGAAGACAAGGGCACCGGCCGAGATCAGCACGCTGAGCAGACCGAACACGCCGAGCGAGACCGACTGGCGGCGGGTCAGATCGCGGTCCACCTTGAGGAAGCGGCGCACCTGGTCCCGGTAGGCGCCGATGAGGTGCTCGCCGAGCTGGAAGAGCCGGACCTCCTTGAACGAGTGGTCCGTGGTGGTCAGGTACTGGAGATAGAACAGCCTGCGGCGATCGGCGGCCCGGCCGTACTCGATCTCGTACATCTTCTTGCCGTACCACATCTGCGCGATCGCCGAGGGGATCGGCGAGAGCAGGATCAGCACCGCGACCCAGAAGTTCCAGGAGAACAGCACCGCGGACACGGACAGGATGGTGATCAGTTCGCGGGCGAAGCCGAGGGTGTCGGTGAACAGCTGGTGGATGCGTGATCCGCTGCTCTCCTGGAAGGCCCGCTGCAACTTGTCGTAGGAGTCGGCGCTCTCGTAGTCCTGCAGGTCCATCCTGGTGCCCTTGCGCATCACCTCCTCGCCCACCGCGGTGGACAGGTGCAGCCGCAGCACCGAGTCCAGATAGCCGTGCCACACCCCGAGCAGATGCGCGAACACGGACACGGCCAGGATCAGCAGACCCACCGCGAGCACCGCCGAACCGTGATCGCCCACGCCGCCCGCGGTGATCGCGTCGGCCACGGTCTGCACGGCACTGGCGGTGAGTTGCAGCTGCACCGCGGGCACCAGCGACACCGCGACGGTGACCAGGATCAGCGCCAGCACCCGCAGTGGGCTGAGGTCCCACAGCATCCTGGCGATCCGCAGCCAGTGGTTCTTGGTGGTCATGCCCGTGCCTCCGGTGCGGGTCGGCCGCCGATGGCGCGCAAAGCCTGCCGCCACACGGCGTAGAGGTGCGATTCCCGGCGCAGGTCGATCGGCAGCAGCCGGTTGATCTGCATGTGCGCCAGGCTGCCCAGCACGCTGGACTCGGCGCCCCACAGCACTCCCTCAGCCGCGGCCACCCGCACCGCGTGCGCGGCGGCTGCGACCGATTCCTGTTGCGGGGCCAGGATTTCGCTGATCAGCTGGTGGTGGTCGCGGCCCAGTTCGTGCGGGCGGTAGTCCCAGGGCACGAGCAGTTCGGTGAGGTAGGCGCGCTGCTGCTGGAACTCGGTGCGCGCGGCCTCGGCGTCCGCGCCGCCGCTGTCAGGCAGCAACTCCATCCGCTCGCGCGGGGTCAGTCCCCATTGCCGGTACAGGGTGTCCACCGCGGCGATGGCGGCGAACTCCGGCCGGATGCCGCTCTTGTCGTTGTGCAGCAAGGTGACCAGGTCGGCGGTGACCTCGCTGTTGGCGGCGAAGAGCGGTTCCACGGTGTCGAAGACGGGCGGGCCGCCGTAGCGTTCGATCTCCGGGGTGTAGCCCGCGATGGCGGTGTCGAAGGCCAGGTCCTCCTCGGCCAGCTGTCCACTCCAGACAGTCAGGTACCACAGGAGTTGCGGCGCCACTTCGGGATCGGCCGCGCGGAAACGCAGTCGCAGGTGCGGGCGCGGGTCCAGGTAGCGGATGTAGAACCAGCGGTCGATGAGCCCCTGTTCGCGCAGCATCGCGACCAGGTCGCGCAGCCGGGTGGCGATGACCTCGTCCTGCTGGGTGATGCCCGCGTACAGCTTGAGGAAGGTCCACTGTCCGCCGGGCAGGTGCTGCCGGATGATGTCGGGTGCGGTGCCGGTCGGCGCCGTGAGGGTGACCTCGCTGCGCGCGGTGTCCGCGCTGTTCTTCGCGATCAACGGGACGACGATCTCCTCCAGGTAGGCCGCGCCGTCGGCATCGCGCAGCCACTGCTGGTCGAAGGCGGGCAGCATTTCGTGCAGGGTCACCGGTTCCGGGCCGCGGTTGCACTCGGTGGCCAGCTCGTCCAGGCACATCGGGTGCTCCAGGTCGAGCAGCAGCCGGTTGTCCGCCTCCACCAGGTACACGTGCCGCGGCACGTTCCAGCGTTCCCGCCAGGCCCGTACGTCGGCGGGGAAGTCCTTGCCCGGCAAGGAGGTCAGGGTCCACTGGGCGGGGCGCAGCACGACCTTGCCGCGGGTGACCCTGGGCAGGAACGGCATGGATTCCAGTGGGCCCCAGCGGAATCCGCAGGGCATGGCGTAGCCGTCGTTGGAGACCTCCAGCACGAACCGGGCCACGTTCGGCGCCACGTGCGGGCTGAGCATGTGGTTCTGGGAGACCACCACCTGCTTGCCCAACCGCTTGGACCACAGGAAGAAGCGGTCCTCGTTCGCGCCGACGCACAGGTCGGCCAGGTCGATCACCCGCTCCGGCGGCACCGAGGGCGTGGTGTTCACCGGCACCTCGTACCCGCGCAGCAGCGGACGCAGCGCCACGTTGGCCGCGCGGCCGTGGTTGGGCAGGTAGCACAGTTCGGCGTAGACGACCTCGGGGCTGAGTTCCTCCTCGCGCCGGGCGTAGCCGCGCAGCCGGTCCACCGCGTCCTCGCCGAGCAGGTCGAAGAACCGCCCGGAGGTCCGGCCGCCGAAGGCCAGGCCCTCCTGTCGCAGCACCGCGCGCCACGCACCGCTGTCTACCGACCGGTCGGTAGAGATCTGCGCGAAGACGTCCAGGGCCGGGTACAGCGCGAGCGGCGGGGCCTCCTCCGGTGGGGCGAAGCGGTTGAGCCACTCGTCGGTCAGCTCGATCTCCTGCTCGCCCGCGCACCAGGCCTGCACGGCGAACTCGGTGAGCACCCGGTCGAAGTCCTGCTGCCAGGGTTCTTGCACGTTGTGCGGCAACGGATAGCCGCGCGGCGGTTCGGTGTAGGTGGGCGGCGCGTCCAGGCCGTGTTCGGGGCTGAGCAGTTCCAGCACCGGCACCAGTGCGAGCAGCCCATACCGCTCGGTGAAGGCGTCCCGGTACTGGGCCAGGTGGTGGTTGTGCCCTGGCAGCGCGGCGGACAGGCGCATCAGGCAGTCCACCGCCTCGGCCACCGCCTCGCCGACCGCACTGGACAGTCGGGTGCGCGGCAGGTCCAGGGTGGCGTCGAGCTGGTAGGTCGGGCCGGTGTGCTCGGGCGTCAGGGCACGCTGGGCGGCGGTCAGCTCGGCCAGTGCGGCCGGGTCGGGTTCGGTGGCGGCACGGTGGGCCAGGTTGATCACCTCGCGCAGGGACTCGGTGATCTCACCGGCGGCCTCGATCCCGGCGAGTTGTTTGGCCAGCTGGGCTTCGGGCTGGGCCACGGTCAGCGGTGGGCGCAGGTCGCTGGTGAGGAAGTTGAGCGTGCGCAGTTCCTCGACCAGGCCACTCACCCTGGCGGGGTCGACGCCGGGGAATTCCTCGGCCAGTCCGGCGAGCAGCTGGGCCAGTGGGATCGGGGTGGCGGCCAGCCTGGTCACCGCCAGCGCCGCGGTGGTGGCCCGGACCCGCACCGCGCGATTGTCGTTGTGGCCGTAGATGTCGGCGTAGGGCAGCACCAGGCGGTCGCCGCTGCGGTGCACGCTGGAGTTGAGCACCACCCGCAGGTGCGGACGCAGCTGCTCGTCGGTCTCCAGCTGTTTGATCAGGGTGAGCAGCCAGGCCATGTCGGCGCGGATCCGGTTGTCCCGCAACGCCGATTCGCCCAGGCACGCAGTGGTCTCTGGCCCGAACTCGCCGACGGCGACGCCGGAGAACGCGCCGAACGGGGTGGGCCGGGTGGTCATCCGGATCAGGTAGCGCAGCAGCCGGGAGTGCAGCCGCCGGGTGCGTTTGTCCGTGCTGGCCGAGCTTTCCGCCCGGTCCAGCGCGTCCACCAGGTCGCCGCTGGCCACGGTGAGCGCGCGGCGCACCGCGGGCTGGGCGGCGAAGGCATACAACCGTTGCCTTACCTCGGCGCGTGCCTGGTCCGGGTCCTCGGTGGTGGTGGCGAGCAGGTCCTGGTAGACCCCGGCGGGCAGCGCGGGGGCGCGCAGCAGGTAGAAGTCGGCGGGTTCGTAGCGTGGCCCGGCCATGGTCAGCGCACCAGGAAGGCGGTCAGCCAGGACGGCCGGACTGGGCTGACCGCGGCGAGCAGGGTCAGCGCCACCCCGGTCGACCCGGTGAGCAGCGCGGGGCTGTCCACGAACACGCCCGGCTCCTCCTCATCGCGGAAGACCAGCGGGTTGGCCGGATCGGCGTGCCCGAGCAGTTCGGTCAGCAGCCGGGGCGTGTGCTCGCGGGCCAGGGCGCTGCCCGCGGTGGCGAATTCGAGGCAGATGGCCAGCAATCCGGCCACGCCGTGGCAGAAGGTCGGCGAGAGCACCGGTTCGGCCGCACTGCGCCGCAGCACACCCTCGAACGCCGCCATCGCGGCGGTGCGCAGTGCGGCATCGCCCAGCGCGTCGGCCACCGCGAGCAGGGACACGGCCACGCCCGCGGTGCCGTAGCACCAGGCGATCTGGTCGTGCGGGTGGTTCGGCCGGACCTCCTCGCCGGTGGCGGCCACCGGGATCTCGGTGGCCCACACCGGTCCGTGCGGATCGGCGCGGCGCACCGCCAGCAGCCAGTCGGTCATCCGCCGGATGGCCTGCTCCTGACCGGGCCGCCGGAGTCCGCGCTGCCAGGCCACGGCCAGCGCGGCGACCGCGCCGGGGATGCCGTGCGCCATGCCGAGATTGAGGTAGCCGCCGGGGAACTCGCGCGGATCGCGGCCCAGCGGGGCGCACAGTTCGGGGGCGATCAGCCAGCGCCGGGTCAGGGTGAGATCGCGGGGTGGGGCGCTGAGCCAGATCAGGTAGTCGAGGAGCTTGTCCGCGGCGGTGTGCAGGGCCTGGTCCGGTTCGGCGATCGAGCACAGGTAGGCCAGCGTGCCTGCCGCGCCGCTGATCATGTCGTAGTCGGAGTCGCTGACCGCGCGCTCGACCATGGGCAGGTCCAGGTCGGCGATCTGGGCGGCGAACTGGTCGTGCAGCCTGCCCAGGCTCGGTGCGAACCGGGGCTCGGCCTCGGCGCAGCCGGCCACGCACAGCGCGAGGCCGCCGGTGCCGGAGAACACCCCCGGCGCGAGCAGCGGCTGGGCCTGGGTGCCCGCCACCGCCTCCCGGATGAAGGCGAAACCCGCACTGAGTGAGCGGGCGCTCTCTACCGCATTGGGGGCGGCCGCCGAAGCGTGCACATGGAGTAATGCGATTCCGGCGTGGCCATACCCGAAGCTGGGGAAGTACCATTCCATCGGATGCTTGGTCTGCTCGGTGAATCGCATTACATGATCAATGACGGTGGCGGAATCCGCTGTTCTCCGCGCGACCTCGCAGGCGACTTCCCGGGCTTTGGCGGCAAGCGCGCCCGGAACAACTCCATGCCAGGCGGCGACGGATTCATCGGCCACCAATACCCGGTTGGGAGCGGAACCTCGCTCCGATTCTGCGCGCATGACAACCCCTGTTCGTCGGCTTTCCAACCGCCCGGCGCACGGGCAGGATGCGGTAGGTTGAGCGGCGGGTGCTGCCGGGTCGTCGACACCCGGCAGCACCCGCCTTCAGCCCGTTGAGCTGCGCTTTTTTAGCGCTTGGGGCAGCCGGCGGTGCAGGCGCCCTGGGTGCACTGGCAGGTGAACCTCGAGCAGAGCGGGGTCCGGGTGCAGGCCAGTCGGGTGATCACACTGGTAATCGACAGCGGCTGGGCCTGGCCATTGGCCGCGGCCGGAGTGCTGACCCTGGCATCCAGATCAAAGGCATCCATTGGACACTTCACCTTTCCATCAGATCTCCGGTCAGTCGACCGGATGACATTCCGGCGCGAATGTCTCGCGCTCACTTCGGACCCTAGGTGGGGCCGCGTACACAGCGCTGTCACAGGATTGCGGTGACCCGATGACCACGTCTTACTGTGAGTAGTGCCTTCCCCAGTACCAGCGCGCTATGGTGTCCTCCTCCTGTGCTAATTGGGGGTTTGACGTGCCCGAACGCGACAACAGGCTGTACTGCGAGGTACTTGGCGCGCTGGCCGCGCGCCGCGGTCCGGTGGACATCGAGCTGGGCTGGTCCCGGCAACAGGCGGTTCTCGCGGTTCTGCTCACCCGGATGAACCAGCCGGTGCCGGTGGAGGCACTGGTGGAGGCGGTGTGGGCGGACTCGCCGCCGCAGGGGGCGCGCAACACGGTGCAGACCAACATCAGCCGGTTGCGCCGCGCGCTGCGGCCGGCCGGCGCCACGCACGACCGGGATTCGGTGGTGCTGCGCACCGACGCGGGCTACCTGTTGCGCGGCGCGCCCGATCAACTGGACGCGCTGGTCTTCGAGCAGGAACTGGACGCCGCCCAGGAGCACCAGCGGGCCGGGCGGCTGGCCGCGGCTACCGAATCGGTCACTTCGGCGCTGGGCCGCTGGCGCGGTGAGCCGTTCAGCGGATTGGACAGTCCCTATCTGCACGCGCACCGGCTGCGATTACGGGAGTCCCGGCTGCTGGCCCAGGAACTGTCCGCGGCGCTGTCGCTGGACCGTGGTGAACACCGCTCGGTGGTGGCCGAGCTGACCGCGCTGGTGACCCGCAATCCGCTGCGGGAACGGTTGCGGGAGTTGCTGATGCTCGCGCTGTACCGCTCGGGCAGGCAGGCCGAGGCCCTGGGTGTGTTCCAGGAGGCCCGCACCGCACTGGCCGACCAGCTCGGCATCGACCCCGGCCCCGCGTTACGCGGCCTGCACCAGCGCATCCTGACCCGGGATCCGGAACTGTCCGCGCCGCCGCGCCGGGCCTGCCCGCCGGTGGTGATCACCCCGGCGGTGGCGGTGGAACAGCTGCCTGCCGACCCGCTCTCCTTCACCGGCCGGGACGCCGAGCTGCGGCGACTCACCGGGTCCGCGGCCGAGGCGGAGATCCACGTGCTGGACGGGATGCCCGGCATCGGCAAGACCACCCTGGCCGTACGGGCCGCCCGGCTGCTCGCCCCGGACTACCCGGACGGCACGATCTTCCTGCGGCTCAACGCTTTTGCCACCGGTCAGGAGCCCTTGTCCGCGCACGCCGCGCTGGGCGGGCTGCTGGACGCGGCCGGGTTGCCAGCCGCGGCGATGCCGGACACCGAGCACGGACGGGCCGCGCTGTGGCGGGAGTCGTTGCGGGACAAGCGAATGCTGCTGGTGCTCGATGACGCAGCCGGGCACGAGCAGGTCCGGCCGCTGTTGCCGGGGCCGGGCCGCTGCCAGGTCCTGATCACCAGCAGGCGGCGGCTGAGCGCACTGGAGGGGGTGCGGTCGCTGGAGCTGAACCCGCTGCCGCTGGAACAGGCCGCCCGGCTGTTCCAGCACCTGACGGGCCCGCGCGAGCAACCGGCCGATCCGGCCGCGACCCGGCAGCTGGTGTCGCTGTGCGGCGGGCTGCCACTGGCGATCACCCTGCTGGCCGGCCGGGTGCGCCACCACCCGCGCTGGACCGACCGCTACCTGGCCGATCTGCTGGCCTCGGCGCGGACCCGGCTCAGCGAGCTGCACGCGGAGAACGTCACGCTCACCGCCGCGTTCGACCGCTCCTACCGCGGCCTGCCCGCCGAAGGACGGCGGCTGTTCCGCTGCCTGGGCCTGTCCGCCGGCGTCGAGGTGGACCTGCCGACCACCTCGGTGCTGGCCGGGCTGACCGCGGCGGAAACCCGGCACGGCCTGGAACGCCTGTACGACAACCACTTGCTCACCGAGTCCGCCCCCGGCCGCTACCTACTACACGACCTGGTCAAGGAATACGCCCGAACCCTCGCCGAACTGGAAGACCCCACCCTCGAAGCCGAGTTCCACCGCTCCCCCGGCCTAACCCAACGCGCCGGCTAACCCACCCACCCCGTGTTGGCCGTTGTCGTACGGTGTGTTGGCCGTTGTGGACGCCGAGTTGGCCCAAGTCGTACGCCGAGTTGGCCCAAGTGGGCGTACCACTTGGCCCAACTCGACGGCGGAGGCGGAACTTCAGGCGTCCCGGCGTTGGTCCAGGCGATCGGGCAGCGGCTGAAAGCCCGCTGACCGGTAGGTGGCGACCGCGCCGGCGTTGGCGGCCGGGGTGCACACGATCGCGCTGCTGGCGCCCAGTTCCCGGAGTGCGGCGGCCGCGGCGAGGCTGATCGCGGTGCCGTGGCCGTGACCGCGGTGGTCCCGGTGCACCCCCATCGGCTCCAGTACCCCCGGCTTGCCCGGACCGGCCGACCACACGGTCACCGCCGCCACCGCGTTGCCCTGGACGTCGTGGGCGACCAGGCACCGCGCGTCGGCGTAAGGCAGACCGGCGGCCATCGCGTGCCAGCGTTCGCCGGTGAACTTCGAGCTGTCGAAGGCGGACCGGAGCACGGCGGCCTGCACGTGCGCCCGCTCCGGTCCGATCACCTCGATCCGCACGCCCGGGTCCGGCACCGGCTCGGTGAGGTCGCGGCGCAGCGGCGTCCACGGCTCGTCGGCGTGCCAGCCGTTCGCGGCGAGCAGGTCCTTTACCAGTGGAGCGGTGGGCGCTTCGAGGTAGACCGCGCCCGTGGGCAGCACGCCGCGGGCCGGGTCGGCCAGGTCGGCGACCAGTTGCCGGGCCAGCTTTTCGTCCTGGTGCGCCGAGGGTTCGATGGTCAGCCGCAACAGGTCCGGGCCATCGAGGAGTCCGATGGCGAGCAGTCGTCCGTCCCGGCGCCAGGCGCGCACCGCCGCGGCGGTGGCCTCGGCGCCGGACCGCCAGTACCAGCCCAGGTCGCCGGGGTGCAGTTGCATGGGCGCGCCGTCGTACTGCCAGTCCCGCAGCGCGTGCACGGCCGCCCTCAGCCCGTCGACATCCGGCCTGCCCATCACGATCGCCATCCCCGGATCAGACACCACCGCCTCGGCTGTCCGCACCCGATTTCCGGTCGGCGTCGGTGCGTGGCCGGGCGCGGGTGGTGCGGTCCAGGTAGGCGATGCCGTCGAACTCCGCGCCCAGCCGCACGGACACGGTCTCCTTCTTCAGCGCGGGCCAGAACCCGATCACCGATCCGTAGGCGCGCATCCGCTGTTTTCCGTCCAGCCACTCGCGCAGCACCGGATCCGCGCCCGCGGCCCGCAGGTCCAGGAGGTGATCACCCCCGGCCTGGGCGAGCTGCCATTCCAGGGTGCCGGCCTCGGCCGGGTCCAGCTCGAACTCGGCCAGCTCGCTGGTACCCAGTTTCATGGCCTGGAACCCGCCCTGGTTGGTCACCAGCGCGAGCGCGTAGTAGCCGTCGCCGAGCCAGTCGCGCAGTTCGGCGCCGAGCGCGGCTTCCTTGCCGGAGCGGGTGGCGGCAGCCAGATGTCCGTTGTGCGCCCACACCATCGCCCGCGCGCCGGGTTCGGCCAGGATCCGCCGCAACGCCTCGGCCATGGTCCGGTCCCGCAGGTGTCCCCCGGCCTGTCCCAGCGTCGGCAAGGTCCGGATCTCCGCGGCCCGGTCCACCGCCCAGGCATGCCACTCGGCCTCCCGCCACCCGTCGTTGTCGGCGGGGTGCGCGGCCAGCCAGGCCACCGTCTCGGCCACCACCGCCCGCGCCGCGAGCACCTCGGACTGGGCCGCACCCGGCCGCACTCCGGGGATCTTCCGCCAGAGCTGCCGGAACGCCTCGCTGATGATCCGGCCGACGCTGAGCTTGGTGAACTCCGCCCGCAACGCCTTGACCGCGCCCCGGAACGCGGTGGCCCGCGCACTGTCCACTGTGTCCAGATACCCGGCGATCGCCTCGGTGCCCGCGCGTTCCAGCACCGGGTCGACCCCGCGGAAGCGCACGCGTTGTCCGAGGGGCAGGTCCGCGTTGTGCGCGCGCAGCCATTCGATCAGCGCGAGGACCTCCTCAGTGTCCCAGGTCCAGTAGCCGAGCTTGGCGAGGACCTCGGCGGCGGATCCGGTGCCGTGCACCACGTAGTCGTCCACGGCTCGGCAGGCGGACCAGCCCGCCTCGATGGCGAAGACGGTGAACCCCAACTGGGTCACCAGGAATTCGACCAGGCGGTGCTTGAGGGTGAAGAACTCCCGGGTGCCGTGGGTGGCCTCGCCGAGTCCGACGACCCGGACGCCGTCGAGCGCGGCGGTCAGGGGGGTCAGGTCGTCGAGGGCGTGGCCGGGGTTGGTGCTGTGCAAGGGGATGGTGTGGTTGGCCAGGGTGGTGCTGAGCTGGTTGGGCTGGGGCTCACGTGACATTCGGTGACCTCATGACATCGGAGGGTACCGAAGATCAGCAACGCGGTGCGCTCGCCGGATCGGTGCTGGTGGCTGGGGCGCCGAACAGCCGCTGCGCCAGGCAGCACCCGAACGCTCAGGAGGTCCGGCGGCGACCGGTGCTCGCGAGCCCGGCCCGGCGCCTGGCGGTTCTGCCCAGCTACCAACCGTTCGGTAGATGCGCGCGAAGCATCCCTTGACCCCAGCACCACAACCGTGCTCACACGTCCCGGGCCGCCGCCAGCTCCAGTGCCATACGCACGAACCGGGCGATCCACGGCGACCGGCTGTTCTCCGGCCAGAGCAGCAGGGTCTGGTATGGGGCCGCGTCCAGCACCGGCCGGTAGATCACGTCCGGCCGGACATTGCGCGCCGCCAGCGAGGCCGGCACCAGCGCCAGCGCCTGTCCCAGCGCCACCACCTCCAGCAGTTGCGCGCTGTCCCGCACCACCGGGCCGTCGGCCGGGCGGTCGGGGTTGCCCAGCCAGTAGTCGCGGTCAATGGTGGCCGGGTCGCGCCAGCGCGGTGCTGGTTCGGTGGCCAGGTCGGCGGTGGTCAGGGTGGCGCGCTGGGCCAGGGGGTGGGTGGCGGGGAGAGCGGCGACGCGGGGTTCGGTGTGCAGGGGTTCGGTGTCCAGGCCTCGGGTGTTGACGCAGGAGGCGATCGCCACGTCCGCGCGGCCGTCCCGGAGCAGGTCGGCCTGGGCGCCGAACTCGCTGAGCAGGATCTCGATCTCCGGGGCGGCCGGGTCGGCGTGGAACCGGACCTTGAGCTGGTGCAGCAACTCGGTGACCACGCCCGGGTACACAGTGACCACCAGGCCGTGGCCGGACTGGGCCGCGCGCCGGGTCCGGCGGACCGCCGCGTCCAGGGCGCCGAGCACCACGGTGGCTTCCTTGAGCAGGGTCTCGCCGGCTTCGGTCAGGGTCAGGCGGGGGCCGGTGCGGTCGAAGAGCGCGACGCCGAGCCGGCGTTCCAGTTGGCGCATGGCCCGGGACAGCGGGGGCTGGGCGATGCCGAGTCGGGCGGCGGCGTGGGTGATGTTGCGGTCCTCGGCGACCGCGTGGAAGTAGCGCAGTTCGCGGATCTCCGGGTCGGGCATACCGCCAGGGTATGGCGTGGCACCGGATTGGTCTTGGCCTTACGGCGGCTGAGCGGCTGGAGTGGGCGGTATGCAGGCGAATGAGGTAGCGCTGGTGACCGGCGCCAACAAGGGCATCGGCCGGGAGATCGTCCGGCAGCTCGCGCTCCAGGGTTACACCGTGTACCTCGGTGCCCGGGATGCCGAGCGTGGGCAGGCGGCGGTGGCGGAACTGGTGGCACAGCAGGGGGAATCGGGCGGGGACATCCGGTTCGTGCGGCTCGATGTGACCGACGTGGACTCGGTCCGGGCGGCCGTGGCCGGGATCGAGGCGGTGGCGGGGCGGCTGGATGTGCTGGTCAACAATGCCGGGATCGTGGTCGAGTGGGGTGTCCGGACCGAGGAGGTCACGGCCGCGCAGCTGCGCGAGGTGTTCGAGGTCAACGTGTTCGGCGTGGTCACCGTGACCGCGGCCTGTGTGCCGTTGCTGCGCCGCTCCGGGAACCCGCGGATCGTCAACATGTCCAGCGGCCTCGGCTCGCTCGGCCTGCTCAGCGACCCGGCCAGCCCGTTCTCCGCCAAGAATCTGCTCGCCTACAGCACCTCCAAGGCCGCGCTCAACGCGCTGACCCTGGGCTACGCCGACGCCCTGCGCGCCGAGGGCATCAAGGTCAACGCGACCAGCCCCGGCCTGGTGCGGACCGACGGCAACGCCGCCGCGACCTTCCCCCGCGGCAACCGCGGTCCGGCCGAGGGCGCCGTTGTCCCGGTTGGGCTCGCCACCCTCCCCGCGGACGGTCCCACCGGCGTCTTCCGCGGCCCGGATGCCCTGGACCAGACCATCCCGTGGTGAGCCCCGTCGGCGTCCAGCGGGCTGACCGGGCTGTTCCTTGACGTGAACCCACAGGTCATTTATGGTCTAGACCACGTCACACTGAGTGACGCACGGACCCGCCGCCGCCGTCCGTGTCCCGGCAATCGGCCTTGGCCGTCGCCGCGGACGCGAGAGCGGAGCGAGTGGCGTGTGTGTCCGCGTTCCCCGTTCCGCGGTGCCGGTTCGACCGGCGCAGGCACCTGTTGACCGCGCGCGACGGGACACGGCGTTGTGCGCACCGGCGGCCCGATCACCCCTGTAGGTCGGGCCGCGACGCTGGGAGCTGATCCAATGAAGCTCAGACGTTTCCTCGCGATGGCCACGGCCGCCATCGGCATCACCCCGTTCCTGCTCGTGGTCCTGCCCGCGAGTTCGGCCTTCGCGCACGGCTACATCTCCTCCCCGCCGAGCCGGCAGGCCCAGTGCGCGCAGGGCACCGTGCCCTGTGGGCCGATCAAGTACGAACCGCAGAGTGTGGAGGGGCCCAAGGGACTGCGCAGTTGCAGTGGTGGCAACGCGCCGTTCGCCGACCTCGACGATGACGGCAAGGGCTGGAAGGCGACCTCGGTCGGCAACACGGTGAACTTCACCTGGACCTTCACCGCCCGGCACCGCACCCGCGACTACGAGTACTACCTCAACGGCCAGCGGATCGCGCTGGTCGACGGCGGCAACACGCAACCACCGCCGACCGTCTCGCACACGGTGAACCTGGGTGGCGCGACCGGCAGGCAGAAGCTGCTGGCGATCTGGAACATCGGCGACACGCCCATGGCCTTCTACGCCTGTGTCGACCTGCAGATCGGCGGCGGTGGCACGCCCACCACCAGTCCGACCACCAGGACCACCACTCCCACCACGACCGCGACGCCGCCGCCCGGCGGGACCTGGGCGGCGAACACCGCCTACCAGGTGGGCAGCCAGGTCACCTACAACGGCTCGACCTATCGCTGCACGCTGGCGCACACCGCGCTGCCCGGCTGGGAACCGCCGAACACCCCTGCCCTGTGGCAACAGGTCTGATCACGGCACGCAGGCTCGCGCCCCAGCCGCCGGGGGCGCGGGCCCGCCAGGAAAGGCAGTCATCGTGAACCGTGCCACGCTCGTCCCGATCCTGTTGGGCGCGTTGGTGTTCGCCGGGTGCGCGAGCCCCGGCCCCGGCCCGACCGCACCGCCGTCGTCGTCGAACCGGGCCGCCGCACCCACCGCCGCGGGCGCGGACCACAACGACGCCGACGTGATGTTCCTGCAGATGATGATCCCGCACCACGGGCAGGCGGTGGAGATCGCGCGGCTGGCCAAGACCAAGGCCACCCGCAAGGAGATCCGGGACCTGGCCGCGGCGGTGGAGGCGACCCAGGTCAGCGAGGCGGAGAGCATGACCGCCTGGCTGCGGGCCTGGGGCAAACCGGCCGAGGCGGACACCGACCCGAACGCGCACGCCCACCACGGCGGCATGCCCGCGACCTCCAAGGAGGTCATCAACGCCCTGGCCAAGGGCGGCCCGACCTTCGACCGGGACGCGGTCAACGTGCTGACCGGACATCAGCACGGCGCGGTGGAGATGGCCCGCACCGAACTCAAGGACGGACGCAACCCGCAGGCCAAACAACTGGCGGACCGGATCGTGCAGTCCCGCACCGCCCAGATCCAGCACCTGCTGACCCTGCTCGGCCAGTCCTGACCCACCGGCGTGTTGGCCGTTGTCGTACCCAGTCTTGGCCGAACTGGCGACGTCCTGTACCACTTGGGCCAACCGGTACGCCCACTTCAGCCAAACCGGCGTACCAGTTGGGCCAACTCGCCGTCCACAACGGCCAACACACCGTCCGGAACGGCCAACACGGTGCGTTTAGGTGGCGAGCTGGGTCAGTAGGGCGAAGCCGGTGCGGTCTGCTGAGGCTGCGGTTGCCGAGAGGAGCACGACGCCGGTGGACGCGGCGCGGTCCAGGCCGAGCCAGGTGCGGAAGCCGCCGGTGCCGCCGTTGTGCCAGGTGATCTCGCGGCCCTGGTGCAGCTGGGTGAGCCAGGCGGCGCCGATGCGGACCCGGGGGCCGGCCAGGTCGGTCACCGGGTCCAGCGCGGCGATCCCGGGCGCGGAACCGGCGAGCAGCGCGGCGGTCAGCGTCGCCATGTCCTGGATCGAGGCGCGGATGCCCCCGGCGGGGCCGACTGCCTCGCCGGTCCACGGCTCGCGCGGCCGCCCCGATTTACTGCGGCCCACCACGGCTCCCGGCCGGATCTGGTAGGGCGTCTCGGGTAGGTAGAAGTGTTGCAGGCCAAGGGGTTCGGTGATCCGCTGGCGGAGCAGGTCCGGATAGCTGGTCCGGGCCGCGCGGGCCAGGGCGTGGCCTAGTAGTTCGTAGCCGAGGTTGGAGTAGCGGAAGCGCGGTTTGGCAGGCTGGACGCGGTCGAGGCAGGTGAGCAGCTCGGCCAGGGTTTCGCCGTAGGGGTTGGCGCCGTGCCGCCACAGCGCGATCGTCTTGCGTAGCAGGGAACCGGTGGGCGCCAGCCGGGGCAGGCCGGAGTGGTGCGTGCTGACCGCGGCGAGGGTCAGCCCGGCGGCCGGGGCCGGACCGAGCGGCAGCAGGTCGCCGAGGGTGGTGGCGGAGGCGATCTGCTCGCGGGCCAGGGCGTCGGCGTAGAGCAGGCCGGTGACGCCCTTGCTGATCGAGCCGAGCTCGAAGTCCGCGGTCAGGTCCGCGCCGACCCCGGCCACGCTGATCTCGCCGGACTTGACGGTGGCCACGGCGAAGACGGGGTGCCGCCTGCCCAGTTGCGACTGTACTCGCTGTGCCAGTTCCCGGTCACCGTTGATCACACGCCTCGACCTCCCCAGGTGCCCCCAGTCTAGGGCCAGGTGCACTCGAAGCTGCGGGCGGCATCGGGGTCGCCGCCGCGATACCGGGGCCAGGCCGGGGATTCGCACAGCGGACGGGTGCGCCCGGCGGCGGCCGGGTTCTTGTCGCTGACCACCGGATGCCGCGGCGGGCGGTGGCCTTCCACCCAGTTCTCCAGGGCGGTCAGCGAATCCCAGCCCGCCGCGAACGCGGGGGTGACGTTGGCGTGGTTGGCGCCCGGCACCAGGTAGAACCGGGCGAAGCGACGTACGTCCTGCTCGCCCATGACCCGTTGCACGCGGCTGAAGTAGTCCACTGTGGACCGATGGCTGACCAGCTCGTCGGCCGTGCCGTGCAGCAGGATCAGCTTGCCACCGGCCCGGGCGAACGGTCGCAGGTCGGGATTGTTGATGTCCTGCAACGCGGACAGCTCGCTGATGCGGTGCCGCCACGGGCCGGGCTGCCGGGGGTCGATGGCGAGCGGGTTGTGCGCGGGGTCCCTGGTGAGGAAATGCCGGACCCACTGGTCCCAGAACTGCACGCCGTACCCGCTGGTTTTGGGCATCGGGTTGGCCGGGGCCTGGCTGCCCAGGCCGAGCAGGGCGGTGGACATGGTCGCGCCGGAGCGGAACGGGAATCCCGGGTAGCCGGTCTCGCCGCTGGCGATCCGGTAGTGCCACCGCAGTGGCGCGGACATCGCTGTCACGGACTGGATCTGCTTGTCGGACAGGCAAGAGTCGCCGTGATCGGTACCGTCGGGGCAGCGCAGCGCACGCGGGTCGAAGTGGCAGCCCGCTTCGTTGGACACCACCCCGTCGCGCAGCCCGTCCTCGCCGTCGCAGGCGTCGAGCACCGCGCGGTGCAGCAGGGATTGCTTGGCCGGACTGGGAAACGCGCCCGGCTGGGACAGGATTTGGGCCTGGTAGCCGAAGAATAGGTCCAGGCTGGCGGCGTTCCAGGCCGGGTAGGCCGAGAGCACGCCGTCGAAATCGGCGGGCCAGCGCTGGGCGACGGCCAGGGCCTCGCGGCCTCCGGTGGAGCCGCCGGCGAAGTAGCTGTGCACTGGCCGCGCGCCGGAATAGTGCTGGGCGATAACGGATCTGGCTGCGTCGTGGGTCTTCTTGAGCGCGTCGCCGGCGAAGTTGCGCAGTGCTTCGTCGTTGCGGCCGAAGGAGCCGTCCAGGGACCGGGTCGGCTGGAAGTCGGGCGCGGCCTGGTGGCCGGAGTCGCTGGCGAAGGTGGCGTAGCCGCGAGCGAGCGGGCCGGGCTGGTCGGCGGGGCCGAACGGTACGGTGCCCGCGATGTCGGGGATGGTGCCGTTGTACCCGCCGCCGCCGAACATCATCGCCTTGTGGTTCCACCGGGTCGGCAGGCCGAGCCGGAACCGGATGTCCGGGGCCGCGTGGTCCACCGGGTGGATCGCGGCCTCGACCCGGCAGTATTCGCCGACCGGCCCGGCAGGCGGGATTAGTTGTGCGGCGGTGACTTCGCCGCCGGAGCTGGGCAGGCCGATGACCCGTGCCGGGATGGTGGTGCCGACCAGTCCGGCACAGCTGGTGGACTGCGCGTGCGCGACTGGGAGTGCGGTCGCGGTCAGTGCCAAGGTCAGCACCGCAACGGCGAGGTTCCTTCGCATGGCCACCCTCCATCAACGCGGGACCCCACGGTAAGCACCCGTTGTCCACCGCGCCATGTGGCCGCGACACACTTCCGGCGCGATCACCCTGTGCCGCGGCCACATCCAAGATGCCCGAACAGTGTTGTGCCGCACCAGCGACAACCCGGCCTCGGCCTTCCTACCATCACAGCACGCCGCACCGTGGAGGAGTGCCATGCCGAACCGCCGTCCCGTCACCCAGGTGCTCGCGGCAGTGGCCGCCGTCGCGCTGTTCCTGATCACCCTGCCCCGACCGGCCGCCGCGGCCACGCTGCCCGAGGTCACCGGATTCGGCAGCAATCCCGGGAATCTGCAGATGTTCCGCTACGTGCCCGCCGGGTTGCCGCCGGGCCGTCCGGTGGTGGTGGCGTTGCACGGCTGCACCCAGACCGCCGCCGCCTACGCGAACACCGGCTGGCCGCAACTGGCCGAGCGGGCGAGGTTCACCGTGGTGTTCCCGCAGCAGCGCTCGGCGAACAACCTCAATCTGTGCTTCAACTGGTTCGAGCCGGGCGACACCCGCCGCGACGCAGGGGAAGCCTTGTCCATCAAGCAAATGGTGGACAAGGCCAAGCAGGACAACGGTTCCAGCACCGCGTACGTCACCGGTCTGTCCGCGGGCGGCGCGATGACCGCGGCCATGCTCGCCACCTACCCGGAGGTGTTCGCCGGTGGCGGCATCATCGCCGGAATCCCTTACCAGTGCGCAACTTCAGTGCTCACCGCGTTCGGCTGCATGAACCCCGGCCGCGACCTCACCCCGGCCCAATGGGGCGACAAGGTCCGCGCGGCCAGTCCGCACACCGGCCCCCGGCCGAAGGTGTCGATCTGGCAGGGCAGCGCGGACTTCACCGTGGCCCCGCGCAACGCCACCGAGTTGGTGGAGCAGTGGACAGATGCCCACGGCACCGACCAGATCCCCGACCGCACCGACACCGTGGCGGGCTATCCGCACCGGGTGTACGGCGAGAGCGTGGAGCAGTTCACCATCACCGGCATGGGCCACGGCCAGCCCGTCGACCCGGCCCAGTGCGGCACGGCGGGCGCCTACCTGCTGGACGTCAACATCTGCGCCGCACAGCACCTGATCCGCTTCTGGGGCATCTAGCTCCCGGACTGCCCGGCCCACACCGCCAGTTCGCCGCCCGGCAGGCAGATCACCTTGTCACCGTCGGGTCCGGCGAAGGACCATGCCTCATAGTTCTCATCCGGCTCCACCCGCAACACCGCATCGTCGCCGAACTCGATGAGCAGCAGGCCGGATTCGGCGGCCGAGGCTGCCTGCACCACGGTTCCGGTGAGCGCTTGCAGCCGGTCCCCCAGCGCGCCGAGATCAAGACCGGGGGTGATCTGCTGCCACACACCGGCGTCGTAGAGGGCGAACTCGCTTTCCACCCGCACCTCGCACCCGCCGTCGAAGGACAGCAGTACCGTGTAATCAATGGTGATCGCGTTCAGCGCACGACCGCGGAAGCCCAGATCCACAGTCACCAGCCTTTCGGTGCGGGATAGCTGCCGTCGGGATTCTTCGGGATGTGCGTCGCCGAATTCGGTCCAGGCTTGCCGTCGAGGCCGACCGGCTGGCCGTGTTCATTGTAGTAACGCACATAACCGTTGGGGTATTGCGGCGTCGGGTTCGCGTCGCGGAACATGTCCGCGTTCCCCTTCGCGCCGGGCCGCTGGTACACCGTGCCCTTGCCGTTGTCGGCGGGCCGGGAATTCCAGCCACCCTTGGCGCCAGGCGGGTTCTGCGAGCTGTTGACCTGGAGCGGCGCCACCCGGTCGGCGCCGGCCGCCTGCTCGGCCAGGGCGCCGAGCGCCACGGTCGTCGCGGCGGCGGCAGCAGGCCGATCAGCGCATACCGGGTGCTGTTGGCCTCAATCAGCGCGGTGATCGCGGTCTTGACCCCGGCGACCTCGGCGCCGAACGCGGCGGACCGCGCGCCGAGTCCGGTCATGGCGGTGGCGGAGCTGGTCGCGGAATCGAGGGTGCCCTGGGCGCGGGTGCCGAAGGCCTGGCCCGCCGCGTCCGGCCAGGCCGCGCTGACCCCGGCGAGGGAGTAGGACCCGGCCTCGGTGAACTTGCCGCCCGCGCGCTGCCAGGCGGTGGCCAGCTCGCGCATGGCGTCCTCGTTGGTCTCCGGCCAGCCGCTGAGCGCCCGGACCGGGGGCCACAGTTGCGCGTCAGCGGGTTCAGGAATGGGCATGCGGCACTTCCCACCTCCCGTCTGTTTTGCAAGGCCAGCCTCGCAAGCGGGAGGCCCGGAACGGGCCGTGCTGGCCGGTTGCTGTCAGCCGCGCGGCCGCGAGTCGAGCGCGTTCAACAGGTCCAGCGCGATCATCTCCACCGGCACCCAGCCGTTGATGCCCGCGCCCTTTGGCCCGTAGACGGTCAGCCGGACGCCGTCCTCGTGGAAGAAGCGCCGGGCCTGCCACTCGGTGCCCCACGGCAGGAATCCGTCCGGCGCGTGCACCCCGTCGCGGGCGAAGCGGAACTGGCCGTACGCCACTTCGCCGTCGCGGGCGAACCTGGCGCACAGTGCCCGCACGACGCGCTCCCGGCACTGATCAATGATCAGCCTGGACAGCGCGGCCTGCCTGCGCACGCCGTGGATGACCAGGAAACCCTCGGCCGGGGCGGCCAGGTGGATTTCGAGGTAGTCGTGGTAGGTCGTCATGGTGCCAAAACCCTGGCTGGTGGCCACCGGCCGGTGCACCAGGTGCCCGATCGCGGGCCACGGGATGGTGAGCTGATCCTCCGGGGTGCGGATGATCAGGGTTTCGGCGCTGACCTGGTAACCGCGCCAGCCACCCTTGGGCGGCACCCAGACGATGAACGCCAGCCTGCCCAGCACAGCCCCACCGGCGAAGAGGCCACCGGCCCATGGACCCGCCAGCGCGAAGACCGCGCCGCCCGCGATCCCGAACAGTCCGGCCATGGCCAGGATAAGGGTGGTGAAGTAGTGGCGCTGGTTGCGGAACCGGCGGACCTCGCCGGGCGCCAAGGCTCGCGCCGGTCTGCTCCTGGCCGGTGCCGTCCAGCCCACCAGCACCCCGACCAGCAGCAACACGAAGCCGAGCAGGCCGGGCACGATCGCCACCGGTCCGCTGTCGGTCAGCACCAAGACCAGCGTGATCACCAGCAGCGCGAGGCCGGCCGCGAGGCAGCCGACGACCATCACCCGCAGCCTGCGCGCCGTGTTCACCATCGCCGCTCCCCCACTCCTCGATCCCGGGACCGGCATTCAGCCACGCCGCCCCCGGGACCCCTCCCGAGGCTGAGCAAGCGGCCCACCGTCACCGTGTTGGCCGTTGTCGTACGGTGTGTTGGCCGTTGTCGTACGGTGTGTTGGCCGTTGTGGACGGTGTGTTGGCCGAGTGGCGTACCAGTTCGGCCAAGACTGGGTACGACAACGGCCAACACGCCGGTGGGGTGCGGAGTGCTCAGAGCCGGAAGACCAGCTCCAGGGCGGCCTTGCGTGGGTGCAGGCGGTACTGCGGCAGCACGCCGGGTCCGCAGGAGCTGGTGCCGAGGCCGTGCTGGGCCAGGTCTAGGTTGAGGTGAATCTGGTTTGTGGGCGCCAGATCGGTGGTGTGGCGGGCGGCTTCCAGGTCCTCGGTGGTCCAGCGGCGGGCGGTGAGGTCGAAGGTGGGCGAGCCTTCGATGCGCAGCACCTGGCCATCCACTGTGGACAGTTCGGCCCAGCGGACGTCGATCCGGTTGCCGTTCTCCTGCGGGAAGACGTACGGGGTCTGGAGTTCGTCCACGGTGGCGGTGTGGCGGCCGATGCGGACGGCCTGGCGGCTGTCGGCGTAGGCCTCGCCGGGGCCGCCGCCGAACCACTGGACCCGGTCGAACGCGGCGGGGATGGCCAGGCGCAGGCCGAGGCGGGGCAGGGTGCACGGCCATTCGCCGTCGGGGGCCAGGTCGACACGCAGCCGCAGTGAATCGGCGTCGGCGGTCCAGAGGTAGTCGGCGAGCAGGCCGAAGGCCAGGCCGGGCGGGGCGACCCTGGTGCGGACCAGGAGCTGGGTGTCGCCGGTGTGGACTTCCGCGATGCGGTGCTGGACGCGGTGCAGTCCGGCCGCGCGCCAGGCGGTGGCGTCCGGGTGGTGTTCGCCGCGGTCGTTGTCGGTGGTGGCCCGCCACAGGTCCACCTGCGGGCCGGTGACCTGGTGGCCGCCGAGGCTGGTCAGTCTGCCGGTGTGCGGGTCGAAACCGCCGAGGCCCAAGCGTAGTTCGGTGGGCGCGTGCAGGATCCGGACCGCGCCGGTGCGCACGGGTGGAGTGGCCGGGGTGATGGGGAGCTGGCCCCAGCCGATCACGTGTCCGGCCTTGGCCCAGCGGGTGTCGGCGGCGAGGGTGGCGTGGACGGTGAGCCAGGTTTCGCCTTGGGTGGCCGGGAGTTCGGGCAGAGGCAGGTCGATGGACTGTCCGGAGTGGACGGTGTTGACGGGTAGTTCGCCGTGGGCTACCGGGGTGCCTTCGGTTTCCAGGGTCCAGTGGAAAGACAGGTGGTCCAGGGTGCGGTGGTCGTGGTGGTTCTCGATGCGGATGCCGTTGGTGGTGGCGGTGATCCGCACTGGTTCGTAGATCTTGGCGAGTTCGGTCAGGCCGGGTGAGGGGGTGCGATCGGGGAAGAGCAGGCCGTCGATGACGAAGTTGCCGTCGTGGATGGTTTCGCCGAAGTCGCCGCCGTAGGCGAAGTACTCGCGGCCGTCCGCGGTGTGCTGGCGCAGGCCGTGGTCGATCCATTCCCAGATGAAACCGCCCTGGCAGCGCGGGTGCCGCTCGAAGAGTTCGCGGTATTCGAGCAAGCCGCCGGGGCCGTTGCCCATGGCGTGGGCGTATTCGCAGAGCAGGAACGGGAGTTCGCGGTGGCGTGGGTTGTCGACCTCGCCGCGGCCGATCCGGTCGACCTCCTGGGTGTCGGCGTACATCCGGCTGTACACATCGACGTAGGCGCAGTCGTGGTCGCCTTCGTAGTGGATCGGGCGGCCGGGGTCGCGGTCCCGCGTCCACTGGGCCATGCGGGCGAAGTTGGCGCCGGTGTGGCCCTCATTGCCGAGGGACCACAGGATGATGCTGGGGTGGTTCTTGTCGCGTTCCACCATGCGGCGCATGCGGTCCAGGTAGGCGTCGCGCCACTGTGGATCGTCGCCGGGGTTGCGGTCCCAGCCGAACCGGTCGAAGCCGTGGGTTTCCAGGTCGCATTCGTCGATCACCCAGAGGCCGTACTCGTCGCAGAGTTCCAGGAAGGCCGGGTCGGGCGGGTAGTGGCTGGTGCGGACGGCGTTGATGTTGTGCCGCTTCATCAGTTCGACATCGGCGCGGGCGGTTTCCAGCGGGACGGCGCGGCCGTGGTCGGGGTGGTGCTCGTGCCGGTTGACACCGCGGAAGAAGACCCGCCGACCGTTGACCTGGACCTGACCGTCCTCAATGGACACTGTCCGGAAGCCGATGCGGACCTGGACGCGTTCGGCGTCGGTGGCCAGTTCGCCTTGGTACAGGCGGGGTTCCTCGGCACTCCACGGCTCAACGGCGTCGAAGCTGATCGACTGGGTGGCCGGGTGGTCGCGCAGGCCGAGTTCAGGAATGCTCAGGCGCACGGCCGGATCGGTGTCCACCGACAGCGTGCCGTGGCCGGTGTGGTGGTCGTAGCCGGCGTGGATCCAGTAGTCCGGGATGCCACCGGCCGGGCGGGCCAGCAGGGTGACGGCGCGGAAGATGCCGGAGAGCCACCACATGTCCTGGTCTTCCAGGTAGCTGGCCGCCGACCACTGGTGCACCCGCACGACCAGGAGGTTCTCCCCCGCGCGCAGCAGCGGGCCGACCTCGAACTCACTGGGCAGCCTGCTGCCCTTGGTGACGCCGAGTTCGTTGCCGTTGAGCCAGATCCGGGCGCAGGAGTCGATGCCGTCGAAGCGCAGCACGGCGGGTTGGGTGAGCCAGTCCCCGTCCAGGGTGAAGAGCCGCCGGTAGTCGCCGGTCGGATTGTCCGAGGGGACGCGCGGCGGGTCGACCGGGAACGGGTAGTTGACGTTGGTGTAGGCGGGTTTGCCGTGGCCGTGCAGTTGCCAGTGCGCGGGCACCGGCAGGTCGGTCCAGCCGGAGTCGTCGAACTCCGGGTACTCGATGCCCGCGGGGGCTGAGGAGATGTTGGGGGACAACAGGAAACGCCAGTCGCCGCCCAGCTCCAGCGAGCGCGCGTCCGAGCGGAAGTGCGCGCGCGGGCGCAGGCTGCCGTGACCGGGGGCGGGGTCCTCGACGTAGGACGACGACATGGTTCCCTTTCCTGGTAGGTGTTTTTCTCAGCCCTTGAGCGCGCCGGCGGCGATGTTCTTGATGAAGTGCCGGGCGCCGAAGAGGAAGACGATGATCAGCGGCACGATCGCCACCAGGGTGCCCGCCATGACCACGCTGTAGTCCTGCACGTAGACGCCCTTGAGCTGGGACAGCGCCACCTGCAGGGTGACGTTGCCTGCGTCGACGAGCACCACCAGCGGCCACAGGTAGTCGTTCCAGGCGTTGACGAAGGTGAAGATGCCCAGGAAGGCCAGGGCCGGGCGCAGCAGTGGCAGTGCGATGGTCCAGTAGATCCGGAAGAACCCGGCGCCGTCCATCCGCGCGGCCTCCAGGAGTTCATCCGGCAGGGCCTGGCGGCAGTACTGGCGCATCCAGAAAATACCGAAGGCGTTGGCCGCGGCCGGGATGATCAGCGCCTTGAGGTCGCCGACCCAGCCGATCCCGGCCATGATGCTGAACTGCGGGATGGCCGCCAGCTGGGTGGGCACCACGAAGGTGGCCAGCAGGAGTCCAAACAGGACAGAGCTGCCCGGGAACTGGTACTTGGCGAAGGTGAAGGCGGCCAGCGAGTCGAAGAACAGCACCAGCAGCGTGGTCGCGATGGCCACGATCAGCGTGTTCAGCAGCGAGCCGAAGAAGTCGATCCGGGCGAAGACCTCGCCGATGTTGGCGAACAGCTTGCCGCCGAAGGTCAGCGTGGGCGGGGTGGAGTAGATGTCGCCGGTGTCGTTGGAGGCCATCACGGCCAGCCAGTAGTACGGGAAGACCAGGACCAGCGCGCCGATGGTGAGTGCGAGGTAGGTCAGGATCCGGCCGGAGCGGGTCATCGAATGCCTCCCGGGGCGCTCTCCGGGCGCTGGATCAGCCGCCAGTTGATGATCGAGAAGATCACCACGACCAGGAACACGCCCCAGGCGATGGCCGAGCCGTAGCCGAAGTCGCTGTGCACGAACGCCTCGTTGTACAGGTAGAGCACCATGGTCATGCCCGCGCCCTCGGTGCCGCCGCGATCACCGAGCAGCACCTGGGACTCGGTGAAGACCTGCATGCCGCCGATGGCCGACATCACCACCGAGAACAGCAACACCGGGCGCAGCAACGGAAGCGTCACCGAGAAGAAGGTGCGCAACCGGCCTGCACCGTCCACTGTGGCCGCTTCGAGCACATCGTTCGGGATGGCCTGCAGCCCGGCCAGGAAGATGATGGCGTTGTACCCGGTCCAGCGCCAGATGATCATCAGCGAGATGGCCACCCGGATGCCCCACGGGCTGGTCAGCCATTCCACCTGGCCGACGCCGAGCAGTCCGAGCAGCCAGTTGAGGATGCCGAACTCGTTGCTGAAGATCGAGCCGAACACCAGCGACATGGCCACCACCGAGGTGACATTCGGCAGGAAGTAGGCCACCTGGAACATGCCGCGCAGGCGGATCGAGGAGTTCAGTCCGAGCGCGACCAGCAGGGCCAGCGCGGTCATCGGCACCGTGGACATCGCCCAGATCAGCAGGGTGTTGTAGATGGAGTGCCAGAAGATGGGGTCGGTGAACAGGAAGGCGAAGTTGTCCAGCCCGACCCACTCCATCGGGCCGACGCCGTTCCAGCGTTGCAGCGCGAGGTAGAAGGAGTAGAGCACCGGGTAGGCGCCGAAAACCGCGAAGAGGATGAAGAACGGCGAGATGGCCAGGTAGTAGGGCAGGTAGCGGCGCGCGCGGCGGCCCCTGCTCAGCGTGGCGGCCGGCATCAGAGCGCCCCCTTCCTGCGCAGCAGGGTGTCCACTGTGGACTGCGCGTCGTCCCAGGCCCGTTCCGGGTCCTTGCCGCCGAGTTCGACGTTGGTCAGCTCGTCGGTGTAGATATCGCTGAGCTGGATGTCGTAGGCGCTGAAGTAGGCGGGCCGGACCTCGGTGGCGGCCTTGCCGAACACGCTCATGGTGGCCTGGCCGCCGAAGAACGGTTCCGGTTCCAGCAGCCGCGGATCGGAGTAGGCGGCCAGGCTGGACGGGAACAGCCCGGCCTCCAGGTAGGCGCGCACCTGGTTCTCCGGCGACATCAGCCAGCGCACCACCTCGAAGGCCTGCTCCGGGCGCGGGCACTGCCGGGTGATGCACAGGTAGGAGCCGCCCTGGTTGCCCGCGCCGCCGGGACTGCGGCAGACCCGCCACTTGCCCGCGGTGTCCGGCGCGGACTTCTTCAGGTCGCTGGTCACCCAGGAGGCGTTGACGAAGCTGACCTCCTTGCCGCCGGTCCAGGCGGCGTGCCGGTCCACCGACTTGCCGGGGTCCTGCGAGCCGGAGTACCCGGCGGTCAGGCCGCGCCGGAACGCGGTCAGCGCCCGGTCCCAGGCCTGGCGCACGTGCGGCTGGTCACCGACGAAGCGGCCCTGCTTGTCGAAGTACTTCTGCGGCAGCTGGGCCAGCACGTAGGTGAAGACCATCTTGGTGTCGGTGATCAGGTACCGGCCAGGGAGCTTGCGTTGCACGCGTTCGGCGAAGTCGAAGTAGTCCTCCCAGGTGGACACCGCGGCGGCCACCTCGTCCGGTTCGCTGGGCATGCCCGCCTCGGCGAAGACGTCCTGGCGGTAGTAGAGCGCGGCCGGGCCGATGTCGATCGGGAAGCCGAGCTGCTGCCCGCTCGCGGTGGCCCCGGACTGCCACTTCCAGCCCAGGTACTCCGGCTCCACCGCCCGCGCGCCCACGGTGCGCAGGTCGGCGAACTGGTCGGCGTCCTGGAAGTACAGGGCGATGTCGTCGCCGACCATGGTGATGTCGGGCAGGTATGCCTGCCCGGACAGCGTGGCGAACAGGCGTTGCCGCAGGTCGGTGGTTGGCGAGAGGTTGAGCGTGTCCGCGCCGAAGTGCCGCACGGCGTCCGCGAGCACCCCGTCGGCCAGGCCGTTCTTGGTGTAGAGCACGGTCAGCCTGCCCGGACTGGCCGTGGTCGGGCTGGCGCAGGCCGTGGCGCCCAGAGCGAGCGCGGCGGCCAGGAAACTTCTCCGATTGACGTGCCCCCCGCCATGAAGAGCGGGGATTCCCGCGCGGCTAAGCCGCGTCTGGTGTGCTTCCTGCTTCATCGTCCTGCGCCTCCCCGGGAGGAGGGCTTACCCGGACTCCACAAGCGTTTCGCCTCTCCGCACGCCCTGCGGCGAGGATGTTCAGTGCTGCGTTGTGGTCCCGATCGTGCGAAGTGCCACAGTCCGGACACACCCAGGATCGGATTTTCAGCGGCATCTCGCCCATGACATGCCCACACGCCGAGCACGCCTTCGAGCTGGGCGGCCACCGGGACACCTTGTGCACCGTGCGGCCATACCGCTCGGCCTTTTCCTCGATCAGCCGCACGAACTGTGCCCACCCGGCATCGTGAATAGCCTTGGCGAGCCGCCGATTTCTCACCATGCCGGCAATATTCAAATTCTCGAGATGGACCGCTTGGTTGTCGCGGACCAGCGTGAGGGCATGCTTGTGGTGATAGTCCCGCCGGGCACGGGCCACCTTGCCGTGTTGCACCGCGACCTTGCGGCGCGCCTTCTCCCGGTTCGCACCGCCCCTGGCACGTCGTGCCTTTTCTCGTTGCAAACGGGCGAGCTTGCGTTGCTTCCGGGCGAGGAATCTCGGATTCGGCACATCCACCCGCCTGCCAGTGGTGTCCGCCACCGTCACCAGTCGCGTGATCCCGAGATCGAGTCCGGCTTCCCGCTCCACCGGTTGCAGTGGCGTCGGTGCGACCTCGACCACGAACGAGGCGTAGTAGTGCCCGTCCGGTTCCCGGATGATCGTGACGGAACTGGGTTCGGACGGCAGTTCGCGGGACCAGCGCAGGCGCACCTCCCCCACCTTGGCCAGGTACAGCCTCCCGTTGGGGCGCAGACTGAATCCGTTCCGGGTGAGCCGGAACGACTGCCGGTTGTCCTTGCGGGACTTGAACCTCGGGTGGCCGACCCGCCGGCCCCTGCGTCTGCCTTGCATCGAGTCGAAGAAGTTCGAGAACGCCCGCCCAGCGTCCCGAACCGACTGCACCAACGCCACACTGGCCACCTCGGACAACCACATCCGGTCGTCGCGGTGCTTGGCTTCGGTGATCACCCGTCGCTGCAGCTCCGTCGGCGACAGCTTCTCGCCCGCCCGGTATGCCTCGTCCCGGTAGCGGATCGCGTCGTTGAACACCACCCTCGCACACCCGAATGTGCGCGCCAGCATTCCGCGTTGAACCTCGGACGGTTGGATCCGGTAGCGGTACCTGACCAGCACGGCGATCAGAATATCGCGTTCGCCCAGACCCCAGAAGCACGACTATGGGAATCGACGTGGCGTACTCGCCGGAGAACACCATGACTTCCACTGCGAGGTGTTCACGAAGGCGTGCTCCAACTTCGGAGCCCACCTCAACGAGCGCAACGGGGAAGACGACCACGTATACCTCCTCGTCGAATACCGGCCCTGGGTCGCGGTGTCCGGACAGGTGCGTCGAGAACCAGCGCCGCCCGGCATGACAGCCCGCTACACGGACCGGACAAGCAAGGATCGGCAATCCCCACCTTGCTGGATCGGGCTTGCACCGATCGACTTCCGGTCAGCGTCATCGAGGACCCTTCGAGCCGGGCCGTGAACGTTCACGTGAACGTTCACGGACTGCGCGGAAGTGTGGCTCGGCCACTCCGGGCTGTCAAGCAGCGTCGCAGGTCAGGCCGAGCCGCGCAGCCGCAGCTCACCCCGGACGACCAGGTCTTCGGGGGCGGCGGCGCGATCACCGGCGAGCAGCCGGGCCACGTCTTCGATGGCGAGGGCGCCCAGGCGGGTGGTGTCGATGGCCACGCTGGTCAGCGGCGGTTCGATCAGCGCGCCGAGTTCCAGGCCGTCGAAGCCGATCAGCGCCAGGTCGGCCGGGATGCGCAGGCCGAGCTGGCGGGCCCGGCGCAGGGCGCCGATGGCGATGATGTCGTTGAAGGTGAGCAGCGCGGTGATCTCCGGGTGGGCGGCGTGGAGGGCCTCGAAGGCCAGCGCTCCCCCGTCGACGGACTGGTTGGCGCCGAGGATCCAGCCAGGGTCCAGGACCAGTCCGGCGCTGGTGGCGGCAGCGCGGAACCAGCGTTGCCGGATGCTGGGCTCGTGGCGGCGGTTGTGGTCGAGCATGCCGATCCGGGTGTGCCCGGCCGCGACCAGGTGCTCCACCGCGGCGGCGATGCCGGCTTCGCCGTCGATGCGGATGGAGCTGAACCGGGGGTTGTGGTGCTCGCGGCCGAGGAAGACCACCGGCAGTCCGGCGACGTGCCGTTCGATCTCCTCCTCGGGCTGGCTGAAGTAGCCGACCACGGCGTCCACCTGGGAGCCGATCACCCGCAGGGTGCCGATCTCCTGCTCCGGGCTGTCCGCGGTGTCGTGTACGACCACGTGCCAGTCCCTGGCCCTGGCCGCTTCCAGGGCGCTGGCGGCGATCTCGGTGAAGAAGGGGTTGCGCAGGTCGGGGATGACCAGGCCGATGGTGACGGTGTCCTGCCGCACCAGCCCGCGGGCGAACCGGCTGGGCCGGTAGCCGAGGGTGCGGGCGGCGTCCAGGACGCGTTGTTTGGTGCCGCCGTCGATCTCGCCCTTGTCGTTGAGCGCGCGGGACACGGTCTGCCGGGACACCCCGGCCGACCGCGCCACGTCGTGAATCGTCACCCGCTTCATCGCGGAGGAGTATGCCCGCTCCGGCGCAGCCACCACTCGGCGACAAGCACGCAGGTCAGGAAACTCGCCCAGGTGGTGATGGCGTGCGCCGTCCTGGGTTCCAGCACATGCAACAGCGGCACGGCGAGCACCCGGTCCAGCATGATCGAGACGGTCAGCGCGAAGCTGCGGATCATCCAGCGCCGGTGCACCCGGAACCGCCGCCGCCGCGCGGCCAGGTAGGCGGTCGCGGTCGTGGCCAGCCAGGCGATCCCGCCGAGCAGGTTGCCCGCCATGGTCAGCGGGCCGCGTTCGCTGAGCGCCCCCACCACCAGCGCGGTCAGTCCCGCGGGCAGCACGCCGCCGAAGACGTAGACCCGCCCCAGCCAGCGGTGCACCGGCAGGGACCAGGCACGCATCGCGGGCCAGATCTGGAAGCACACGGTCAGCAGCGCGATGGCGCCGAAGATCACGTGCACGGCCAGCAGCGGGAAGTGCCAGTCCACGCCGGGCCGCAACGGCGTGCGCGCCTGGGCGGGGTCTGGTTGCAGGTACGGCGGCAGCGAGACCAGCACGAACAACACCGAGACCGCGAGCAGCGGGACGGTCCAGGGACGCCGCCACCACGGCTTCCGGGTTGCGCGAGCGCGCACAGTCGTGGTCACGGTGACTTCCCCCCAGTCGGACCGGCCGCGTGCTCGCGGCCTCGGCACCAGGAACCCTGCCGGGATTACTGCCCCCGGACCTCAGTCGATTCGACTGCACCTGAGTTCGCGGTAGTCGTGCTCGATCCGCCAGCGGATCTTGTGAGGTCGGCGAGGCTGGTGGCGGCGGGAACACTGGACAGCCAGCAGGTGAGGGGGTCGCCCTCGCTCTCGGGTGATTCGCGATCAGCCATCGCTCCGGCAGAACACCGTCGGCGGGTTCGCGGGGGACGCAGCGGGCCGGGACCCGCAGGAACACAAACTGTGCGGTCAGTGGACCTGTGCTGCCTGCACGTCAGGTGATGGTGAGTGCGGCCCGGCGGCCGGCGGCGACCGCGTGCCGGGCCACGCCTGGTGAACTTGTGCCGTCTTTGGGGAAGCAGCTGCCATCGGCCGCCCAGACCACTGGATCGATGGCCTGCACCGCCCGCTGGGTCAGCCTCGCCCGCACCGGGTCGGCGTCCCAGGCCGAGGTGGTCACGAACTGTTGCAGCCCTTGATGGTCCACCCCAGGCGTCCGTGCAGCAGCAACCCACGCAAACAGGTTTCGCCGTTGGCCCGCTGGTCGGATCGGGGCAAGGGGGGTGAATACTTCCGCTGTGAAGTTCTCCGGCCGTTGCCGGGCATGGACAAGCTCGTCGGAGGTCATTGGGGCGTGAAACCACTCGGACCGGTCCCACGCCCCGACGACACACTTACCTAAAAAGCACTACCAGACCGCCTGAAGTGCTCAGGTCTTTGGCCTTGCCGTACACGTCGGCAACATTCTTGATTGAAGAATTCTCGGCAGAAGGCGAAGAAACCCAGGAGTGCGACATGCTTAAGCATCACCAATCAAGCAGTAAGGCTGAAACCCGTCTGTATCTTGAGCGTGTTTCGATTCATCATCGATCAGCGAAGACCCGAACGAGAATGGGGAACCTTCGCAGCCTTCGTCCCCAATACTCCCGTAACCAGGGAGGAAACCATCTTTGAACTCAAGTCCCACCGTTACACTGACCGACTTCCCAGGCTCAAGCATCCCACCATCGCACCGGAACATGAAATCTGCTTCATTCATGGCGCAACGATCGTCCTTCGCGACGAACTTGAAACCTGCAGATTCCGGAATTTCGAGGCCGACATGTTTTGCAGTGCCATATCCATTGGTCAGCGAGAATTGAATTCCATCACGCTCCCAGTTATCCGGATGTGCGTCACCGATCTGGACATCAACAAACGGAGACTTGGAACCGACGAGAGACCACGAGACGTCCCATTTGGACGCCACTTCGATAACGTAGTAGGCGCCACTCGAACTGGTACCCTCCCCACGGACATCGACAGTACTCCTGATCCTGTATTCACCTGGCCCAAGATAGGGAAATCCCTGATCAATCTCTTGCTTCCGAGTCTCCACTCCAGACTTCTCCAGGGTATAAATTGTTACTTTACCCTTGCCGCACGTCGTCCAGTCGTCTCTGTCGTATTTACATTGGACTTCCGCCGAGACTTCCATGTAGTGACCGTCGGTCTCCAGGCACTGCTTGACCCACACCTTCTTGAAGTCAGCTTCCGGGTCGACGTCGACCTTGGAATCACATACTTTTTCCAGCGGGCCTGGATTCACTGCCGCCGCCCCCGCTGGGCCGCCGATCGAGGCTATCAACATGAACGAGAACAGCGCCACAAGAAGTCTGTAAATACGTATGCTCATCACAACCTCCGGACTACCATGTTTTTGCACCGCGCGACCAACGAGAAGTCTTCACCGAAGAGGACTGGCATGTCCATCGGCCCGACGCTCAGCCACTCGTACGAGATCCTCCAATGAGGTGAACTTGCGCAATCAAACAGGGTACCTAGAGTGCCGACGGGAATAGAAATAGACACTGCCAGGAATGGGCGGGCCTGCCCGGAAACGCCGATCGCCAAATCCGAGGCGAGGCACCCATTCGGCACTGCCGACACTGCGCTTGAAATTCATTTGATGCACGAGGAGGCCCGGCAACCACCCGGCCCGGGCCGCGCCACGAGCACCACCGCGCCCACGACGCAGCCCAGCGAGGCGAGCACGCCCCACCAAAGGTTGCGCGCCCGGGGCCCGGCGAGCCACGCCGTCGAGGCGGCCCTCGCGGCTCCGTGGACACGACCTAACCTCGGCTGAGTGATCCACGGCAGGCAGGCCGAACGCGCGGCCCTCACCGGACTGCTCCAGGACGCCCGCGAGGGCCGGGCCAGGGCGCTGGTGCTGCGCGGGGAGGCCGGTATCGGCAAGAGCACCCTGCTGCGGGACACCGCCTCGGCCGCCGAGGACTTCACCGTGCTGCGCTGTGCCGGGGTGGAAACCGAGGTGCGGCAACCCTTCAGCGGCCTGCACCAGCTCCTGCGCCCCGTCGCACTGCCGCCGGCCGCGCTCTCCCCCGCCGCCGCGACCGCGCTGCGGCACGCGCTGGGCCAGGAGGACGGGCCGCCGGGTTCGGAACTGCTGGTGTGCACCGCGGTGCTCGATCTGCTCGGCGCGCTCGCCGCGGCCCGCCCGCTGCTGGTGCTCGTCGACGACCTGCACTGGCTGGACCGGTCCTCGGCGACCGCGCTGGTCTTCGCCGCGCGCAGGCTCAGCACCGAGAACCTGGCCCTGCTGCTGGCCGTCCGGTCGCCGGATGAGTCCACTGTGGACATCGCCGATCTGGCGGAGCTGCCGCTGTCCGGCCTGTCCGCGGACGCGGCCGCGGAGCTGCTGGCCGAGCTGGACTGGCCGGCGCCGGCGCCGGCGCGGGCGGCGGTGCTCGGGCACACCGGTGGCAACCCCCTGGCGCTGGTCGAACTGGCCGCGCTGGGCAGTCCGGGCGAGGTCGCCGGCGAACTGGCGCTGCACGGCACGGTGCCGGTCGGCGCGCGCATCCGGGCCGCCTACCGGCGCCGCCTGCACGCCCTGCCCGAACCGTCCCGGTCGGCGCTGCTGCTGGCCGCCGCCGAGGATTCCGGCCGCACCGCCGTGGTGCTCGGCGCGTTGCCCCGGCTCGGCCTGCCCGCCGACGCGCTGGACGCGGCCTGCGTGGCTGGGCTGGTCGATCTCACCGGGCCGGAGCTGCGGTTCCGGCATCCGCTGGTGCGCTCGGTCGCCTACGCGCAGGCCACCTTTCCCGCGCGGGCCGCCGCGCACCGGGCGCTGGCCGAGCAGGCCGCGGCACGCGGTGACCGGCAGCGCGCGGTGTGGCACCGCGCGGTCGCGGCCACTGAACCGGATGAGGAACTGGCCGGTGAGCTGGAGCGGATCGCGGAGTCGGTGCGCGGCCGGGGCGGGGAGGCCGCGGTCACCGCCGTGCTGCGGCACGCCGCTCGCCTGAGCAGCACCGCCGAGGGCCGCCGGGACCGGCTGCTGGCCGCCGCGTTCGTGGCACTGGACTCCGGTCAGCCCGAACTGGCCCGCGCGCTGACCGCCGAGATCATGGCCGAGCCCGCGACCGTCGCGGTGCTGGCCCGGCTCACCGCGACCGTCGAGGCCTACAGCGGCGACCCGGACCTGGCCTGGCGGCAGCTCCTGCGCTGCGCCGACCTGCTCACCGATCCCCTGGAAGCGGCCTGGACCCTGGTGCTGGCCGCCAACTGCGCCTACCACGCCGACGACGTCTTCGCCGCGCACGACGCCGCCGCCCGGATCGCCGGGCTGGACGTGCCACCCGCGGTGCGGCGGGCGGGCGAGGCGCTCGCCCAGGCCCCGCACACCGGGTGCGACCTGTGGGGACTGCTCGCCGAGCTGGCCCCGGCCCAGCCAGCAGTGGGCGGCCGGGCCTGGATGTGGGTGCTGGCCATCGGCTGGCTCGGCCCGGACCCCCGCCAGGCACTGGCCGTGGCCGAGGCGGCCCGCACCCAGCTCCGGGCGGTCGGCTCGGCGGCCTCCCTGGTGGAACTGCTGTTCTGGCAGGCCGACCTGGCCTATCGGGCCGGGGACTGGGACGCGGGCGTGGCCGCCGCCGAGGAAGGCCTGCGCCTGACCCACGAGACCGGGCAGCGCGGCCAGCAGGCCAACCTGCACGCGCTGCTCGCCCGCTACGCCGCCGCCAGGGGCCAGGCCGCGGCCTGCCGCGAGCACGCCGACCGCGCGCTGGCCCTGGCGGTGCCGATGCGGCAGCGGGCCGCGGCGGCGGTGGCCACGCACGCGCTGGGGTTGCTGGCGCTGGCCGAGGGCGATCCGGCGACGGCGCTGGACCGGCTCATCGAGGTGGTCACCCCGGACGGGCCGCGGGCACACCGGCTGATCGCGCTGTCCGCGCTGCCGGACCTGGCCGAGGCGGCGAACCGGCTGGATCGCGCGGAACTGCTCAACAGCCTGGTCGGCGAACCGGAGGCGGAGCCAACGGGAGTGGGCGCGGAGCTGAGCCGGGTGGCGTGGGTGCGCGCGACCGTGCGGCGAGTGCGCGCGCTGGCCACCGGCGAGATCGCCGACCATGAGCTGGCACTGGCCATGGCCGAGTCCGCGGACCGACCGTTCGAGCTGGCCAGGGCCGCGCTCCAGCTGGGCGCCCGGTTGCGCCGGGACGGTCAGCCGGTGCGGGCCCGGCCACCGCTGAGCACCGCCGTGGACGCCTTCACCCGCCTCGGCGCCCGCCCATGGGCCGAGCAGGCCGCCGCGGAGTTGCGCGCGGCGGGTGCGGGCAGCCCGGCCCGGGGCACCGCGGGCGAGGTGCTGAGCCCGCAAGAACTGGCGGTGGCGCGGCTGGCCGCCCGCGGGCTGAGCAACCGGGAGATCGGCGAGCGCCTGTTCCTGAGCCCGCGCACGGTCGGCTCGCACCTGTACCGGCTGTTCCCGAAGCTGGGCATCGTCAGCCGCGCCCAGCTCCGGGACCTGCCGCTCTAAGCAAGCGGCCCCGCCATCGTGTTGGCCGTTCTGGACGCCGAGTTGGCCCAACTGGTACGCCGAGTTGGCCCAAGTGGGCGTACCAGTTGGCCCAAGTCGTACCAGTTCGGCCAAGACTGCGTACGACAACGGCCAACACGCCGGTGACGTGCGGAGCTGGCTAGCTGCGGGTGGCGCGTGGGGCGGTCGGGTCGCCGGCGTTGATGTGCAGGACCAGGTCCGCCCCGTCCAGGGTGGGCTGGTCGAGCGGGAAGTAGCCCTGCCGCGGGTTCGTTTCGGCGCGGCAGCGGGCCGGGTCGACCGTGCTGATCTTGGTCAGGCCCCAGTCGGCGAACTGGCGTTGCAGCTGCCCCTCGTAGCTCTCCGGTTCGGGTTCGCCCAGCCCGAGCGCGGCGCTGCGGCCGAGACTGCCCACGATGACGCGGTACCGCTCACCCAGCAGCGAGCTGACGATGGCGCCCGCGGTCACCCAGCTGAGGTCCATCTCGCCCAGCCGCCAGCTGGCCCGGTTGCGTTGCAGGTGCGCGTTGGAGGAGAAGACCAGGGTGGGGCCTCGGTCCGCCTCGATCTCGCGGATGTGCAACAGGTTCTGCGCCATGTGCGCGCTCCGGTTGTCCAGCAGGGCGGAGACCCTGGCGCTCTGCTCCATCGGCTTGGCGCACTGGCGGTGGTAGCTCAGCAGGCCGAGTCCGGCGGTGAGCTGGATCTTCGCCCGGTGCCACCGCGCGCGGGAGGTTCCCGCGATCAGTTCCGGGGCGTAGGTGTGCAGTGCGGTGTGCAGTTCCTGGGCGAGGGCGTGCAGCCGGTCGGCCTGGGCGGTGGCGCCGATGGATTCGGCCGCGTCCATTACCGCCTCGGTGCGGCTCCACTGTTCGTCCGGACCGGCCAGGCTGGCCAGGTCGAGGCCGAATCCCAGGTAGTCGCGGGCCTGTTCGAGGTAGCGCAGCGGGCTGGGCGCGGTCATCGTCTCGGTCGGCAGGTCGAAGCCGTGGAAGGCGATCCGGTCGGCGGGCGCGCGATCCTGGTTGTACTCACGCAACCAGGCGAGGAGGTCCCGGTTGGCGGCCAGCTCGCCGAAGCCGTGCGAGAAGCCCTCGGTCAGCACCTGGTCCAGGCTGCCCGCGCCGCCCTGGACGAAGTCGTCGACGACGAGCGCGGCCGCCCGGTCGGTCTCCAGCGCGATCGACCGGAAGCCGTGCGCGGCCAGTTGGACGAGGAGTTCGTTGCGGATCTGCCCGAAGGCCGGTTCCAGGTGCGTCGGCTCACCGAAGGCCAGCAGGTCGGCGGCGGCGGTGACGAAGTCTCGAATGTCCTGGCTCATGGGGTTCAAGCGTATCGCTGAAAGCCCTGTTGAGACTTCCACCCTGCTGAACGCGCTTCACCGAGATAAAGTCTCAAACCGATGAGAACCCTGCGCCCACATGACCTCGCGCGTGAGCACGGCATCTCGACCCAGGCGGTGCGCAACTACGAGCGGGACGGCTTCCTGCCGCCCGCCGAGCGCACCGCCAGCGGCTACCGGGTCTACACCGAGGCGCACGCGGCCGCGCTGCGTGCTTTCCTCGCGCTGATCCCGGCCTACGGGCACGCCACCGCGGGCCAGCTCATGAACGCGGTCAACCGGGGCGAGATCGACCAGGTTCTCAAGATCATCGACCGCGGGCACGCCCAGCTGCTCCGCGACCGGGAAACCCTGGCCGCGGTGCGGACCGCGGTGGACCACCTGACCTCCGAGACCGCCCCCGCCGAGTCGCCCGACCCCGAGCCGCGGACCGTCGGCGAACTCGCGCACCAGCTCCAGGTCACCCCGGCGACCCTGCGCAACTGGGAGGACGCGGGCATCCTGACCCCCGCGCGCGACCCGATGACCGGCTACCGGATCTTCCAGGCAAGTGATGTCCGCGATGCCGAACTGGCCCACCTGCTGCGTCGCGGCGGCTACCCGCTGGACCGGATTTCCACCGTGGTGCACCAGATCCGGACCGCCGGCGGCACCGACACGCTCGCCCGCGCGCTGACGGACTGGCAGCGCAAACTCACCGAGCGCGGCCTGGCTATGCTGCACTCGGCCACCCAGCTGAGCCACTGCCTGGACCTGCACGACCCGGACCGCTGACGGGAACCCGGCCGCGCGGCCCGGCGTTGGGTCCGGTGTGGAGAGCGCGATGCTGTGGACCATCCCGGGCGGGGTGCTGCTGATGGTCGCGGTGGGGGTGTACGAGCTGATCCGGCACCGGCGGCGCAGGCGCGGTGGCACGCCGATCACCGCGACCTATGTCAACGAGCTGACCGCGATGTTCTACGGCACCAAGCGGGATGAGCTGGACCACCGGCAGTCCATGTCGATGATGCGCGAGGACCAGGTGCAGGGCGCGCCACCACCACTGGGCATCGACCTGGACCGGGGCACCGCGGTGCTGCGACCGGAGGACCGCCGACCAACCTGAGCTGTCCCGTGTTGTCACGCAGCGTTAGCATGTCAACACGGGGAGGGGGCCGGGGTGGACAACGCACCGTCGATCGTGCGAATCCTGGACGCCACTGGGGCGGTGACCGGGACCGGTTTCCTGGTCACCAGCGAACTGGCGCTGACCTGCGCGCACGTCCTGGGTGAACAGGATTCGATCACGCTGGATTTCCCGCTGCTGGACGGCGATTCCACCGTGTCCGCGCGAGTGGTCGCCGCCATGGCCGAGGCGGATATCGCGGTGCTGCGACTGGACGCCGCGCCGCCGGGTGCGGTGCCCGCGCGGTTGTCCCGCGAGCCGGTGCGCTGGGGTGCGCAGGTCCGGGTGTTCGGGTTCCCGCCGGAGCTGGAGCACGGGGTGTGGGTGGCGGCGGAGTTGCGCGCGGCCACCGCGGCGGGCTGGGTGCAGATCGAGTCCGCGCCAGGGCGGCGTCGGGTCGGGCCGGGCTTCAGCGGCTCGCCGGTGTACTCCCCCGCGGCCGATGGGGTGGTCGGCATGGTGGTCGCGGCCGAACGCGGCGCCGGGACCACCACCGCGTACGTACTGCCGGTGACGGCGTTACTGGCCGCGGATCCCGGGATCGCGGCGCCGGATCCGGCGGAGGTGTGCCCGTACCGAGGGCTGGAGCCCTTTGGCGAGGAGCATGCCGACGGGTTCCGGGGGCGGTCGGAGCTGACCGGTCAGGTGTTGGATGTTGTTGCGGCGCAGCCGGTTGTGGTGGTGGCCGGGCCTTCGGGCAGCGGCAAGTCCTCGCTGGTGCGGGCCGGGGTGGTGCCCGGGGTGCGGCGGCGTGGGATGGATGTGGTGCTGTTCCGGGTACTGGCCGGGGATCCGCTGACCTCGCTCGCGCTCGCTCTGCTGGGGCCGGACGCCGGTCTGGTGGAGGCGGAGGAGCTGGCGAAGCGGCTCGATTCGCCGGAGAAAGCATTGCCCTGGCTGCTGGAACGGGCCGGGCCGGGCGGACTGCTGATCGGGATCGACCAGTTCGAGGAGATCCCGCCGGAGGAAGCGCGCACGCTGTTCACCGTGCTGTTCACCCTGGTCAGTGCCGCGCCCCGGCAACGGGACGGCTCACCCGCGCTGGTGCTGGTACTGACCCTGCGCTCGGGCACCCTGGACGAACTGGTCACCAGCCAGAGCGCGGACGCGGTGCGCGACGGCGTGGTGTTCGTGCCGCCGATGACCCGCGCCCAGCTCGCCGAGGCGGTCCGCGCGGACGGCGTGAGCTTCGAAAACGGCCTGGTGGAAAGGATCCTGCACGACGCGGGCACCGAACCGGGCACGCTGCCGCTGGTGGAATTCACCCTGGCCCGGTTGTGGGAACAGCGCGAGGCCGGTCAACTCACCAGCAGGGCCTACGGCGAGCTGGACGGGGTGGCGGGCGCGCTCGCCGGGTACGCCGAGGGGCTGTACGGGCGGCTCAGTGTTGAGGAACAGCAGGCGGCCCGGCGGCTGCTGACCGGATTGGCCCGCCCGGACGACAGCGGGTTCCAGCGCCGCCAGATGCCACTGTCCGATGTGGACGATGAGCTGCTTCCGGTGCTGGGCAGGCTTTCCACTGGCCGGTTGGTCGTGGTGGACGGCCAGGCCAGGATCGTCGAACTGGCGCATCAGGCGCTGTTGCACCGGTGGCCGCGACTGGCGGGGTGGCTGGCGGAGGAGCGGGAGTTCCTGTCCTGGCGGCAACAACTGCGGGACAGTCTGCGGCGGTGGCAGCTGGATGGCCGGGAGGAGGACGGGTTGCTGCGCGGGCTGGCGTTGGCCAGAGCCGAGCAGTGGCAACCGAAACTGACCGCGGAGGAACGCGAGTACGTTGGGGCGAGCCGGATCCGGGCACGACGGAGACGGCGGCTCCGGCAAGCGGCGGTCAGTGTGATCACCGCACTGGCGCTGGTGGCCAGTGGGCTGGCGGTGCTGGCCCTCCGGGCGAACTGGGAGAGCCAGGAACAGTTGCGGACAGCCCAGTCCCGGGCGCTGGCCGCCGAGTCGGACGCGTTGCAGAGCAGCGATCCACGCTCCGCACTGCAACTTGCCCAGACTGCCTGGCACATCGCGCCGACCACTGAGGCGTGGGGCGCGCTGTTCAAGCAGTATGTGCGGTACCAGGAGGTGGACAAGCTTTTCCAGGGGCTGTGGCCAGGCAAGTTGCGCCAGGTGCTGAGCAGCACCGACGGGGGCACCACGGTGCTGGTCAACGAGGAGGGCCAGCCCTCGTGGTGGACGGGGCTCAACGGCGACCACCCGGTCCAGGTCCGGGCACTGGATCGCCCGGAGACCGACGGGGTCTTCCAGCTCAGCAACTCCGGTAAGGCCCTCGCCTACACCAGCGTGGACGGCACGGTTCTGTTGTGGCGGCGGGACAATCCGGACGTGGTCGTGCTGCGGTCGAAACTGCCGGAGCCACCCGGCGTGGGGGTGCGCTCACTCAGCTTCTCCGCTGACGAGAACCGACTGCTGATCAGCCGGACCGGGCGACCGGCGTTCTTGGAGCTTTGGGACCTGCCGCAGCGCAGGCAGGTATCGCTGCCCGATGCGCTCAAGCCGACCGGATTTGTGGCCTACCTGGGGACAACGCCGGACACGATGGTGTACGAGGGCAACGGCGCGACCAGCCACGACCTGAACACCGGCCAGGTGCTGCCCACGGGCACGCAGCCAGGCCTGGTGGCGGAGAACGGCGCCGCGCTGATCGGGTGCGCGGGCGACACGAAACTGCGGGTGCGTGAGATCGCCACCGGCGCGCTGCGCGGCGAGTTCCCGGTGCCCCAGTGCTTCGGTCTCACCCTCGAAGTGGACAGCACCACGAACTACGCGCTGTTCCCCGGTTCGGCCAACACGGGCAACTCGCATCAGGTGCTCGGGGTCGCCAACCTGCGCACCGGCGCCTACCACCAGCTCGCCATCCCGGTGCTGAAGCTGAGCAACGACGGCGACGAGTTGAACGACGTCCTGGCCAGGGTCGCGATCTTCCCCGGTCCGGACGGCCGCCCCACCGTGCTGTTCGGCGCCCGGAACCTGCTGCACCGGCAAACCGGCCTTGCTCCGGCACCCGCCGTGCCCACTAAGAACACCGTCCGCAGCCACGACGGGGAATTCGCCGCCACCTACGACCTGTCTGGTCGGATCATCCTGCACGCCCGGACCGGGACCATCCTCAGCAGCACCGCGGGCTCGGCTGGGCGTGACTATGCCATCCAGGGCAACTCGGTCGAGTTCACCGCCGACAGCAAGCGGCTGCTGACCATCGAGGACAACACGCTGGTGAGCTACTCGGTGCCCACGCTCGCGGTGGAACGCCGGATCGAACTGCCCAAGCCCCCGGACGGCAAGCGACTCCTGCCGTGGGAGAGCAGCCTGCGCGACCTGGGGAACGGGCAGGTCGTCGTCCTGCACGCGGGCCAGCTCAGCCGCTGGGGACTGGCCGAGGGCAAGCAGGTTGGCGAGTCCTTCGTGCCCCGGCCCCACCACGCCGAACCGCAACACGCCTCGTCCGCGGCGATGCTGGCGGTTCAGCCGGGCAATCCGGTCGAGGTGGCGGTGATCCAGCGCAGTGGCGACGTCGAGCTGTGGCACCTGGACCAGCGCAAACGGATCAGCATCCTCGGCCGCACCAGGGCCGAGCCCAATGTGGTCCGCTTCACCACCGACCCGCCGGGGGCGCTGGTGCTCACCGCGGACAACACGATCCGGTCCTGGGAACTGAATCCGCCGCGCGAACGGGGCAGGCCGATCCCGGTCGGCTCAGCGGCCAGGCTGCTCACCGCGGCGCCCGGCGGCAAGGTGATCACCACCGTGGGCGGGCTGGCCAACCGCACCGCCGAACTGTGGGATGCGGGCACGGCCAAGCTGATGGGCACCTTTACCAGCTTCGGCGACATCAACGACCCCTGGCTGCTGACCGGCAATGAGCTGATCGATCTCAGCGCACCCGCACCGCGGTCGGTCCGGCTAGACCCGGAGGTATGGCGGAAATCGTTGTGTGCGCACAACAACCGGGACTTCACCGAACCCGAGCGCGCCGTGCTCACCAACCTGAACGCCCCCACCGACCGCCCCTGCCCCACCCCCTAAACCGTCCACAATAGACAAAGCTGGTCTAGACCTAGGACTTTCGTCCCTGTCCTGGCACCCGTGACCCTGGCAGCGTGGAGGGGATTGCCACCCGTTCCCGGCCGCCACGGAGCGCTTGATGAGCACCGAGTTCCCGCGTACCTCCGCCCTGCTCAACGCGGTCGAACTGGCCAACAGCGCGCCCTCGCCGGGGCGGCGGCGCTGGCAGTGGCGGGTCAGTGATTCCGCCCTGCACCTGCACGCCGAGACCAACCTGATCGGCTGCGGCGCGGGTCTGCACTACGCGCAGATCTCCCTGGCCGCCCAGGGCTGGGGCACCGTGGTCACCCGGTTCCCGGATCCGTTGGCGCCCAACCGGGTGGCCACCGTCGAAGCCCTGGACCAGCGGGAGCCGACCACCGACGCGGTGGTGCTGGCCACGGCCGCGCTGACCCGGCTGACCGCCAGGGACGGGAGTACGCGGGCGATGTCGCCGACGTTGCTGCGCACGCTGATCGCGATCGCGGGCCGGTACGGGGTGGCGTTGCACGCGTTGACCGAACTCGACGTCGGGCTGGACACGCTGCTGGCGCTGACCACGGTGAATCCGGACCGGCGGGCGGCGCGGCTGGCCACCGGTGAGGCGGTGGCGGCGGTGTTGCTGGCGGCGGAGACCAGTGGGGTGCGGGCCGAACTGCTCGGGTCCGGGCGGATGGTGTGGCGGGCCAGGGCATTGCTGGCGCGGGCGATGGCGCTGGGCGCTGGCACGCCGCAGGCGGTGCTGCGGGCCGCGCACTGAGTCGCTCAGCCGGGCTCGGCGGGGCGGAGGACCACTGTCGGGCAGGGTGCGTGCAGCAGCAGTGATCGGCTGGTGGAGCCGAGCAGCAGGCCGGCGAACCCGCCCAGTCCGCGGGCGCCGACCACCAGCAGTTGCGCGTCCGCGGCGGCCCGCAGCAACGCCCGCACCGGCCGGTCCCGCACGACCAGGCGCTGCACCCGCACCTCCGGGTACCGCTCGGTCCAGTCCGCCAGTCGCTGGCCCAGCAGGGCGTGGTGTTCCTCGGCCAGTCCGGTCCAGTCCGCGGGCATCGGATCCTGGTCCAGCACCGCGTCCGCCCAGGCCAGCACCGCCACCACCGGCGCACCCCGGCGGGCGGCCGCGGCGAAGGCGAAGCCGATGGCCTGTTCGCCGGGCAGCGAGCCGTCCGCGCCGACCACCACCCGCCCGTGCTCCGGCACGCATCCCCGGACCACCACCACCGGCGAGCGCGCGTGCGTGCTCAACGCCAGCGCCGTGGATCCCAGCAACAACCCGGCGAACCCGCCCAGTCCGCGCGAACCCACCACCAGCAGCCGGGCCCGGCCGGACTCCTCGATCAGCGCCGCCGCCGCGCCCTGCTCCCGCACCCGCTGCTCCACCGGCACCTCCGCCGACACCGTCCTGGCCACCTCGGCGGCCTCGGCCAGGCAGTCGGCGGCGTGTCTGCGCAGGCTGGCCCGCACCTCGGCCACTGTGCCGTCGAGTTCCGGCAGACCCCAGTCGGGCAGGTGGAAGGCGAAGACCAGGCGCAGCACCCCGTCCTGGCGCAGGCATTCCCTGGCCGCCCACAGCACCGCGTTGAGTGCGGACTCGGAGCCGTCGACCCCGACGACAACCCGTGCGGCAGGCCCGGACATCGCGATCCCCTTCCAGCGGGACAATCCAGCCAGCCTGCCGCGCCGGAACCGGGGTGGGCAGAGTCGCTGGGAGGTGCCGGACAGGGTCGAAGGGCTCTCTCCGTGTGGTCTCGGTTCGGGGCAGGGGGAGGCCGTGCTGCGCGAGGCCACCTGGCAGCGGTCCCGATCACCCTCGGCCCGGGACCTTCGACCCTGCTGTGCGGCCCGGGTTGCTGTCAGCCTGTCCGCCCATGACCGCCGCGGCCTTTCACCTCGATGACAACGACCCCCGGCACTCGATCCCGGCCGACCTGGCGCCCTGCCGGGACTGCCTGCGCGAACTGTTCGACCCGGCCGACCGGCGCCACCGCTACCCGTTCATCAGCTGCGCGGACTGCGGGCCACGGGCCGCCATCGCCGAACGCGTGCCCGGCGACCGCGACCACGCCACCACCGCGCGGTTCGTGCTGTGCCCGGCCTGCGCCGGGGAGTACACCGATCCGGACAGCCGCAGGCGCCGCTGTCCCTCGCTGGGCTGCCCGGACTGCGGGCCGCGATTGTCCTGGCACGGCACCGAAACCGGAGATCCGCTGGCCACCGCGGTGCGCGCGTTGCGGCGCGGCGGGATCGTGGCGGTCAAGGGCGTGGCCGGGTACCAGCTGCTGTGTGTGGCCGACCGGGAGGAGCCGGTGCGCGCGTTGCGGCTGGCGAAAGGGCGGCCTGCCAAGCCGTTCGCGGTGCTGGTGGCCGATCTGGCGGCGGCGCGGCGCAGTGCGATCGTGCCGCCGGAGGCCGCGTTGCTGCTGTACTCGCCGCGCCGGCCGACCGTGTTGCTGCGGCGGGGCGCCGAGGACGGGTTCGCCGTGGCGGTGGCGCCGGATCTGCCGGAGATCGGGCTGACCCTGCCGCAAAGTCCGTTGCAGCACCTGTTATTGGCCGAGTTGGGGCGGCCGCTGGTGCTCACCGCGGGCAGGCGGGAGGGGCAGGGCGCGATCACCGAGGAGGAGATCGCGGTGCGGGAGCTGGGGCCGCGGTGTGCCGGGGTGCTCAGCCACGACCTGCCGATCGCGCTGGGACAGGACGATTCGGTGCTGCGGCTGGTGCGGCGGCGGCCGATGCTGTTGCGGCGCGGCCGCGGGCACACCCCGGAACCGTTGCCACTGCCCTATCTCGCGCCGGAACCGGTGCTCGCGCTCGGCTCGCGCACCGACCACACCGTGTGCCTGGGACTGGGCGAATCAGCGGTGCTCGGCCCGCATCACGGGGCCCTGGAGGCGATGCCGCCGTTCACCGCGCTGCACCGTTCGGCCGAGCTGCTCTGCCACCAGTTCGGCGTGGCGCCCAAGGTGTTCGCGCACGATCTGCACCCCCGGCACCCCTCCACCCTGCACGCCCTGCGGCGGCCATCGGCTCGCCGGATCGCGGTGCAGCATCACCACGCGCATCTGGCCGCGACCGCCGCCGAGCACCGGGTCCGCGCGCCGTTCCTCGGCCTGGCCTACGACGAGATCGGACTCGGCGACGATGGCACGCTGTGGGGCGGCGAACTGCTGCTGTGCGACTACACCGGCTACCGGCGGCTGGGCCGCTTCGGCCACGCGCCACTACCCGGCGGGCCCAGCGCGGTGCGCCACCCCGCGCAGATGGCCCTGGGTTACCTCACCGGCAGCGAGGCGCTCGGCTCGGCCCGCCCGAGCATGCCGCTGACCAAGAACTTCCTCTCCAGGTTCCCGCCAGGGCGGCTGGCCGCGGTGCGCCGGATGGTGCGGGAACGACCGGGCCCGGTGACCTCCAGCGTGGCCCGGCTGTTCGACGCGGTGGCCAGCCTGCTCGGCATCCGGGACGAGAACGGCTACCCCGGCGAGGCGATGCTGCACCTGGAACACGCCGCCGCCCGCTACGGCCGGGCTCCCGCGCTGCCCTGGCGGCTGGTCCGCAGGGAGGAGCTGCACGTGGTCGATCCGGTGCCCACGCTGCGCGCGGTGCTGGCCCAGGCCCAGCATTGCCCGCGCGGCGAGGTCGCCGCCCGCTTCCACAGCACGGTGGCCGAGGTGAGCGCGGCCATGCTGGCCAAGGCCGCCCGCCGCACCGGGGTGTGGCGGATCTGCCTCAGCGGCTCGGTGTTCCAGAACCGGCTGCTCACCGAAACCCTGCTGGACCTGCTCGCCGAGGGCGGCTACCAGGCCTGCGTCGGGTCGCTGGCGCCGGTCAACGACGGCGGGCTCAGCTACGGCCAGGCGGTGGTCGCCTCGGCCCGGCTGGCCGCCGAATGAGGCCGGATGCCTTGCCGCACCGGGTCTTTCGGCGGTCCGGCCGGGACCTTGGACCCTGCTGGGCAGGCTGGGGCGCGCCGCAGGCTGGCTGGCGGGGTCGCGCGGCGAGACGAGGTGTGATGTTCGAGGCCGGCAGGCTGTGGGCGCTGTCCGAGCGGGAATGCCTGCACCTGCTGGGCATCGCGCGGATCGGCCGGATCGTGTTCACCGAGCAGGCGCTGCCCGCGATCCTGCCGGTGCGTTTTGTGCTGTGCGACGGCGGAATCATCCTGCGCACCGCCCCGGAGGGCAGGCTGGCCAGGGCGGTGCGGGGTGCGGTGGTGGCCTTCGAGGCCGACCACTTCACCGGCACGCACTGCGCGGGCTGGAGCGTGGTGGCGCTGGGCCGGGTACGGGTAGTGCGGGATCCGTTGCCCGGCACCGCGGTCACCGCACTGGACCAGTGCGCGGACACCTCCGGGGCGCGCCCGCACTACCTGCGGATCGGCATCGAACTGCTCTCCGGCCACCGGCACAGCGCCTGAGTCCTTGGCGGCCAGGGTCTTTCGGCACTGATCCGGCCCGGACGCGGTGGTCACGCTGTACGCCTGCCGATGAGTGGAGGCCCTCGTGAACCCGCCGGACACACCCCGGATCATGCTCGACCAGGACGGCGGACTCGCCCTGGCCCGGCTGCTGGACGAGACGGTGCGCGCCGAACTGGGCCTGCCGAAGCCACCGCAGGACGCCGCGGTGTTCCCGGTGACCGCAGGGCCGGTGGCGCTGAGCGTGGACGCCTACGTGGCCGCGCCCCGGTTCTTCCCCGGCGGCGACCTGGGTTCGCTCGCGGTACACGGCACGATCAACAACCTGGCCATGCGCGGGGCCGGACCGGTGGCACTGGGCCTGGCCTACGTGGTCGAGGAGGGCCTGCCCGAACCGGAACTGCACCGGGTGACCGCCTCGGCGGCCAGGGCCGCGCGGTCCGCCGGGGTGCCGGTGGTCACCGGCGACACCAAGATCGTGCCCAGGGGCGCGGTGGACGGGTTGCAGCTCACCGCGACCGGCCTGGGTGTGACCCTGACCAACGCGCCCCCCACCGCGGGCCGTGGGCTGCCCGGGGACGTCGTGGTGCTGTCCGGGCCGATCGGCCTGCACGGGGCGGCCATGCTGGACGCCCGGGACGAACTGGGCCTGGCCGTCTCCATCCGCTCCGACACCCTGCCCCTGCACCGCCTGGTCGCCGCGATGACCGCGGCCGGTGGTGGCGGGGTGCACGCGCTGCGCGATCCCGCCCGCGGCGGACTCGCCGGCGCGCTCACCGGGCTGGCCGGCGCGGCGGGGGTGGGCATCGAGTTGTTCGAGGCGGCGGTGCCGGTGCCGGTGGAGGTCATCGCGGCGGGCAAGGTCTTCGAGGCCGACCCATGGGAGCTGCCCTGCGCGGGCTGCCTGGTCGCGTTGCTGCGCCCGGCCGCGGCCGAGCGGGTGCTCGCGGCCATGCGCGCCGAACCCGGCGGCGGCCAGGCCACCGTCATCGGCGAGGTCACCCCCGGCCCGGCGGGGCAGGTGACCGCCTGGACGGTGGGCGGGGTCGCCCGTCAGGTGGAACCCCCGGCGGCGGCCCGGTTCGCCCGGCTGTTCTGATCCCGACCGAGTGGTAGGTTCCCCCGACTTCACTGGTGGGATGAGGGGATCGGGCGATGAAACGGATGTTCGGGGCCTGCTGGCGGCTGCTGCTGGCACTCACGCTGGTGTTCACCGCGACCGCGGCCACCGCGCCAGGGACGGCGCAGGCGGTGGACTACCCCGGCGGCAAGCGGATCTACGCGGTCACCATTGGCGGTATCCACCCGGACAGCACCGGGAATCAGTCCTTCGCCCGGCTGGCCATGTACTACTTCAACGGCAACGGCACGGTGACCGAGTCGTTCTGGTTCTGGGACTGGGGCATCGGCTACCCGCACGCCAACATCAAGCCGACCTCGGCGGGCTGCGTGGGCAAGGCCTGCGAGATCCACACCTCCGGCGGGTTCCAGGCCGGTGCGCTGACCAAATCGCTCAACGGCACCTACACCAACGACGGCACCCAGGTGGTGATCACCTGGGATGGCGGGCAGACCGAGACCTGGGCGGTGGGCAAGCCGACCGCGAAGCTCAGCTCGATCGGTCTGCGGAGTTCCAGCTACGGCGCCACCGTCGGCCAGGGCTACGGCAGCAACGCCCCGCACGACACCTTTGTGCCGCTGAACAAGGTCCCGCGGCACAAGTACCTGGGCAGGCAGAACTCCATCACCTACGTGGTGAAGACCGGCAAGATCGAGACCGACACCGGCACCTCGATCATGGACCTCACCTCGACGGCCTGGAAGCAGTGCAACGGCGACTGCCTCAGCGCGGGCCTGCCTGTCGGCTCCCCGGAAGCCTGCTCCGCCTGCAAACCCGGTGAGACCAGGGCGATCCGGTACTACCTGGCGTCGGAGGGCGGGCGGAAGAACTACTACGAGCACCACTGCACCTGTCTGCGCGCCACCGGCTCCGACTGCTACGACGGGGGATCGCACGTCAAGCCGCAGTTGCAGGTCATCGACGACGACGGCGTCCTGCACGGCTGGGTCGGCGTGGAGGCGTCCAACCGGCAGGCCAAGCGGGGCACCCTGGGCGTGCACTGGCACACGGACGTCTGAGGGTCAGCGCGAGCAGGCCCGCGAGCACCACCAGGGCAAGGCCGTCCAGGCCGATCCAGGTGAGTCCGACGGCGGTCCGCAGCACCGGGACCGCCGTCAGGACAAGGGAAACCGCCAGGGAGCCCGCCAGCAGCAGCGGGGTGCGGCGGGCACTGGTCCAGCCTGATTCCAGCGGCAGGCGTTCGCTGCGGCGCACCAGGGCGAGGGCGAGCTGACCGGCGAGCAGGGACAGCAGCAGCCGGGTCCTGGCCTCCGCCGGGTCGCCGATTGTGGCGCACAGCAAGGACAACGCGGCGAGCAGGACGGCGTCAGGTAGCGCGGGCAGGAGCCGGAACCGTTGCGGGGGCAGACTTAGCGGGTCGCCGGGTGGGTGGTCCACGGCCAGCGCGGTCACCGGCAGCACCCCCGCGGCCAGTGCCAGCCAGACCAGGTGCACCGGGTACAGCGGCGGGGCCGGGAGCAGCAGGGTCGCGCCGAGCACGGTGAGCAGCAGGGCAAGTCCGGCGGCGGCGAGGTAGGTCAGGGCGGCGTGCCGGTTGCGGGCCGCCCGGCGGCTGTGCCGGATCGCGGCGAGCAGCGCGCCCGGCCCCGGCACCAGCAGGGTGGCCGCCCGGCTGTCGGCGGCGATGCCCAGGTCGGCGGTCAGCAGGGCGCGGGCGAAGGTGAGCCGGTCACTGGCCACGGCGACCACCTCGCCCGCCGCCCGGTGCGCCGCGACGAGTCCGACGGCCGTACCCGCCTCGCGCACCGGCACCACCCGTACGCCGCTGCGGCGCAGTTCGGCCAGCGGCCAGGCGGGCCGGGTCGCGTCGGTGAAGCCCAGCAGTCCCACGACTTCCAGCCCCGGCGGCGGCCGATCGCCTCCTATGTCCACTGTGGACTGCGCGAGCACCAGTACCCGGTGCGCGCCAGCGGTCAGCTCGGCCACGGCCAGGGCGAACCGCTCGTCCGGCGCACAGTGCGGCAGCAACGATTCCGGGTCGCCGAGCACGGTGACCACGGTGGCCGGGCCCAGCCGGTGCGCGGCGGCCCGCCCGTAGGCCGCCTGCCGCCGGTACCGGAAACGGCCCACCGGCGGCAACCTCTGCTGCACCGCACCCACCGCCGTCCGCAGCACCGCGTGCTCGACCGTGCCCTCCTCCTCGGCGCCGACCACCCGCAGCACCGCCAGCCACAGCCCGGCCAGCTCGTGACCAGGGGCCGGGATCACCGCGGACAGCTTGGGCAGTCCGGTCCGGCCCTCGTCCAGGCACAGCACGGACAACCGGGCCAGCGCGTCGACAGCCAGCGGATCCCGCACCACCGCACCGGCGGCCGCCATCCGCCGGGCCGCCGCGGTCCGGGCCAGCGCGGTCACCGTGGCCGGGCGGATGACGCAGACGGCGGCGAGCAGCACCGCGCCCAGCACCAGCCAGTGCGGCCACTCCCCCGGCGCACGCAGGCTGAGCAGCGCGGTGAGCAGCACCGCGGTCAGCGCGGCGGCCACCGCCAGCAGCCGCAACGGCGCCGGTACCGGGTCCACCAGGGTTGGGCCGACCGGCAGCGCACGCACCCGCCCCAGCCCCGACCCGGCCAGCACCACCGCCCCGGCCACCGGTCCGCCGTCGAGCACCAGACCCTGATCGTCCACAATGGACAGATCGGCTGACAGGATGTCTCCCGGCGCCAGCACCAGCACATCCCCGCACACCAGCTCGCCCACCGCAACCGGTTGCGCCCGGCCGTCCCGCATCGCGGTCGCCGAACGCACCGGCGCGGTCAGGGCGTGCGCGGCAACCCCGGCCGACCATCCCGCCAGCAGCATCGCGGCGGCCAGGGTGAGCAGGCCGCTGCCGGTCTGCCGCCAGCCCAGCAGGTCGAACAGCCCGGACAGCACCAGCATCAGCGCGGGCGGACCGCACAGCACCCCCAGGAATCGCGCCACCGGCGACGGTTCCCGCGGCCCGTTCCTGGTCCGCAGCAACGTCACCTCGGCCGAACTGAGCCCGGCCGGTCTCGCCGGATCCGCCATCGCCACCCGCCTCCCGCTGTGCGCCGGGCCCCCACGGTGCCGCTCCGGCCGGGCCGCCGACACGGTCCAAGGTCCCTGGTGCTCGGTGGGTCACAAAAGAACGGCACTACGGTTAGGGGTGATCTCCCCGATTCCTCCGCGTGACAAGCCGTGACACTCTGTCAGACTGACCACTGACCGCCACACCGCCACGGAGCCCCCAAGATGCGTCCGCAGCACGGCAATCCGCGGCCGGCCGGCAGCACGCCGGTGACCGCGGGCCTACGGCTCGACGAGCTACTCAGCGAGGTGCAGGACCGGCTCACCGAGATCGTCAAAACCCGGGATCGATTACAGGGCCTCCTAGACGCCGTGATGGCGGTGGGTTCGGGACTGGAACTGGACTCCACGCTGCGCCGCATCGTGCTGGCCGCCACCGAGCTGGTCGACGCCCAGTACGGCGCCCTCGGCGTGCTCGGCACCACCGACGAACTCAGCCAGTTCATCTACATCGGCATCGACGAGGACACCCGCGCCGCCATGGGCCACCTCCCCGAAGGCAAGGGACTACTCGGCTCGCTCAGCGAGGACCCGCACGTGCTGCGCCTGGCCGACCTGACCACCCACCCCTCCTGCGTGGGTTTTCCGCTCAACCACCCGCCGATGCGCCGGTTCCTTGGCGCGCCGATCCGGGTCCGCGACGAGGTCTTCGGCAACCTGTACCTGACCGAGAAACGCGACGGCGCCGAGTTCACCGCCGAGGACGAGGTGGTGCTGCAGGCCCTGGCCGCGGCGGCCGGAGTGGCGGTGGACAACGCCCGGCTGTTCGAGCAGGCGCGCAGGCGGCAACGCTGGCTGGAGGCCACCAGCGAGATCACCACCGCGCTGCTGTCCGGCTGTTCGGCCCAGGACGCGCTGCGCCTGATCGCCCAGCGCACCCTGGAACTCTCCGCCGCCGACCTGGCCCTGATCCTGCTCACCTCCGACGAGCCCGCCGAGGGTTACGTGGTCGCCGCCGCGATGGGCACCGGCGCCGCGGACATCCTGGACCGGTCCGTCTCCAGCCCGATCGCCCGGTACACCGCCACCACCCCGGTGCTCATCCCCGACCTGTCCGCGGCCACCGATCCGGTGCTGGAAGGCATCGCCCGCACCCACGACCTCACCTCGTCCCTCGCCGTCCCACTGGGCGCCGAGGGCGGGGCCACCGGCCTCCTGCTGGCCGCCCGCCACCGCGACCGCGCCGCCTTTTTGCCCGACCAGGTCCCGGTCCTGGCCTCCTTCGCCAACCAGGCCTCCCTGGCCCTGGAGCTGGCGGAAAAACACCGCACCCAACGCCAGCTGGACATCTTCGCCGACCGCGACCGCATCGCCAGAGACCTGCACGACCACGTCATCCAGCGCCTGTACTCCACCGGCCTGACCCTGCAGGGCACCATGCACCTGGCAGGCGACGACCTGGCCCGCGCCCGCCTGCAGGAAGCCGTCGAACAACTCGACCAGACCGTCCGCGAGATCCGCACCTCCATCTTCGACCTGCACACCCCACCCACCGCCACCCCCACCAGCCTGCGCCGCCGCCTGCTCGACACCGTCGCCGAGGTCACCGGCCAAACCCGCCTCGCCGCCGCGGTCCGCCTCTCCGGCGCCATCGACACCCTGGTCCCGCCGGACCTGGCGCCCGAGGTGGACGCGGTGCTGCGCGAGGCGCTGAGCAACACCGTCCGGCACGCGGACGCCACCGAGGTGCTGGTGCGGGTGGAGGCGGGACCGGAGCTGGTCGTGGAGGTCACCGACAACGGGGTGGGCATCCCGGCCGACGCGGTGCACAGCGGGCTGGCGAACCTGCGGGAACGAGCCGAATGCCGGGGTGGCACAGTCGAACTGACCCACACCGAACCCCAGGGCACTCGGCTGCACTGGACGGTGCCGCTGGGCTAATCGGTCAGCTGGTCGGTCAGCATGGTGTGCGCAACGCGGGCCGCGAGGGCGATCCTCGGCCAGTGCCGATGGCTGAGCAGCCCGACATCGGACCACCCGGGTCCGAGTTCGTCGGTGCAGGCACGCAGCGGCCCGAGCAGGTCGGTGAGCGCTGCTGCCTCAACCTGATCACGCAACAGCCCGCCGGTGACGGGCCGGAGATCGTCCGAGTTCTCGAACAACTCGCTGATCAGCCGCTTGACCCGGTACGTCAGCTGTGGCCCCGGTCGCACGGTCCTGGGCGTGGCATCGGCGAGCACCTGGAGAATCTCGATGAGTTCGCCGCGCCGTTGTGGTCGGCGCACCCCGCCTTGCCGGGCGCACACCGTGTTCCAGTACGCGGCGACCTCCTCGGCCTCCTCGCGGGACTCCCACTGACGCAACGGTCCGTCCCCGTTCCGGGGAGGGTTGCGCAGCCACGGCCGGACGAGTTCACGGTGGACCGCGCCGTTGTAGACACCCTGGGCCCGGAAGCCGGTCAGGTGCACGCGGGCCACCACCATCCTGGCGAGGCGGCCCTGCCCGCGCCCCCGATGCCGCCCGATGACCATGACGAGGTCCCCGCCATCACCCCACTGCGGCGGCAGCACCCACACCTTCGCCCCCGGCACAAAATGCCTGAGCCCCTGCCGAATCTCCTGTCCGCCAGGGCCATGCGCGGTCTCGGCAGCCACGTTGGCCACCACACACCACGCCAGCAGTCCGGCATCCACGCCCTCGGCGGCGACCTCGTTCATCAGCCCATTCTGCGTCAGTCGGCCGACTGGGTGGTCAGCACCGGGTAGGCGAGCCGGGCCGCGGCGGTGACGCTCGGCCAGTCGCGGTGACCCAGATAGTCAGCATCGGAGCGGTCAAGGCCGAGTTCGTCGGCAATGGCCCGCAACGGTCCGAGCAGACCAGTGATCGCGTCCACCTCAGCCTGATCCCGCAACAACCCACCGACCGCGGCCGGGACATCGGCCGGATTCCCGAACAACTCCTCAACCAGGCGCCTGACCACGAACCTCAGCTCCCACCACGGTGCCACGGTCCCGGAGGCAATAGCCAGCACATCGAGCAGATCGCCGCGCCGTCGAGGCTGGCTCACTCCTGCTCGCCGGGCGTGCGCCGTGTTCCACCAGGCGGCCACCTCCTCGGCCTCCGCCCGGGACTCCCACTGGTGCAGTGGCCCGTCCCAATGCGCGTAGGGGGTGGGCTGCCACGGCCGGACGAGTTCGCGATGCACGGCGCCGCGGTAAACACCCTGGACCCGGAAGTTGACCAGGTGCACCCGCGCCACCACGATCCGGACGAGCCGCCCCGGTCCGCGACCGCGGTGCCGTCCGATGACCAGGACGCACTCCCCGCCATCACCCCATTGTTGCGGCAGCACCCACACTTTGGCCCCCGGCGCGAAATGCTTGAGCCCCTGCTGAACCTCCTGCCCGCCAGGGCCGTGCGTGGTCTCCGCCGCCACGTTGGCCACCACGCACCACAGCAGCGGTCCGGCCTCCACGCCCAGGGAAACGACCTCGCCCATCACACCGTCCTGCCCGCGTCGTGTTCGGCCAACGCGACCAGTGAATGGCAGCGATCCGTGCCTACTCAAGCAGATTGTGTGTTATCGCATGGCCGCCAGCCGCTCTACTCCGTCCGGCGCAGCTTGGTCGCGTACACCGCCACCTGCGTCCGCCGCTCCATCCCCAGCTTCGCCAGCAAATGCGACACGTAGTTCTTCACCGTCTTCTCCGCCAGGAACATCCGATCCCCGATCTGCCGATTCGTCAGCCCCTCGCCAATCAACTCCAGCACCGTGCGTTCCTGATGTGTCAACGCCTTCAACGGATCGTCCTGCTCCCGCTCCCGCCGCACCCTGGCCAGCAACGCCGAGGTGGTCCGCGCGTCCAGCAACGAGCCGCCTGCCCCCACCGTGCGAATAGCCCCCACCAGGTCATGCCCCAGCACCTGTTTGAGCACAAAACCCGCCGCCCCGGCCAGCACCGCGTCCATCAACGCCTCGTCATCGCCGAAAGAGGTCAGCATCAGCACCCGCAACTCCGGCGTGCCCGACCGCAACTCCCGGCACAACTCGATCCCATTGCCATCCGGCAGCCGCACATCCAGCACCGCAACCGCAGGCCCCACCGCGGGCACCCTGGCCAGCGCCTCGGCACAGGAGGACGCCTCGCCGACCACCTCGATATCGGGATGCGCGGCCAGCAGGTGCATCACCCCGCGGCGCACGATCTCGTGGTCGTCAACCAGGAACACCCGGGTCACCATGCCGCCAGCCTTACCGCAGTCGCGCGAGCCGGGCAATGCTCCAACGGCCCAACTCGGCGATAACGCCGCTATGTCACTAACGCCGCCCTGTTGCCTGGCTAACGCGCCCCCCTCCCACCGCGGTTAGCCGGTCACGAACACCCGTGGATTCCTGCTAAGAACCAACAAATGGGGACGATCACGGACTTACGACTGCTCGGCGAACTGGAGGTGCACTCGACCGCTGGACCGGTCAACGTCAGCGCCGGGAAGCTCCAGGTGCTGCTGGCCGCCTTGCTGCTGCGCGCCAATCAGACCGTGCCGACCGATCGGTTGGTTGCGGTGTTGTGGGAGCGGCCGACGGTCGGGGCGCGGGCGACCCTGCACGTCTACATCGGACGGTTGCGGCGGGTGCTCGGGGACGGGGCGGAGGGGGTGCTGCGGACCCGGCCGGACGGGTACTCGCTGGTGATCGAGCCGGAACTGCTTGACCTGTGCCGGTTTCGGCGGCTGGTCGAACAGGCCGCGGGCGCGGGGGAGGTGCGGCGGGAGAACGAGTTGTTGCGGCGGGCACTGGAGTTGTGGCGCGGGCCCGCGCTGGCGGGGGTGCCTTCGGTGGCGTTGCGGCACACCCTGGCCGCGGGACTGGAGGAAGAGCGGCTGCGGGCCCTGGAACGGCGGATCGAGACGGATCTGGAGTTGGGGCGGCACGGGGATCTGGTCGCCGAGTTGTTCGGGCTGACCAGGGATCAGCCGTTGCGGGAGGCGTTCCACCAGCAGCTGATGCTCGCGTTGTACCGCTCCGGCAGGCAGACCGAGGCGCTGGCCGCCTACCGGGTCGCGCGTGACCTGCTGGTCCGCGAACTCGGGCTGGAGCCGGGGGCCGGGCTGAGCACGCTGCACCAGGCCATCCTGCGCGGGGACCCGCTGCTCGCCCGGCCGATGGTGGTCGCGGTGCCGGTGCCGCGGGAGTTGCCGCGGGACAACGCCGCGCTGTGCGGGCGGGCCGCCGAACTCGCCGAGCTGACCGCGGCTCTCCCGACCGATCGGTCGGCTGGCATGCCGGTGGTGGCGATCACCGGGCCGCCGGGCTGTGGCAAGACCGCCCTGGCCGTGCGGTGGGCGCACCGGGTCGGGCACCGGTTCCCGGACGGGCACCTGTTCCTGGACCTGCACGGCTACAGCCAGGACCCGCCGCTGAGCGCCGCCGCGGCGCTGGCCCGGCTGCTGCGGGCGTTCGGGATTCCGCTGGACGGGCTGCCCGAGGACGTGGCGGAGCTGGCCGCGCGGTACCGGTCGGTGCTGCACGACCGGCGGGTGTTGCTGGTGCTGGACAACGCCCGCGACGCCGAGCACATCCGGCCGCTGCTGCCCGGCGCGGCCGGCTGTCTGGTGGTGGTGACCAGCCGGGACCGGATGCGTGGGCTGCCGGTGGCCGACGCGGCGGCGGTGTTGCCACTCGGACCGCTCGCCGCCGAGGCTGGGCGCGATCTGCTGGGCGAGGTGCTCGGGGCGGCGCGGCTGGCGGAAGAACCGCAGGCGGTGGCCGATCTGGTGGACCTGTGTGGTCAGCTGCCGCTGGCCCTGCGGATCGCCGCGGCCGACCTGGCGGGGCGGCCGGGCGTCACGATCGCCGCGCAGGTGGCCGCGTTGCGCGGCGGGGACCGGCTCGGTGGGCTCGCGCTGGACGGTGATCCGCGGTCCTCGGTACGCGCCGCCTTCGACCTGTCCTACACCCGGCTCGCACCCCCGGCGCGCCGCCTGTTCCGGCTGACCGCGATCGCGCCCGTGCGCGACCTGACCACCACCACCGCGGCCGCCATCGCCGGTCTGCCGATCGCGGAAACCCAACGGCTGCTGGACATCCTGGTCGCCGCGCACCTGGTCCAGCCGGACCGCCCGCACCGCTTCGGCCTGCCCGATCTGCTGCGCGAGTACGCCGCCGGACGCGCGCTGGCCGAGGACACCGCCGCACAGCGCAAGGCCGCCGCGCACCGATTGCTCGACTGCCAGCTGCACAGCGCCCGGACCGCGGCCCGGCTGCTGTTCCCGGACCGCCCGCACGCCCCCGTGCCGGACCCGCTGCCGGGGGTCAGCCCGGTGCCGCTGACCGGGGCGGCACCGGCCAAGCGGTGGCTGGCCGCCGAATGTGGCAATCTGGTCACGGCGATCGCCGAGGCGGACGGGCACGGGCTGCCCGAGTACGCCGGACTGCTGGCCGGGGCCCTGCGCGACTGCGATGTCAAGGCGGCTAACGCGGCGCGTTAGCGATATGTCAGCCAAACGACGCCACGCGGCTGGAAAAACGACCGGGCCGCCTCTAAGGTCTGCCCGGTACAAATCCACGGCGAGCATTTTTCCTTCGCCGGATCCCTGGATTTTCTTGCGAGAGGAAACCGCACGTGTCCCAGCAGCACCCCTACCCGCCGGTCCAGCCGATGCAGGTCGCGCCGCAGCCGAGCAACGGCATTGGCACCACCGGTTTCATCCTCGGCCTGGTAGGGCTGATCATCTCCCTGATCCCGCTTTTCGGCGTGATCGCGTGGCCGCTGGTCATTCTCGGCATCATCTTTTCCGCCATCGGACTGGTGCGGATCAAGAACGGCAAGGCCGACAACAAGGGCCTGACGATCGCCGGTCTGGTCGCCGCGGTGGTCGGCCTCGGGATCTGCATCACCTGGACGGTCGTCGCGGCCATGGCGGTGAACAACGTGCGCGCTGAGCTGGACCGGGTGGCCAAGGTGGAGTACGAGGTCACCGGCACCGCCACCGACGTCGAGGTCACCTACGGCGAGGTGCTCAAGCCGCAGGAGGAGAAGGTGGCCAAGCTGCCCTGGACCAAGCAGACCGAGAACAAGGGTGTGCTCAAGGGCGGTTCGCTGGTCGTCACCATCGGGGCCAAGGGCGGCTCGGCGACCTGCAAAATCACCGTGGACGGCAAGGTCGTCTCGACCAAGACCAGCGACGGCGCCTTCAAGGTGCTCTCCTGCACCGGCGTCTGACCCACGCACGCGGTGAGATGGGGGCGGCTTTCCGCCCCCATTTTCGCCTGCGCCGGTCAGTCCGCGGACGCGGCGGCCCGGCGTTGTCCGGCCCGCTGGGCCAGCACGTCCAGCATCCGCTGCCAGGCCGGTGACTGCTCGGCGATCAGGGTGAACGCCAGCTGCAGCGGCCCGTCCTGGCTGGTGTCCCGGTCCCGCGCGATCTCGAAGGCGTCCATCTCCTCGATGAGCTGGTCCACCCGCGGATCGTGCGGATCCCAGTCCAGCGCCGCGGTGGCGGTGAGGTAGAGCCGGACCGTGTCCGGGTCCTCGAAACTGGCCGTCTTCTGCCGGATCCACTCGGGCAGGGATTCCGGGGCCAGCGCCCGGAACAGCACCCAGGTGTCGCGTTCCAGCCGCACCGCCCGCTCGCTGACCCCCAGCGCCCGCGCCCGGTCCAGGTTGGCCACCATGTCCGGCGGCAGGTACAGCCCCTCGCCGCTGGTCAGCGCCGCGATCCGGCGGCGGTCCCGCGCCAGCTGGTCGATCTTGCGCCGCAACTCCGTGTCCAGGTCGGCGATGGCCGCGGCGAACTCGGGCGGCTGGGCGTGCATCAGCGCGTCGATCCGGGCCAGCGGCACCCCGGCGTCGGCCAGGGTCTTGATCCGGATCAGGTCCACCGCAGCCTGCGCGCTGTAGCGCCGGTAGCCGGAGCGGTCCCGTTCGGGTTCGGGCAGCAGGCCGATGTGGTGGTAGTGGCGCACGGTGCGCACGGTGACGCCCGCGGCCGTCGCGAGCTGGCTGATCGTGAGCACCGGTGTCCCCTCGGTAGGGCTAGGACTTGCCTAAGTCTGTAACCCTGACGCAGCGTCAAGGTCAAGCCTCGCACCGCTCAGGGTTTGCGCGCGACCCCCGCGCACAGCCAGTCCCCGTCCGCCGGCGGCGCGGCGTTGAGGTACGCCTCCGGCCGCCACTCCCAGGTCCGCACCAGGCCCGGCTCGACCAGCTCGAAGTCGCCGAAGAGCTTGCCGATGGCCGCGGCGTCGCGCACGTGCACCGAATCCCGGGTGCCGCGCATCCGCTCGGTGATCTCGCCGGTTGCCGCGCCGACCAGGTGGTCGGTGAGGTGGGTGAGCGCGAAGTAGCTGCCGGGGGGCACGGCCTCGCGGTAGCGGGCGGCCACCCCGAACGGGTCCTTTTCCGGGGAGAAGTAGTGGAACAGGGTCAGCGCGAGCACGCCGACCGGCTGGCTGAAGTCGAGCAGCCGCCGGGTCGCGGGCGCGTTGAGCACCGCGTCCACATCGGCCGCGTCCGCGTGTACGACCTCGGCGTTGTCGTTGTGCCGCAACAACAACTGGGTGTGCGCGACCGCGACGTCCTCGTAGTCGACATAGACCACCCGGCTGCCGGGCGCGGCGGACTGGGCGATCTCGTGCACGTTGCCGCGGGTCGGGATGCCCGAGCCCAGGTCCAGGAACTGCCGGACGCCCTGGCCGACCAGGAAACCGACCGCTCGGTAGAGAAAGGCGCGGTTGAGCTGGGCCAGGTCCCTGGCGCCGGGGTGCGCGGCGATGGCGCGTTCGGCGAACTCCCGGTCCACCGCGAAGTTGTGCCCGCCGCCGAGCAGGTAGTCATAGATCCGGGCCGCGCTGGGCCGCCCGAGATCCAGTCCACTCGGAATCCAGTCCTCCGCCATCGTCCACGAACCCCCGATCGTGATGATCACCGGCGGCCGAGGTTACCGAAGCCCGCGAACCCGGCGTCAACTACCCAGGTTGACCGGCAATAAATCCGTACCGCTACGGATAGGTCCTCGGATTGTTCCCGCTACCCCGTGCTGACCATGCTCACTGCATCCGTTTCCCCTGCGAGACAAACGGAGCACGGCATGCGAAGAACACTCGGAACACTGATCGTCAGCACCGCGCTGACCTTGGCCGCCGGTCAGGCCGCGCAGGCCGAGGCCACCGGCGTGGTGCTCAACGCGGGCGCGGCGGAGGCCATCCCCGGCCAGTACATCGTGGGCCTGCACGGGGCCGGTTCGCTGGACGCCTCCGCCGCCACCGCGGTGAGCGCCGAATCCGCCGCGCTGACCCAGGTCTACGGCGGCACGATTGGTTACACATACTCAGCCGCGTTGCGTGGTTTCTCGGTGGCGATGTCGCCGCGGCAGGCGCAGCGGCTGGCCGCGGATCCGAAGGTGGACTTCGTGCAGCAGTCGCTGTGGGTCCGCGCGGCCGCGATCAAGGCGCCCGCCGGTGAGCAGCCGAACGCGCCCTGGGGCCTGGACCAGGTCGACGGCGCCAACGACGGGACCTACAAGTACCCCAACACCGGCACCGGCGTCACCGTGTACAACACCGACACCGAGCTGAACCTGGACCACGTCTCCTTCGAGGGCCGGGCCAAGTCCGGCTACGACTTCATCGACAACGACGCCAACGTCAACGACTGCAAGGGCCAGTTCGACCAGGGCCACGGCACGCACACCGGCGGCACCTCCAGCAGCGAGGCCTACGGGGTGGCCAAGGACGTCACCATCATCGGGGTGAAGGTGCTGGGCTGCGACGGCAACGGCCCGGACGCCGCCTCGATCAAGGGCATCGACTGGGTCACCCAGAACGCGCGCAAGCCCGCGGTGGCCAACGCGAGCTGGACCTCCGGCGGCGCGGGCGCGGACCCCGAGGGCATCAACCGGGCGATGAAGAACTCCATCGCGGCCGGCATCACCTGGGTGGTGGCGGCGGGCAACGAGAACCAGGACGCCTGCAACGTCAGCCCGGCCAAGCTGCCCGAGGCGATCACCGTGGCGGCCACCCAGGACGAGCAGAACACCGAGGCGGGCTACTCCAACCACGGGTCCTGCGTGGACATCTACGCGCCCGGCTCCAACATCAACTCGGCCAGCAACTCCAACAACACCGGCAGCAAGGGCATGCAGGGCACCTCGATGGCCGCCCCGCACGTCACCGGCGGCGCGGCGCTGTACCTGGCCGCCAACACCGGCGCCAGCCCGCAGCAGGTGCGGGACGCGATCGTGAACAACGCCCAGTCCGGCGTGGTGCGCAACATCGGCCCCGGTTCGCCGAACAAGTTCCTCGACGTCAGCAAGTTCGGCGGCGGCACCCAGCCCGGCAAGCCGACCGCCGAGTTCACCGGTGACTGCGCCAACTCGCTGACCTGCTCCTTCGACGGTTCCGCGTCCAAGCCCGGCACCGGCGGCAGCTCGATCACCGGCTACAAGTGGGAGTTCGGCGACAACGCCACCGGCGAGGGCGCCAAGCCCGCGCACACCTACACCAAGGACGGCGAGTACCGGGTCACCCTGACCGTCACCGACGACAAGGGCGCCACCTCCGCCCCGGTCACCAAGTCGGTGCGCGCGGGCAAGCCTCCGGCCGGTCAGCCGCCGACCGCCTCCTTCACCGTGTCCTGCCAGCGCGACAAGTGCTCGTTCAACGGCAGCGGCAGCTCCGACCCGGACAACGACATCGACGCCTACGCCTGGGACTTCGGCGACGGCCAGACCGGCACCGGCCCGACCACCAGCCACAGCTACCCGAACAAGCAGGCCAATTACGCGGTCAAGCTGACCGTGACCGACAAGACCGGCAACAGCAACTCCACCAGCAAGCAGGTCCAGTGCTGGAGCTTCGGCTCCGGGCAGGCGTTCTGCTTCAGCTGACCCACGACTCCTCCGGGCAGGGGGAACGGCGGCCCGTGCGCTCCGGCGTACGGGCCGTCGGGCTGCCCCGGTGTGCCCGGCCCGGCTCCGGCGTGCTGTGATCGTGTCCGGCATGGAATGGAGGTGGCCGGTGTGGTTGCCGGGTTGCGGCGAGTGACAGCGCGGACAACACCGCCCTCCGGCACGCCCGCACCCCGGCGGGACTGGCTGCTGCGGGTACCGGCCGCGATCGGCGCGGGTGTGCTGCTCTACTTCAGCTTCCCGCCACACCAGTTCTGGTGGCTGGCCCCGATCGCGGTGGCCATCTTCGGCCTGGTCCTGCACGAGCGCTCCAAGCGTGCCGCCGCCGGCTACAGCCTGCTGTTCGCCCTGTCCTTCTTCCTGCTGCACCTGTTGTGGCTACAGGACTTCCTCGGCCGCGACCTGGGTCCGTGGCCCTGGCTCGGCCTGTCCCTGGTGATGGCGCTCTACCTCACCGCGGCCGGTGCGCTGATGCCGCTGGTCGCCCGGCTGCCCGGCGCGCCGGTGTGGCTGGCGCTGCTGTTCGTGCTCTCCGAGGCGGTCCGCGGCCGGTTCCCCTATGGCGGCTTCCCGTGGGGCAAGCTGGCCTTCGGGCAGGTCGAGGGGCCGCTGCTGGGGCTGGCCGCGCTCGGCGGGGTGCCGCTGGTGTCCTTCGCCGTGGCGCTGCTCGGTTTTGGCCTGTCCGCGCTGGTGCTGCTGGCCCGCACGACTGTGCTGGCGCGCTGCTGGGTTGGTCTGGCCATCCCAGTGGTGCTGCCGGTGGTCGCCGCGCTGGCCGCCTGGCCGCTGGTCGGGGTGGACGCCCAGACCGGCACCCGCACCATCGCCGTGGTGCAGGGCAATGCCCCCGATGTCGGCATCCGGCTGCTCGGCGAACTGCCCACCATCCGCCGCAACCACCTCCAGACCAGCCGCGAACTGGCCGCCGCCATCCGCGCGGGCACCTCGCCCAAACCCGACCTGGTCGTCTGGCCCGAGTCCACCACCGGCTTCAACGGCCCCGACCCTGCCATCGACGCCGCCGTCGCCGAACTCGGCGTGCCCACCCTGATCGGCGGCCTGTACCGGGTGCCCGGCGGCCAGGAGAACGCCTACGTCACCTGGGATCCGGTCACCGGCCAGGGCCCCCGCTACGCCAAACAGCAGCTGGTCCCGTTCTCCGAGTTCATGCCGCTGCGCGAGGTCGCCCGGCTGTTCTCCCCCTTCGCCGACAGCGCCGACCTGGTCGCGGGCACCCGCCCCGGCGTGCTCACCGCCGCCGGCGCCCCGCTCGGCGTGGCCATCTGCTACGAGGTCGCCTACGACTACGTGCTGCGCGAGGACGTGGACAACGGCGCCCAGCTGCTCATCGTGCCCACCAACAACGCCTGGTTCGGCCGTGGCGACATGACCTACCAGCAGCTGGCCATGGCCCGGCTGCGCGCGGTGGAACACGGCCGCGCGGTGGTGGTGGCGGCCACCAGCGGCGTCAGCGCCACCATCCGCCCGGACGGCACCGTGACGCAGTCGCTGACCATGTACACCCCGGGCACCCTCACCGAGACCCTGCCGCTGCGCACCTCCACCACCATCGCCGACCGGCTCGGGAAGTGGACCGAGATCGGCATGATCGTGCTGGCCCTGCTGGCGGTGGCGGCCGGGATCCGGCGCGGGGTAAGGGAACGGCGCGCGGCCCAGGACTGATCCTGACCGGGTCCGGCCACCCGCGCGGCACGCACTACGCCACTGATGTTCGCCGACCTCGACGTGCGCTTCATCGCCTTGGGCGACACCGACTTCGCGCCGGGGCTGAGTCCGGCCCGCCGTCACCAGGCCGGATCGGCTGAAGGTCAGGCCGGGCAGGGCGGCTGATAGTCCAGTCCCGGCAGGTATTTCTCCCACTGCTGCTCGGTGATCCGCGGATAGGCCATCGCGCAGATCCGCGCCGCCGCGCGCTCGGTGTCGATGTCCCAGATCCGCAGCGTGCGGTCGGCGCTCACACTGGCCACCCGCCTCCCGTCCGGGCTGAACTGGGCCTGATAGACGGTGTTGCCGTGGCCGCTGAGGGTGGCGAACTCGGTCGGTTTGGCCGGATCGGCGATGTTGTGCAGCCGGATGACCCCCTCGTTGCCCGCCACCGCCAGGGTGTTCCCGTCCGGGCTGAAGGCCACCGACTGCACGGTCGAGCCGCTGTCGCCGATCTCGGCCAGCACCGCGGCGCGGGCCGGTTCGCTGATATCCCAGATCTGCAACCGGTGATCGTTGCCGAAGGTCACCAGGTTCCTGCTGTTCGGGCTGAACACCGCCCCGGTGGCGCCGCCGGGATGATCACGCAGCGAGGCGACCTCCCTGGGCGCGGTGCGGTCGGTGAGGTCCCACAGGCGGACCGTGCCGTCCAGTCCGGCCGAGGCCAGCAGCTTGCCATCCGGGCTGAAGCTGATGTCCAGCACGTCCCCGTTGTGCTCGACCAGCATGATCGGCTTGCCGGGCTTGGCCGGATCCCGCAGGTCCCACAGGCCGATCCGGTTGTCCCAGCTGGCGGTGGCGACCAGGGTGCCGTCGGGGTGCACGGCCACCGTGTCCACCGCGTTCTCGTGCCCGGACAGGGTGGAGAGCAGCTTCGGGCGTGCCGGATCGGCCAGGTCCCAGACCCGGACCAGGCGGTCCAGGCTCGCGGTGAACAGGTGCCTGCCGTCCTTGCTGATCACCACGCTGTCCACCGGGCCGCCGTGCTCGGGCAGTCGAGCCACCGGCTCCACCAGGTTGTCGTCGGTGACCTGCCAGATACTGGGCACCCGGTCCGAGCCGCTGGTCACCACCAGTTTGCCGTCCGGGCTGTAGGCCATCGCGCTGATCGAGTCGGCGTGCTGCGGCAGGCCCTGGCGGCGCAGATCGGCCAGCTTCACCGTGCGGTCGTCGCTGCTGGTGGCCAGGGTGATGCCGTCAGGGCTGAACGAGGCACGCCACACCGCGTCGGTGTGCCCGCGCACCACGGCCAGTTCCCGCGGCCGCCGCGGATCGGTGATGTCCCACAACCGGGTCGAGGCGTCGCCGCTGGTGCTGGCCAGCGCGGTGCCGCCGGGGGCGAAGGTGACCGCGTGCACCGCCTGGGTGTGACCGGCCATAGTGGACAGTTCCACCGGGCGGGCCGGATCCCGGATGTCCCACAGCTTGATCAGCCGGTCGGTGCCCGAGGTGGCCAGCAGCTTGCCGTCCGCGCTGAACACCGCGTCCTGCACCCCGTCGGCATGCTTGCCGGGGAAGGGAATCTCCCGCGGCCGCCGCGGATCGCTGACATCCCAGAGCTTGACCAGCCCGTCCCAGCCCGCGGTGGCCAGCAGCGGGCGGACCGGGCTGAACCCGACCGCGTGGATCAGATCGGTGTGCGCCTCGGTCACGCTGAGCAGCTGGGGCCGTTCCGGGTTGGCGATGTCCCACATCCGCAGGGTCTTGTCCACCGCGACGGTGACCAGCAACTTCCCGTCCGCGCTGAAGTCGACGTCCTCGACGTTGCCGCTGTGCCCGGTGAGCAGGCCGAGCGCCCGCGGCCGGCGCGGATCGGTGAGGTCCCACAGCCGGGCCGTGCGATCCAGCGCCGCGGTGGCCAGCAGCTTGCCGTCCTTGCTCCACGCGGCGTTGTGCAGCCCGGCGTGATGTCCGTCCATAGTGGACAGCAGCTTGGGCCGGTGCCGGTCGCGGACATCCCACAGCCGCACCACCCGGTCGTCGTCGGCGCCGCCGATCACCAGCAGCGGCTCGGTGGGGTGGAACAGGGTGGCCGAGGTGGCCCGGGAATGCGGGCCGATGATGGTGGTGAAGGCTTCCGCCGAGGTGCTGAGCACGCTGTCCGCGGACTCGCGCACCGGATCGGCGCGGTAGGCGGCCAGCCGGAGCTGCCAGGACAGCGCCGGGTTGGTCGCCCGCAACGCCTCGGCCTGCACCACCGCCTTCTGCACCAGCGCGCTGGTGCGCTGCGCCGCGGTGCGCTGCTCGGCCCACACCGCGAACCCGGTGGCGGTGCCGGTCAGCAGCAGCAACGTGGTCAGCAACGCGACGAGCTGACGCAACCGCCGATCCCGGTGCCGCCGGACCCGCTCCTCCTTGTGCTCGGCGGCGGTGCTGGCGGTCAGGAAGTCCTGCTCACCGCGGTTGAGCACCCGGTCCGGCCCGCGCCGGGCCCAGTCGGTGGCCAGCGCCAGCTGCGCGCCGCGGTAGAGCGCGCCCGGATCGCGGTCCAGCCGCACCCATTCCTCGGCGGCCTCGCCCAGCCGGCGTGCGGTGCGCAGGCCGTCCCGGTCCTCGGTCAGCCATTCCCGCAGTCTGGGCCAGCAGCGGATGATCGCCTCGTGTGCGAGGTCGGCGTGATCCTGGTTGAGGGTGAGCAACCTGGCCTGTGCCAGGCGTTCCAGCACCACGGTCAGCTCGGGTTCGCCGGTGTCCAGCTCGGTCCTGGCGACCCGGCGCTTGGTGTCCTCGGTGCCCTCGCCGAGTTCGATCAGCCGCAGGAACACCTGCCGGGCCAGGTCCTGCTGGGTGTCGGTGAAGCTGTCGTAGACGCTTTCCGCGGTCTGCCCGATCGCGCCCTCGATCCCGCCACTGGCCTCATAGCCTGCCAGGGTGAGGGTGTTGCCGCGGCGGCGGCGCCAGGTCTCCACCAGCGCGTGCGAGAGCAGCGGCAGCACTCCCGGCTGCCCGGCCGCCTCGCTGACCAGCCGGGTGACCAGCGCGGTCTCCACCGCGTTGCCCGCGTTGACCGCGGGCCGGGTGATCGCCTGCCGGAGCTGTTCCACCGTCATCGGCGCGGCCAGGATCTGCCCGTCCTGCAGGGCCTCGGCCAGTTCGGGGTAGCGGGCGCAGTGCGCGTAGAAGTCGGCGCGCAGCCCGATGACCACCTTGACCCGGCCGTCGGTGGTGGCCGCGGCCGAGGTCAGCGCGGTGACGAAGCGCTGCCGCTCGGCCGGGTCGTGGCAGCGGGTGAACAGCTCCTCGAACTGGTCCACCACCAGCACCAGCCCGGCCTCGGCCGGCCGGGACCCGTCGAGCAGGAACCCGACCTCGTCCATCGGGTGCGGTCCAGGAGTGAGCAGCACGCCGTGCTCCAGCCGCGGCAGCACCCCCGCGCGCAGCACCGAGGACTTACCCGAGCCGGAGGCGCCAACGACCACCACCAGCGCCCGCACCGCGAGCAGCTCCAGCACCTGGTTGACCAGGCTTTCCCGGCCGAAGAAGCGATCGGCGTCCCCAGGACCGTAGGCGGTGAGCCCGACGTAGGGCGCGTTCAGCTCCTCGGCGGCCAGCCCGGCGAGCGCGTCCTGGTCGATCTCCTTGGCCAGCTCCCGCCAGCGGGCCTCCCACTCGGCCTCCTCGCCGCCACAGGCGCGCACATAGGCCAGGGTCACCGCCAGACTGGGCAGTTTACGCCCGCGCGCTGCCTCGGAGAGCGTGCTCACCGAGTAGTGCACCAGCCGGGCGAGGTCCCGATAGGACGGATTCCCCGCCTTCTCCCGCAACCGCCGCAGTTCGAAGGCGAACCGCTGCAATTCTCCTGCGTCCGGATCCACTGGCAGCTCTGGCCGCGGCACCTACCGTCCTTCCTGTGACCCCTCAGCAATCGCCCATCCTAGGGGCCGATTGCCGCCACACCTGTCTGGTAGGTCAGGGGAGGATGGGATCACTGCCCCGGAGCCCACTCCGGCGGCGGCTCGGGCGAGCGGTCCGGCGTCCCGGCCGCGCAGGCCCGGCGCTGTTCCGGGCAGTCCGCACCAGCCAGGCGCGGGGATGTGCGGTGAGATCGGCCACCCGGACTGGATCAGGATTGTCGATGCCCGCCAGCGCTGTCCCGCGATCCAGCACACGCTGCCGCTCCACTGTGGACCGGCGGCGCCACCGTCAGCCCCGACGAGCCCGGCGCACCTTGCGATCGATCAGGTACCGGATCAGCGGCGGGCACACCGCGGCCAGGTAGGTCAGCAGCCCGGCCTGCCGATCCGGCACGATCGTGACCGACCGCCGCTCGATCCCGCGCACCATCGCCCTGGCCACCGCCTCGGCGGTCATCGGGCGCACCGTGCCGCTGATCGCGTGCGTCTCCGCGGGCTTGAACCGGTTCTCATCCGCCAGCTGCGGCGTGTCCACATCCGGCGGATAAACGCACCCCACGTGCACCCCGTGCGGCCGCAACTCGGTGCCCAGCGTCTCCAGCAGGCCACGCACCGCGAACTTGGCCGGGGCGTAAGCGGTGTACCCGAAAATCCCGATCATCCCCAGCATCGAGGACACCCCGACGATCGACCCCGAACCCCGCCGCACCATCTCCGGCGCCACCGCCCGGATCGGCCACAGCGTGCCGAAGTAGTCCACGTCCACGGTCTCCCGGAAAACCTGATCCGCCAGCTCGCCGAAGTGCCCCGGCCGGGCAATCCCGGCACAGGTGATCAAGACATCGCACGGCCCGAACTCGGCCCCCGCCAGCCTGATCGCCTCCTGCACCGCCACCTGATCGCGGACATCGACCGGCACCGCCAGTGCCCGCGCGCCCAGCTCCCGCAACTCCGCGACCGCCGCGTCCAACCGCTCCGGCGTCCGGGCCAGCAAGGACAACCGCGCGCCCCTGGCGGCCAGCAGCCGGGCGGTGGCCAGTCCGATCCCGCTGGACCCGCCGGTGATCACCACGTGCCTGCCCTCGAACGACCGCGCGCCTCCAGCCCTACCCACGACCACGTCCCCTCCAGGTCAGCGAAGGCCCAGCCATGGGACGACGCCAGGACAGCCCGGCCGAGTGAACTAGGTCCCCGCGCCGCTGACAACGTCCGAGAAGGCAGACCTGATCGTCCCGAGCGCCCCCGCATCGCCGCCGAGGGGGTCAAGTGCGCTTGTCGGCCCGCGCCGGAATACTGCGAAGCGTGTTCGTGCCAGAGCTACTCGGTCGCACCGAGGCCATCGCCACCCTGCGTGCCGCCGTGGGCCGAGGTGGCTTCGTGCTGGTCACCGGCGAGGCCGGGATCGGCAAGACCAGCCTGGTCACCGCCGTGTCCGCGCAGACCGACGCCCTGGTGCTCACCGGCGCCTGCTGGGGCGATGCCGGCGTGCCCGACCGCTGGCCCTGGGTGCAGATCACCCGGGCCCTGCGCGCCGCCGCCACCCCCGCCGAATGGTCCGCCGCGGCCCCCACCCTGGAAGCCCTGCTCGGCGAACGCGAACCAGCCGAATTCCCGCTGGCCGACGCCCTCACCGAACTCCTGACCACCCTGGCCGCCCGCCGCCCGGTGCTGCTGGTCCTGGAAGACCTGCACTGGGCCGACACGGCCTCGATCACCCTGCTCGAATTCGTGGTCCAGCACACCCGCCACAGCACCCTGGTCATCGTCGCCACCTACCGCGACGGCGAGGTCAACGACCCCGGGCATCCCCTGGCCGCCACCCTGCCCGCCCTGTCCGCCAAGGCAATCCAGCTCCCCCTCGGCGGCCTGGACGAAAAGGCGGTCGGCGAACTCATCCTCCGCACCACCGGCGTGACCCCCGACGCGGACCTGGTGACCCACATCCACCACCGCACCGCGGGAAACCCCTTCTTCGTGGAACAAACCGCCCGCCTCTGGCAGGGCGGCAGCCCCCTGGACACCCTGGACCCAGGCATCAGCGCCCTACTGCACCGCAGGCTTTCCCGCCTCCCGGACCAGGTCGTGGACCTGCTCGGCACCGTGGCGATCCTGGGCCACACCGCCCACCGGGACCTGCTGACCGCCCTGCACCCCACCGCCCCCGTACCCCGCCTGCTCGACCAGGCCCAGGCCGCCCGCCTGATCCGCCACGACGGCAACCACATCCGCTTCCAGCACGACCTGCTCCGCGACACAGTCCGAAATGGACTGTCCACTCCCGCCACCCGCCATGCCGCAGTGGTCAACGCCGCCACCAACCCAGCCCTGGCGGCGCTGCTGCTCCCCGCCGAACTGGCCCACCACGCCCACCACGGCGCCGCCGCCCTACCCACGGCGGAAGTCCTGCGCCACCAACTCGCCGCCGCCGAAGAAGCCACCGCCCGCTTCGCCTTCGACGAAGCCGCCCGCCACTACCGCAACGCCCTGTCCCACACCGGCCACGCACGGTCGCCCCAGCCCCTCGGCCAGCTCTCCCGGGCCCGCATCCAGCTGCATCTCGGCGAGTCCGCGCACCTCGCGGGCGACCGGGCCACCGCCCGTGCCGCCTTCACCGCCGCCATGGCCACCGCCCGCGACCTGAACGACCCCGAACTCCTGGCCCGCACCGCCCTGACCCTGTTCTGGCTGAGCCGCCAGGACCGCGCCGACCCCGAGCACCTGGTCTTCATCCGGGCTGTGCACAACCGGCTGGTCCCGGACGCCGCGGCCGATCACGAGCAAACCGGCAACGACCTCAGCCGCCACGCCGCCAACCTGGCCCGCCAGGTCGGCGATGACAGCTCGCTGCGCTTCGCGCTGCTGGCCCGCCTGGGCTCGCTCTGGGCCATGGACACCGTCCAGGCCCGCGCCGACCTGACCGTCGAACTCCTGGACCTGGCCCACCGCACCCAGGACGGCAACCTGACCTTCGAGGCCACCGCCTGGCGCGCCAGCACCCTGCTGGAACTGGGCGATCCCGCCCACCAGGACGCCCACCAGGCAGTCCAGGTCATGGCCGCCCGCACCAACCTCCCGGTCCACCGCCACGAAGCCGAAGTCAGCGGCGCCCTGCTGGCCACCCTGCGCGGCGAGTTCGCCGCCGCCCGCAGCCAGGCCGACCGGGCCAGGGACACCGGCGACCAGCCCTACTTCAACGCCCACGACCTCTGGACCCTGCAACGCACCGCCATCGCGCTGCGCCAGGGCCGCCCCGAGGAACTGCTCCGCATCCTGTCCCACCGCGACCCCCACTTCCTGCCGCTGCTGGACGCGGTGCTCGCCACCCACCACGGCGACCTGGACACCGCCACCCGCCTGCTGGCCGAGGAAGGCACCCCGTCCCGCTGGTTCAAGGCCCTCTGGCTCCGCCTACGCACACAAATCGCCATCCTGTCCGCCAACCCGGCCCAGATCGCCGCCATCCGCGCCGACCTGCTCCCCTACGCCGACCAGTGGGCACTCACCGGCACCGTGGTGGTCGAAGGCCCCGTCCGCGGCTGGCTGGCCGCCCTGGACGCTGCCGAGGGCAACTGGCCGGCCGCCATCACCGGCTACACCGCCGTGATCGAAGCCGCCACCCACCTGAACGCCCATCCCTGGGTCGCGGAGGCCCGCGCCAACCTCGCGCGGGTCCTGCTGGCCAGGGACGCCGAGGACGAGACGGGCCGGGCGCTGCTCGCGGTCGCGGAGGAGGAGGCCGCGCGGATGGAGATGGTGCTGCCAAGGCAGGCGGTGCTGCCCGGCCAGGCGGCACTTCCCGGGCAGGCAGCGCTTCCCAGCTGGGCAGCACTGCCCGGCCAGGCAGTGCTGCCCAGCCAAGCGGCACTTCCCAGCCGGGCGGTGCTTCCGGGGCAGGCAGTGCTTCCGGGCCAGGCGGTGCCGCCCGGACAGGCGGCGACGGCCACGCGGGCGATCACGGCCACGCGGGCGATCACGGCCACGCGGGCGATGACCGCCGACCGCGATCGGCCGCCCGCGGCGTCCGGCGCCGCTCAGGTGTCGCCGCCGCCCGCCGCCGAGAACGAGCCAACCACACCGGCAGCCCCGTCTCCGGGCAGCAGCCCAGCCACTCCCGCCACACCTCCGGGTGGTCACCCCGTCGCACCGCACGCAGGCGGCCCTGCACCGTCGGCTTCGCCAGTCGCGCCCCGCGCTGACCAGTCCCCGATGCCAGACCCAACCGGTGCCGGGCACACCGCTGCACCGGGCACCGGCAACCCCACCACCGACCACAACTCTCCCACTGCCCCTACCCTTGCCGCGCCGGGCGAACAGCCTGTCGGCACGCCGGCTGAGCCTTCCAACGTTGCCCCGCTGGGGGAGAACGTGTTCCGGCCCGAGGACGGGGTGTGGACGCTCAGCTTCGGTGGCCGAACCATCCACCTCGCCGATACCAAGGGGCTTCGGGATCTGCACTTCCTGCTGAGTGCACCGGATGGGGAGGCGTCCGCGGTGCGGTTGCTGGCGCCGGAGGGTGGCGAGGTGGTGGCCGCTGCTCGCGGTTTCGGCGGGGATGACGTGCTTGATGACGCGGCCAAGGCGGCCTATCGGCGGCGGCTGGTGGCGTTGGAGGAGGAGATCGAGGATGCCGTGGACGATCGGCGGGCCATGGCGCTGGATCGGGAACGACAGGCGTTGATCGACGAGCTGCGCGCGGCCACCGGTCTGCTGGGACGGTCCCGCCGCCTGGGCGATGAGGCGGAACGCGCACGCAAGGCCGTGACCAACCGCATCCGGGACACGCTGCGCCGCTTGGACACCCGGCATCCGGAGCTGGCCCGGCATCTCCGGGAGGCCGTGTTCACCGGCGCCACCTGCCGGTATCGGCCGGTGACGCCGGTGAAGTGGCGGCTGTGACTGTCCGCCCGTACTGGTGCCGAACGCCCGGACTGCGCCCGGCTTACGGCCGGAGCAGGCCGCGGAAGAAGTCGCGCACATCCGCGCTGAACAGCTCCGGCGCTTCCATGGCGAAGAAGTGACCGCCACGGTCGTACTCGGTCCAGCGGACGATGTTGTGGTCTCGTTCGGCGAACCGGCGGACGGTGACATCCATGGGCCCCACCAGTACCCCGGTCGGCACCGCACTGGATGTGGTGCTGTGCCCGGAGTCCTCATCGGACCAGGCGGCCGCGGTGATGCTCTCGTAGTAGATCTGGGACGCCGATCCCGCGGTGCCGGTCAGCCAGTAGAGGCTGATGTCGGTCAGCATCCGGTCCCGGGAGATCGACTCCTCCGGCAGCCCTTTCTCCGGGAAGGTCAGCTCCTTGAACTTCTCCATGATCCAGGCCAGCTGCCCCACCGGTGAGTCGTGCAGGGCATAGGCCAGGGTCTGCGGACGCTGGGCCTGGATCTGGAGGTAGCCGTCGTTGAAGATCTGCATCCTCGCCCAGCGGTCCGCGTCGGGCTCGGTCAGCTCGTCCAGTTCGCCTTCGGCCCCGATCTGGAAGGACATCAGGGCGTTCACGTGCACGCCGACGACTCGGTCCGGGACCAGCCGCCCGATGTCCGGCCCGACCCAGGAACCCGTGTCGCCACCCTGCACCCCGTATCGCGCATAGCCCAGCCGGGCCATCAGCTCGACCATCGCGGCCGCCATCCGCTTGCTGTTCCAGCCGGGTTCGGCCAGCGGAGCGGAGAAGGCGAAGCCGGGCAGGGACGGGATCACCAGGTGGAAGGCGTCAGCCGGGTCGCCGCCGTGGGCGACCGGATCGGTCAGCGGACCGATGACGTCCTGGAACTCCACGAACGAGCCTGGCCAGCCGTGTAAGAGGATCAGCGGAGTCGCCCCGGGCTCGGCGGAGGTGACGTGCAGGAAATGCACGGTCTGCCCGTCGATCTCCGTGGTGAACTGCGGGAACTCGTTGAGCGCTGCCTCCTGCGCGCGCCAGTCGTAGGTGGTGCGCCAGTACTCGACCAGCGCACGCAGGTAGTCCGGCGGCACTCCTCGGCTCCAGCCGACGCCGGGTAACGCGTCCGGCCAGCGGGTGGCCGCCAGCCGGACGCGCAGGTCGACCAGATCCACCTCGGGGATGGCGATCCGGAACGGGGAGATCGTCACTGACTTCCCTTGTCAGGCCGGAACAGGTCGGCGTTCTCGGTGGCCCACTGGGCGAAGGTCAGCGCGGGCCGCCCGACGACCTCGCCGACGGTGGGCACCGGGTGCTTGCCGATGTCCGGCGGGTTGGCACCCAGTTCGACCGCGAAGTCGATGTAGTCGGCGTCCATGCCCGCCGCGGCCATCCCGGCCCGCAGCTCCTCCTCGGTCTGCTGCACGACCTTGATCTCATGCCCGGTCGCCGCGGACAGTAAGGCGATCCGCTCGGCCGCGGTCAGTGCCTCGGGCCCGGTCAGCAGGTAGCTCTGGCCAGCGTGCCCGTCCTGGGTAAGGGCGGCCACCGCCACGGCGGCGATGTCGGCCTCGTGCACGGCCGCGCTCGGCGCGTTGCCGAACACCCGGACCAGGCCCTCGGTGCGGATCTCCTCGGCCCACTCGGTGGCATTGGCCATGAACTCCACCGGCCGCAGCCAGGTCCACCCCAGGTCGCTGGCGGAGAGCGCCTGCTCGACGCTGGTCTCCTCCCAGCCACCGAGCACGCTGACCCGCTGGACACCGGCCCGCGCCGCCAGCGCCACCAGCTCGTGCCCGGTCTCCACCGTCCCGTGCCCAGCCACCGTGATCATGTGCAGACCGGTGACACCCTCCAGCGCGGGCTCCACGCTCGCCGGGTTGCTCAGATCGCCACGGGCCAGCTCGACCTCGGCGGGCAGCCCAGCCTGCTCCGGGTTCCGAGTCAGCGCCCGCACCCGGTGCCCCCCGGCCAGCAGCTGCCGCACCACCTGTCGGCCCACCGTGCCAGTCGCCCCAGCCACCAGGATCGTCATTCTTCGCCACCTCTTCGCATCACCACGCCGTCCGTCGACGCTCAGCCCGAAGGCGCCAGGACAGTTCTAGCGATCGCTAGGCGTGCACTGCCGGAGCGGTAGGCGGGGTCTAGCGGACGTGGGCAGGATGGCAGTCGCGCTCTGGCGTTGATCACCGCTGGTGGTGCGTCAGCACGAGCCGGCTGGCGGATGGCCGACCCGACGACGTGCCCAACCCGCCCCGGAATCGCCTAACTGACCTGCCAAAACTGCCCGGCGGCTGCCTGCCCACGGTCTCGGACGCCATCCAGGACCGAGCCCGGCGGCAAAAGCCAGACGCGACCTGGCAGGTGCTAGATGGGACCTGGCGCCTTCGGGTTGAGGCGTGGTGGCCGGTGATCGGACAGAACGGTATCGAGCAGAACGGAATTGGAGTGAACATGAAGACGTAACTATCTGAACACCCTGGTGGCTGGGGTCGAGCACCTGGCACGCCATTGGGCCGAACACCTCGGCAGCCGTATCCGGGACTGGCTGTACTCCGACGCGCTGCATGACCGACTGACCCGCATGGGCGACGTTGCTACCCAGATCGCCATCGCATGCCTGTGAATCCGGCTGGTCACAGCCAGCCGCGGTGCTAGGCCGGGTCGGGCGATGCCGGGCCGAGCCGGTCTGGGTTGGGCAACGCCAGTCTGGGTTGGGCGGGGTTGGGCGACGCCGGGCTGGGCTACGCCGGGCCTAGCAGGCAAGGCCAACTGGCACAGCGGAAAACCCGCGCAGTGGCTGGGGTTGCCAGTGGCCGCGCCCGGCCAGGCAGCGGCGTCCGGTCACGGGGCAGGGAACAGCGTCAGTTCCGGAGCGGTGGCTGCGGCGATCAGGTCGTCCAGGGTGATCGGTGGGGCTGGCCGTTCTGGGATCACCGGGGGGTCCTTGTCCTCATCCGTTGGTGGTCTGACGTGCTTCAGCTCGTGAGCGGTGTTCGAGGTGTACAGCACGATCCTGGTGCCGAGGTGGTAGACCTCGACGCCGTAGCTGATCACCCCGGGGCCCTTGTCGCTGCCGGTGCGCACGAGGATGGTCTCCCCCCGAGGGCCTTTGCGCACCTCACAGGATGGGACGGGGATCGTGCTGGTGTTCGTGCAGTTCTTGGTCAGTTGTTCGGTGTAGTTCTTGGTGGTCAGGCCGATGTTCACCGACACACTGCCGGTTCCCTTGGCATCGGTCACGTCCAGCGGGAGCTGGTAGTAGACCGTGGAGGTCTGGTTGGAGCTGAACACATCGGTTGCCGCACCCTCTGCTGGGACGCGCAGCGCATCGGTTGGTTTGGGGCGGGCGAGCTTCGCGCCCGCGGGCAGATTGGGGAGCAGCACCTCGGCCAGCACACAGGTGAGGCGCTTCTCGGCGTGTTGGGTGGGCTCGGCTGGGATCAGCCAGTTCTCCTTGAGGCGCTCCTCCCAGCGTGGCTGGGGCGGGCCCCAGTCCTTGCCGGGAGTGCCGCACCGGCTCGCGGGGGTGACCCCGTTACCGCCCCCAAGAACCCCGGGCAGCACCGCGGCGGCCAGCGCGATCGCGGCCACCCCGGCCACTGTCGCGGTCGCGGCGCCGATCAGTCTGCGCCGCCGGGACCGGCGTGCGGCCCGCAGGGTTTCCTGGAAGTCCAGGCGCAGTGGCGGTTCGGCGGTGAACACGTAGGCGCGCAGCTCCTCGCGCAGGGTCTGGTCTTCCACGTCCTTCACTCCTCCGTCACCGCGGCCAGGGCCGACTCGGCGCGGGCCGACTCGGCGAAACCCGCGCGCAGGGCCGCGACGCCGCGGGCCGTCTGGCTCTTGACCGTGCCCTGGGCCACCTTGAGCAATTCCGCGACCTCGGCGATCGGCAGGTCTTCCAGATAGCGCAACACCACCATCGCCCGTTGCTGGGGCGGTAAGCCGGCCAGGGCGGTGGCCAGGTCGAGCCGGATGTTGCTGTCGTGGGCTGGTGGCGTCGGCCGGTCCGGCACGTCCGCGACACTGTGTTCCCTGCCCTTGGTGCGGGTTCCGCTGAGGAAGACGTTGATCAGCACCCGGCGGGCGTAGGCGTCGACGGTCTCCTTGCGGATCTTGCGCCAGGACCGGTACAGCCGGATGAAGGCGGCCTGCACCAGATCCTCGGCCAGGTGCCAGTCGCCGCACATCGCGTATGCGAGCCGCCGGAGTGAGGGTGCACGCGCGCTGAAGTACTCGGCGTAGTCCCGCTCCCAGGCTGGGATGGCCACATTCGCTCCTCGTCTTCCGGCTGCCCGTACTACCCGCCTGACCCCTCGAAAAGTTCAGTTGATCCGGCGCGAACTTTTCCGGGCCACGCTGGAGTAGTTCTGTACGTCCGCTGAAGGTCAGTGGACGTCAGGGAGGGACTCGATGCGGAAACGCAGACAGTCGGCAGGAGTGGTCGCGGGCATCGCGCTGCTGGTCAGCGCGGGATTGCCGGGCACGGCGCTGGCCGGGCAGGCACCGGAGCACCCGACGGGGCGGGCAGCAGAGCGGGCGGTGGCACGGGCACCGGGGCACCCAACGGGCCAGCCAGCGGAAGGGCCACCGGAGCTGCAGACGGATGCGGCGGCGGGGCGGCTGGCGGCAGGGGCAGCGGGACTGCCTGCGGAAAGGTCGGCGACAACGGCTGCGGGACTGCCGGCGGCAACGGCAGCGGGACTGTCAGCCGAGCGGCTGGCGGAACGGTCGGCGGAGCGCCGATCGGTGACGCTGGTGACCGGGGACCAGGTGCTGCTCGAACCCAACGGTGAACCACGCGAGGTGCGCCGAGGGCCGGGCCGGGAACAGATGTCCTTCAGCGTGCAGCGGCGGCACGGACGACACCACGTCATCCCGGCGGACGCGCGAGCACTGCTGGCCGAGGGCAAGCTCGACCAGCGGCTCTTCGACGTGACCGCGCTGGCCGGGTTCGGCTACACCGACGACAAGCGCGCCGACCTGCCGCTGATCCTCGGCTATCAGGGCAGCGGGCCACGAGCCAGGGCACGCACCTTCCCTGGGGTCGCCGGGGTCACCGTGCACAGCGAACTGTCCAGTGTCACCGGGCTGAGCGTCGGTGTCGCCAAACGGGACGCGAGCACGCTGTGGGCCGCGCTGACCGGGGGCACCGGGCTAGGCGCCGGCGTGGCCAAGGTGTGGTTGAACGGCAAGCGCACACCACTGCTGGACAAGAGCACCGCGCAGATCGGCGCGCCGGCTGCCTGGCAGGGCGGGCACACCGGCAAAGGTGTCACGGTCGCGGTGCTGGACACCGGGATCGACACCGGCCATCCCGACCTCGCCGGGCGGGTGGCCGCGGCGAAGAACTTCACCGCTGAGGAGGCCAAGGACTTCGTCGGGCACGGGACGCACGTGGCCTCGATCCTGGCCGGGCGTGGCGAGAAGTACCGGGGTGTCGCGCCGGAGGCCACGCTGCTCGACGGCAAGATCTGCGATCGGGACGGGTGCGCGGAGGACGGGATCCTGCGCGGGATGGAGTGGGCCGCGGCCGAAAAGGCGGCCAAGGTGGTCAACTTCAGTGTTGGTGGGGATGACGCACCGGGGCTGGACCCGGTGGAGCAGGCCGTCAACACCCTCACCGAGCGGCACGGCACGTTGTTCGTGGCCGCCGCGGGCAACGCCGACGGCCGCTGCACGGTGAACTCCCCGGCCAGTGCCGACGCCGCGCTCGCGGTGGGCGCGGTGGATCGCGCCGATCAGGTGGCCGACTTCTCCTGCATCGGACCCCGGGCCGGTGACGGGGCGATCAAGCCCGACCTCACCGCTCCTGGCGTGGACATCGTCGCGGCGCGGTCCCAGCACAGTGAGGGCAAGCCGGAGGAGCGCCACGTCGCCATGTCCGGCACCTCGATGGCCACTCCGCACGTGGCCGGTGCGGCCGCGATCCTGGCCGGTCAGCACCCGGACTGGCGCGCGGACCGGATCAAGTCGGTGCTGATGGCCTCGGCCAGGCCGCACCCGGAGCGGACCGTGTTCGAGCAGGGCGCAGGGCGGGTCGACGTGGCGGCCGCGGTGACCACCTCGGTCACCTCCGCCCCGACCGCGCTGAACCTGGGTACCCAGCGGTTCCCGCATCACGACGACGAGCCCGTGGTGCGCGCCGTGACCTATCACAACGCCGGGTCCACGCCGGTGACGCTGACTCCCGGGTTCGAGGTCCGCGGCCCGGGTGGGGTCCAGCCGCCGACGGGCATGTTCACCGTCTCGCCCGCGACCGTGACGGTGCCGGCCGGCGGGTCAGCGCCGGTGACGATCACCGCGGACACCAGGAAGGGCGGCCCGGACGGCCAGTACACCGGCCGGCTCGTGGCCAAGGCCGGTGCGCTGACCGTGCAGACGCCGTTCGTGATCGAGCAGGAGGTCCCCAGCTACGACCTCACGATCGTGCACCGGGACCGCGCCGGCGCGAACACCGCCAAGCACTCGACCCACGTGGTGTTCCTGTCCCACAACGACTATCGCTCGCCGACCAGCGCGGACGGGGTCGTGAAGGTCAGGTTGCCCCAGGGGCGGTACCTGGTCGAGACCATGATCGAGAGCCCGGCGCGAACACCGGCCGCCCGGGACATCGCGTTGCTCACCCAGCCCACCGTCGATCTCACCGGCGACACCACGGTGGTCCTGGACGCGGCCATCAGCAAACCGGTGCGGGTGACCGTGCCGCCCGATAACGCGAAGCTGCTGCACGCCGAGATCGCCACTGCCCGCGCAACCCAGCAGTGGCCGTGGTGGAACGCCTGGGTCGGGCCGACCTTCGACGGTGTGCACACCGGGCACGTCGGGCCGCCCGCCGCGGCGACGGAGTTCTCCATGAACGTGCACGGCCAGTGGGCGGAGCCGGAAACGCCGGGGCGCGGTGAGCGGGCTCCGTACTTCTATTCGCTGTCCTGGCAGGAAAACGGCCGCATGCCCACCGGTTTCACCCGGAAGGTCGACCACGCCGGGCTGGCCAGGTTCGAGGCCAACTACCGGGCCACCGGCGACGGCCAGGCGGCCAGGGCACTGCTGTGGGAGGTGCTGCCCAACGGCAGGCACACCCTGGGCCTGAAGCTGACCCTGCCATTGCCGCACAAGCGGATCGAGTACCGCAACGCGGAGTTCGAGACGCTCGACTACGTCGATGTGGTCCGGGCCGCGGATCCGACCGGCTATCCGCTGCACAGCCTGCAGACCGGGATCACCCGCCATCGGGCCCAGAACTACGTCACGACCTGGAATGGCGCGCCGTTCTCGCCCTCCTACCGTTGGTATGCGGGAGCGACCCGGCAGGGCGACAACCTCACGATCAGTATTGACCCGCACAGCGATCAGGACGGGCACAACGGCTACTACGCGGGGCCGCACCAGCGCGCCACCCTGTTCCGGGACGGCAAGGAGATCGGCGAGGGGCATTCGATCGGGAACTTCCGGATGCGGGTTCCGCCCTCGGCCGGGAACTACCGGCTGCAGAGCGAGCACATCGGCACGGGCATGACCGGATTCTCCACCAAGGTGCTGAGCACGTGGACATTCCGTTCCGAACACGTGCCGGGAACCGAACCGGCGAAACTGCCGCTGCACCTGATCAAATTCGCGCCGAGACTGGACGAGCACAACCGGGCGCCCGCGGACCGGGACTTCCTCATTCCGGTGCGGGTGGAACAGCAACTGGGCGCCCCGGCCCGGACCATCCGCCAGTTGACGACGGAGGTCTCCTATGACGACGGGGTCACCTGGACGACCGCCGAGAAGATCGTCGGACATGACGGGAACGCCATCGTCCGGGTCCGGCACCCACACGGAAATGGGTTCGTCTCACTGCGGGCCAAGGCCGTCGACCAGGCCGGTGAGTCGATCGAGCACACGATTGTCCGGGCCTATCGCCTGGGCTGAGCGCTGAACGCGGGTGTGGCCGGTCGCTCCGGCCACACCCGTTCAGGCCGCGCAGGTCACCTCGCGAGAGAGGGCGAGCGGATTCAGGTTGCTGCTGTAGGAGATCCAGAACTTGTGCGTCCGGCGAGGAGCTTTCCCCTTCTTCTGCCAGACGGTTGTTGTGCGGTAGGCCCACTGAAACGGACCGGCGAACTGAGACTCGGGTTTGCATACCGGGGGCGGGATGGCCGGCGGCGGAGTGATGCTGACAGTGACGCCCGCCGACGCCTCCGAATAGGTCACCACTCCACTCAACGCCATCAAGGCCGCGACAAGAGACAACCTTGGCAACCATCGACGGAAATTTCCTGCTTTTGACGCTGTTGATCCCCTGGCCACACCACTGAGCATGACCACAGCCCGACTTCGGCAACAGTGGAGTTACGCTCGCACCAGTCGTGAATTTGTCACGACTCCGCCACTGCGGGCAGGGTCACGAGTTCGGCGGGCAGGTCGAAGGCCATGGCCTGGCGGTCGGCCAGGGTGTAGCCGGGCCAGCCGGGATCGCCGGTGCGGACGAAGCCGGTCCACGCGGTCTGCGCCGCCTCGACCAGGCGGGCCTGCTGGTCCGGGGTGCCCGCGAGCAGCGGCGAACCGGCGAACTCGGCCAGGGTGCCGAAGACATACGGCAGCTCGGCGCAGTGGTACACGCCGTTGTCCTCCGGCCAGCGCCACCAGAAGAACGGGACCGGCCTGCCGACCTCGGCGCGATGCTCCGCCAGACGGAGGCTGCCCGTGACGAAGTGCGCGGCGAAGGCATCCGGCGGGATGTGCGGCGGCAGGCCCTCGACCCGTTCGCCCGCGGTGCAGCCGATCATCAGGTCCAGGTGGTCCAGGCCGCCCGCGATGGCCGCCGCGCCCGGCGCCGTGGTCAGCACCCGGCCGTCGACGTGGGGGATGAACGTCGGGCTGCCGGGTGCGATCGTGCGCCACTCCCGCGCGGCGGCGAGTTGCGCGGCCAGGACCTGGTCGGTGGTGAGCGCGCGCAGCGCGGCCAGGTCGCCGTCCGGGATGCCCGCCGCGGTGCGGAACAACCCGGCGGTGAGGATGGCGCGGTCCTCGTGGCCGGTGTCCACGTCGAACGGGGTGCTCTGCAGGATCGCCCGCCGGAACAGACTCCTCGCCCGGGGCAGGGTGGCCAGGGCGAGGATCGAGTAGGCGCCCGCGGACTGCCCTGCGACGGTGACCTGGTCCGGGTCGCCGCCGAAGGCGTCGATGTTGGCCCGGACCCACTCCAGCGCGGCCAGCTGGTCCTGGAGACCGAAGTTGCCCTCTCCTTTGGGCGTGCGCAGGTAACCGAGCGCGCCGAGGCGGTAGTTCACGCCGACCACGACGACGCCGCGGCGGGCCAGGTGCTCGCCGGAGTAGCAGGCGGCCGAGGCCGAGCCGAGCTGGAACAGGCCGCCGTGCAGCCAGACCAGCACCGGCAAGCCCTCGGCGTGCTCCGGGGCCCAGACGTTGACGGTGAGGCAGTCCTCGCCGAAGCCGGGCACTGCCTTGGGCACCAGCCTGCTCGGCGCCGGGTCCTGCACCGCGGCCAGGCCGGGGGCGGTGGCGTCCCGGACACCGGTCCACGGCAGCACCGGCGCGGGCGCGGCGAAGCGCAGCTCGCCGAGCGGCGGGGCGGCGTACGGGATGCCGAGATAGGCGCGGACGCCGCTGCTCAGGACGCCGCGCAGAGCGCCGCTGGTGATCGACACCGTGGTCATGGTCGCATTCTCGCCCATCCCTGACACCGCGTCCGCGCATTTACCCCCGTTGTGTCGTTTGGGTCCAAACGATATAACGGGGGTATGCAGGGATTCCTCTACCCGCGGACGCCGAGCGGCCGGGCCGCGCTGGTGCCGCCGCCGCCGTGGCACTACTCCGGCGATCTGCTCACCGTGGAGTACCGCACCGATCCGGCCAAGGTCGCCGCCCTGCTCCCGCCGCCGCTGAACCCAGCGCCGGTGGATCCCGGTGCGGTGGCGGTGATCTGGGCGGACTGGCAGTCCTGTTCGGACGGTCGGGCCGAGCTGCTGGACCCGGTGCGCAGTCAGTACAAGGAATGCTTCGTGGTGGTGCGCTGCGAGTTCGGCGGCCGGATCTACTCGCGGTGCGTCTACATCTGGGTGGACAAGGACTTCGCCATCGCCCGCGGCCTGCACCAGGGCTATCCGAAGAAGCTGGGCAGCATCCACCAGACCCGCCCGCACCCGCACGGTCCGGCGCCGCGGATCGAGGCCGGGGCCCGCTTCGGCGCGACGCTGGCCGCGGCGGACCGGCGACTGGCCGAGGCCGTGGTGGAACTGGTGGAACCGGCGCAGCGCAACGGTTTTGTCAACGGCCACCCGATGGCGCACCACCGCTGGCTGCCCGGGATCGAACGCGGCACGCCGGACGCGCTGGCTCAGCTGGTCGCCTCCGGGGCCGCCTCGGGCGAGGCCGGGCAGCCCTGGCGGGGCACCGCGGAGTTGCGGTTGTTCGAGGCCCCGACCGAGGAACTGGCCGACCTGACCGTGGAGGAGCCGATCGGCGCCTACTACAACCAGCTCGGCGCGACCTGGGACGGCGGCAGCGTGCTGGCCGAGCGGGTCTGACAGGCCGCGGCGAACTCGGCGAAGAGCCGTTGCTGGGCCGGGTCGGTGTGCGCGGTGTCCTCCGGATGCCATTGCACACCAAGGAACCAGCCGCGTGCCGACACCGCGCGCACCGCCTCGATGGTGCGGTCCTTGGCGAAGGCGATCGGTGAGAGTCCGCGGCCCAGGGTGGCGATGCGCTGGTGGTGAAAGCAGGACACCGTCATCGGGCCCTCGCAGGTGGTGATGCCGTGCACCAGGTTGCGGTGCGCGCCGGGTCCCATGTCCTGTTCCAGGGTGCCGCCCAGGGCCACGTTGACCACGTGCAGGCCGCGGCAGACCGCGAACAGCGGGCGTCCGCTGGCCAGCGCCCACTCGGCCAAGGCGAGGTCGAACAGGTCCTGTTCGGCGTCCACGTCGTACACGGTGTCGCTGACCACCCGCTGGCCGTAGCAACCCGGGTCCAGATCACCGCCGCCGGGCAGCAGCACACCGTCGGCGAAACCGAACCGCTGCTCCAGGTCATCCGGCGAATCCGGGTGCACGGCAAGGGGTTCCGCGCCCGCCCGGAGCACCGCGGCGGACAGCGCGCGAGCGGTGACCAGGGCGGCGTAGCGCAGCGCCGAGGCTCTCGCGGCGAAGCGAGCGGGGATGATCACGCGCGGTCGGTTCATGGCAGAGAGATCCAGGTGGTGGTCAGGTCGGTGAACTTGTCCAGGGCGTGGCGGGATTTGTCGCGGCCGTGCCCGGAAAGTCCTATCCCACCGAACGGCACACTTTCGTCCCCTTCCTCATAACAGTTCACCCATACCGTGCCCGCGCGCAGCCGCCGGGACACCCGGTGCGCCACTCCGAGATCGGCCGTCCAGACCGCGGCGGCCAGGCCGTAGCCGGTGTCGTTGGCCAGTTCGACGGCCTGGTCCTCGGTGTCGAAGGTGAGCACGGACAGCACCGGGCCGAAGACCTCCTCGCGCACGATCCGCTGGTCCGGGCGGAGACCGGTGAGCACGGTCGGCGGGAAGTGCAGGCCGTCCGGGGTGCCGCCCAGGGCGAGTTCCGCGCCCTCGGCGACGGCCTGGTCGACGTGGGCCAGGACCGCGTCCCGCTGTTTCGCACTGACCAGTGGGCCCATCCGGGTCGCCGGGTCCAGGGGGTCGCCCGGGGTGTAGTCGGTGGCGCGTTCGGCGATGCGGGTCAGGACTTCCTCGGCGATGGGGCGGTGCAGCAGCAGGCGGGAGCCCGCGGTGCACATCTGGCCGGCGTTGAAGAAGATCGCCCAGGCGGCGGTGTCCGCGGCGGCGGCCAGGTCGGGGGCGTCGGCGAAGATCAGGTTCGGGGATTTGCCACCGAGTTCCAGCCAGACCCGTTTGAGGTTGGAGTCGGCGGCGTAGCGCAGGAATTCCCGGCCGACGGCGGTGGAGCCGGTGAAGGTGAGCACGTCGACGCGGGGGTGGCGGCCCAGGGCGGCGCCGGTGACCGGGCCGGGGCCGTTGAGGATGCTGACCACGCCGTCCGGGAAACCGGCCTCGGCGATCAGGGAGGCCAGGCGCAGGGCGGAGAGCGGGGACTGTTCGGCGGGTTTGAGCAGCACCGTGTTGCCGGCGGCCAGGGCGGGGGCGAGTTTCCAGGCGGCCATGGTGAGTGGGAAGTTCCACGGGGTCACCGCGGCCACCACCCCGGCCGGACGGCGGGTGACCAGGGCCAGCGCACTCGGATCCGTGTCGGCGACCTCGCCCGGTTCCTTGCCCGCGAGTTCGGCGTACCAGCGGAAAGTCCGGGCCACCGCCGGGATCTCGATGTCCAGGGCCTCCCGGATCGGCTTGCCCATCTCCAGGGAGATCAGCAGGGCCAGTGGCTCGGCGTCCCGTTCGATGAGTTCCGCCAGGCGGAACAGGTAGGCTGCGCGCACCTTGGGCCCCGATCGGGACCAGCGCTCGAAGGCCGCGCGTGCCGCCAGCACTGCTCTGTCCACTTGGGACGCTCCGGCCGCGCCGACCTCGGCCACCAACCCGTTCGCCCGCGGCGAGAACACCGGCAACGACTCCTCCGCCTGGACGAACTCCCCGCCGAGGAACACCCCCGCCGGATGCCGCACCCCGCTGGCCCGTTCGATCCACCGATCCCGTGTCAGCACCGCGTCCTCCCACTCTTGACCGGCCCGGCCACACTCCGTATCGTTTGGATCCAAACGATATTCCGGGAGGCAGCGAAATGCCACAGCAGACCGGGCTCGCGGTGGACCCGGGACACTGGATCGGCGGCCGCAGGCAACGCTCCGCGGCGACCTTCACCGACCGCTCCCCCATCGACGGCACGCTGATCGGCGAGTTCGACCGGGGCGGGGCCGCGCAGGTCGACGCGGCGGTCCAGGCCGCCCAGCAGGCCTTCCCCGGCTGGGCGAGGACGCCGAGGGCCGAGCGCGCCCGGCTGCTGCACGCCATCGCCGACGGCATCGAGGCCCGCCTCGATGAACTGGCCGCGGCCGAGACCCTGGACAACGGCGCACTGCTGCGCTCGCACCTGCGCGGGGTGATCCCCCGGGCCGCGCACAACTTCCGCTTTTTCGCCGACTGGCTCACCGACGGCCTGCACCGGGACGATCTGGACACCCGCGGCCACCGCAACCGGATCAGCTGGGACCCGGCCGGGGTGTGCGCGCTGATCACCCCGTGGAACGCGCCGCTGATGCTGGCCACCTGGAAGATCGCGCCCGCGCTGGCCGCCGGGAACACCGTGGTGCACAAGCCCGCCGAATGGTCCCCGGTCACCGCCTCACTGCTGGCCGACATCACCGCCGCGGCCGGACTGCCCGCGGGCGTGTTCAACGTGGTGCAGGGCCTGGGCGCGGAGGCCGGTGACGCGCTGACCCGGCACCCTGGCGTGCGGCGGATCAGCTTCACCGGCTCGGTGCCCACCGCGCGCGACATCGCGGCCAACGCGGCCGCCACGCTGACCCCGGTGTCGCTGGAGCTGGGCGGGAAATCGCCGCTGCTGGTCTTCGCCGACGCCGACCTGGACCTGGCCGTGGACCTCGCGGTCGGCCAGTACGACAACGCCGGTCAGGTGTGCCTGTCCGCGGTCCGGCTGCTGGTCGCCGAGGAGATCCACGACGAGTTCCTGCACCGGTTCCTGGCCAAGGCCGGTCAGCTCAAGCAGGGCGATCCGCGGTTGCCGGAGACCGATCTCGGCCCGCAGATCCACCAGCGGCAGTTCGACCGGATCGACGGCTTCGTCCAGCGCGCACTGGCCGAGGGCGCGACCGCGTTGCTCGGCGGCGGCCCCAACACCGACCTCGGCGGCCTCTACTACCGGCCCACCCTGCTCACCGGCGCGGCGCCCGGCAGCGAGATCCTCACCGAGGAGGTGTTCGGTCCCGTCCTGACGCTGCAACGGTTCCGGACCGAGGCGGAGGCGGTGGCGCTGGCCAACAACACCCGCTTCGGCCTGGCCGCGGCCGTGGTCACCGGTGATCCGGAACGCGCCGAACGCCTCACCCACGACCTGGTCGCCGGGACGGTGTGGGTGAACTGCTTTTTCGTGCGTGATCTGCGCGCGCCCTTCGGTGGCAGCCGCGAGTCCGGGATCGGGCGCGAGGGCGGCGACTGGAGCTTCGACTTCTTCTGCGATGTCAAGAACACCGTGTTCGCACCGAGTGGCTGGGGGAAGTAGTGGGTGAGGTGGTGGGCGCGGGCCTGCTCTCGCACGTGCCGACGATCATGCTGGCGGAGAGCATCCGGCGGGAGTTGAACAACGGCAAGGACACCACGCTGGTCGCCGGGTTGCACCGGCTGCGCGCCGAGGTCTTCGACGTGCTCGACTACGACACCGTGGTGGTGCTGGACTCGCACTGGGCGACCACGGTGGAGTTCGTGGTCACCGCGCAGGACCACCGCGCCGGGCTGTTCACCTCCGAGGAACTGCCCCGCGGCATGTGCCGGATCCCCTACGACTTTCCCGGCGATCCCGAGCTGGCGCAGGCGATCGCGGCGCACGGCGAGTCCAGGGGCACCTGGATCACCCCGATCGCCGACCACTACCTGCCGATCTACTACGCCACCGTCAACCTGTGGCATTACCTTGGCGCGCCAGGGAAACGCTGGATCTCCATCGGGGTTTGCCAGACCGCGGAGGAGGAGGACAACCTGCGGCTGGGCCGGGCGCTGGCCGACGGCATCGCGGCCACCGACCGCAAGGTGCTGCTACTGGCCTCCGGCGCGCTCTCGCACCGGTTCTGGCCACTGCGGCAACTCCGCGATCATGAAGCCTCCGGGGTCGAGCACATCTTCACCCCCGAGGCGGCCAAGGCCGATCTGGAGCGCATCGACTGGTTCGGCGCGGGTGATCACGCCCGGGTGCTGGACACCATGGCCGAGTTCCGCAAGTTCAAGCCGGAGGCGGGTTTCGCGCACTATCTGATGCTGGCCGGGGCACTCGGCGAGCACCGGTGGACCGCGCCCGGCAGGCTGTTCTCCGCCTACGAGAACGCCATCGGCACCGGACAGGCGCACATCTGGTTCGACCGGCCGGCCGGCGGCTGGACCGGCGACGGAGCGGAAGGGTGAGCACCGTGGAGTACCGCCGCATCCTGCTCGACGGCGTGGTCACCGAGGTGCACCGGATCGGTGACCGCCTGGTGTCCAGGGACGGCCGCGCGATCAGCGTCACCGAGGCCGCGCACCTGGCCCCGGTACAGCCGAGCAAAATCGTCGCGGTGCACCTCAACTACCGCAGCCGGGTCGAGGAGTTCGGCACCCGATTGCCTGACGCGCCAACGTATTTCCACAAACCGGTGTCCGCGCTCAACGCGCACGGCGGCGATGTGGTGCGACCGGCGGGCTGCAAATTCCTCAACTACGAAGGCGAGATCGCGGTGGTGATCGGCCGCACCTGCCGCAACATCGCGCCTGCCGACGCCGGGCACTACATCGCCGGGTACACCGTGGCCAATGACTACGGGCTGCACGACTTCCGGGACACCGACGCCGGATCCATGTTGCGGGTCAAGGGATCCGACACCCTGGCGCCGATCGGACCGGGGGTGGTGCCGGACTGGGACTTCCACGGCAAGCGGATCCGCACCCTGGTCAACGACGAGGTGGTGCAGGAGGGGAACACCGACGAGATGCGGTGGGACATGCACTACCTGGTCGCCGACATCGCCCGCACCATCACCCTGATCCCCGGCGATGTGCTGCTCACCGGCACCCCGGCCAACTCCCGCCCGGTCGAACCGGGAGATGTGGTGGAGGTCGAGGTGGAGGGGCTCGGCGTGCTGCGCAACCGGATCGTCACCGGGCCGGAGCCGGTACGCGCCGATGTGGGCGCGCAGCCGACCGAGTCCGAGGAAGTGCGCTCGACCGCGCTGGGCGGGGACTGGGAGTTCCGGGGCATTCGCCCGCCAGCGCGGTAGGTTGGCCTGATGTTGCTGGAACGCAAGCAGGCAGTCATCTACGGCGCCGCGGGCCAGATCGGCAGCGCGGTGGCCGCCGAATTCGCCCGCCAGGGCGCCACCGTGCACCTCACCGGCCGCACCCAGTCCCGCCTGGACGCGCTCGCGGAGACCATCCGCGCCGAGGGCGGCCGGGCGGAGACCGCCGTGGTCAACGCGCTGGACGAGCCCGCGGTGGACGCGCACGCCGCCGAGGTCGCCGCACGGTTCGGCAGCCTGGACATCTCCTTCAACCTGATCACCCACGGCGACGTCCAGGGCATCCCCCTGGAACAGATGTCCACAGTGGACGTCATGACGGTGGTGGACACCGCGGTGCGCACCACCTTCATCACCTCCCGCGCCGCCGCCCGCCACATGATCCGGCAACGCTCCGGCGTGATCCTCACCTTCGGCGGCAAGGGCGACCCGGTGCCCGGCTACCACCTGGGCGGGCTGCAGGTCGCCTTCGACGCGGTGGACTCGCTGCGCCGGGCGATGGCCAACGAGTGGGGCAAATACGGCATCCGCGCGGTCACCCTGCTGACCTCGGGGATCATCGACTCCGTCCCGGCGGGCGACCCCGCGATGGCCGAGATCCTGCAAGGCATGGTGGACGGGACGATGCTCAAGCGGGCGGCCACCCGGGAGGATGTGGGGCGGGTGGCGGCGTTCGCGGCCTCGGAACACGCGCGCACGATCACCGGATCGCCGATCAACATCAGCTGCGGCGCGATCGTGGACTGAGCGGGAATCCCGGCCCGCGGCGGAAAAGCAGGCGGCCACCACGGGTGACGGGCGTGTGGGGTGGCCGCCCACGAACCCCACCCTAGTCCCGGCGAACCCGGCCCCGGGCCCGCGGCGGACGAGGCTGTCCGAACGGTCATACGCCCCTACCCGAACGGTCCGTCCCGGTGGCCGTTCCCGGTCAAGCACGCCTACCGACCGCCCGGACGGGCTAGGCGAATCCGCCCGGACAGCAAGTCCCGGCCCGCAACCCGCCGGCGTGTTGGCCGTTGTCGTACCCAGTCTTGGCCGAACTGGCACACCAATCGGCCAACACACCGCCCATAACGGCCAACACACCGTACGACAACGGCCAACACGGTGTGGGGTCGTCACACCGTGCCGTCGAGCACCGCCCGCACCAACCGCTCGCCACCGGCGAGCACCCGCGCCAGGTCGAACTCGGCCCTGGTCGCCTGACGCAGGTCGGCCGCCAGCGGCGCGAGCAGGGCGTGCGCGAGGTAGTCGGCATCCAGCGCCGGCCGGGCCTCGGTCAGCAGGATGACGACGTGCCGGTGCCAGAACCGGTAGGCGCCGACCCGGTAGCGCGCGCCCGGACTGGCGGTCTCGGACAGGTGCACCAGGTCCAGGTTGATCTCCAGGAACTCGGCGTAGGCGCGGTGGAAGGCGAGCAGGCGATCACCCGCCGCCGCACCCGGCCCCAGCGGCGGCGGGCCGCTGATGATCGCGCCCTGGAGGTCGCGTTCCCTGGCGTCCAGCAGGGCCGCCGCCATCCCGGCCTTGTCGCCGAAGCGGCGGAACAGGGTGCCCTTGCCGACCTTGGCGGCCGCGGCGATCTGGTCCATGGACACGCCGTGCACGCCGTGCCGCTCGAACAACTCGGCCGCGGCCGCCAGGATCTTCAGCCGGTTCCGGGCGGCGTCGGCGCGCTCCCTTGGCGGGCTCTGGCCGATCTGCAGCAGTTCGGTTTCCGGTTGCTCTCCCATAGCAAGGGGACCTTAGTCCGAATCCCGGCCAGGGCGCGGACGGCTCAGCCGCGGGTGCTCGCCACGGGCAGGCCGGCCCGCACCCAGTCCTGGATGCCCTCGCGGTACTTGCGCACGTTGGTGTAGCCCAGCGCGGTCAGCCGGTCGGCGACCTGGCCGCTGTTCGGGCAGGTCGGACCGGTGCAGTAGGTGACGATCGGCGCGTCCCGGTCCGGCAGCAGCCCGGCCGCCTTCGCCTCCACGTCGGCCAGCACCAGTTCGAGCGCGCCCGGCAGGTGCTGCTGGGCGTAGTACTCGCCGCCCAGGGTGTCCAGCACGAGCACGGACCGGTGTTCGATCGCGGCCCGCAGCTCGTCCCGGGTGATCAATGCGGTCATGGTTCGCTCCCTCAGATATTCGGACCGTGGTCCGCTTGATTCCGAAGGTAGCGGACCACGGTCCGTTTCTGCAAGCTCAGGAGAGCGACCTGCGCGCTCAGCCCAGGAAGCGGGTCAGCATCGGCAGCACCAGGTCCACCCGGCGCACCACCTCCATGTGCGTGGTCCCCGGCAGCACCGCCAGCTGCGCGTTCGGCAGGTGCCGGTGGAACTCGAGCGCGTGGTCCAGCCGGATGAAGTCGTTGTCGCCCACGATGAGCAGCGACTCCGCGGTGATCCGGCCGAGCTGCTCCGGCGTCCAGCCCGCCCAGCCGTGCACGGTGACCTGGAGCTTCTCCAGGAACTTGTTGAAGTGATCCGGGTCGGGGGCGACCGCTCGGTAGGCGGTGACCATCGCGGCGAAGTCCGCCTCGGTGGGCAGCAGGTCGGAGGTCTGCGCCGGATCGGTGATCTCCGGCTTGTACCCGTCCGGGTGGAAGTGGGTGGCGGCCAGCGCCAGCTTGCCCACCCGGTCCGGGTAGTCCAGGCCGACCTGGGCGGCGACCAGGCCGCCGAGGCTGTAACCGAACAGGTCTGCCTGCTCGACGCCCAGGTGGTCCAGCACACCGATCACGTCGGCGGCGAAGCCTGCGATGCTGCCCGCGACCTCCCGGTCGGCGGTGTGGCCGTGGCCCTGCAGCTCGATCGCGATCACCTGGTGCTGCTGCGCGAGGGAGCCCACGAGCGACCCGAAGGACAGGTCGATGGTGAGCGCCCCGCCGTGCAGCAGGACCAGCGGGCTACCCGCGCCGTGGATCTCGTAGTACACGGCCAGGTCGGACAGCGGGGCGTAGCCAGTGGTGCCGGTCATGGTCCATCTCCTTGTTCGACGCCTTCACCAGCATGGACGGGTTTGCGGCGCAGAACTCATCGGACACGCGCTGTGAACCAGGTCACCTCAGCGGTAGGCGGCGGTGCGCACCCCCTGCGGGACGGGATGGTGTGCTTCAGGCTGGATCCGCCACGCTGACCTCGATCCGCAACCCGGTGGACGCGCCCGGCGCCAGGGTGGTGAGCGGGCCGAGGATCTCGCATTCCACGATCTCATCCGGTGGGTTGAGGTTGCCCAGGGCGGCGATCGGTTCGGGCAGCGGGGATTCCAGCCACACTTCCAGGGGTGAGCCGCCGTCCGGGTACTCGGCTGCACTGTCCACAGTGAACCGCTGGGTGAGCGAGCGGCGGCCGTGGTGAGTCACCCAGCCCGCGCTGCCGGGGAAGCCGAGTTTGCCGACGGTGGCCTGACTGGGCACGGTCACCAGGTCGCCGTCAATCCGGTGTTCGACCGGGTGGGTGGTGGTGATCAGGTCGCGGACCCGGGGTTCCGGGTGGCCGGTGAGTCCGATGTGGACGGTTCCGGCCGGGAGCTGGGTGACGTTCCACAGCGACCAGCGGACCGGGTGCGCGCCGGAATTGGTGGCGGTGAGGTCGAGGCAGTAGCCGGAATCCTTGGGGTGCAGGGTGAAGCGGCGGGTCAGGCGCAGGCCGGTGTGCGGGTCGTGGCCGCTGGCCAGAGTGATGGACAGGCCGTCAACGGCGGCGGTGTACGGGCCGGAGTCCAGCACCGGGTCGGGTGGGCCGGGCCATTCGTGCGCGCCGGACCAGCCCTGCGGGGCGGGCCAGGTCTTGTCACCGCCGTAGTTGACCCAGTCGCCCATCTCCCCGGAGTTGGGCGCGAACCGGTGCCCGCCAACGGGTCGCAGCTCGTCGTCGAGCAGCCTCGGGTTGCGCCACAGCACCTCGACGCCCTCATGCCGCAGGGAGAGCAGGCGGCCACCGAGTGCGGGCAGGAAACCCAGCCGCAGCAAGCCGTTGTCCAGCCAGATCGCCTCGGTCACCATTCGGCCAGGCTGCCGTCCTCGTGCCGCCACACCGGGTTGCGCCACTGGTGGCCGGTCTCGGCGGCGCGGCGGACCGCGGTCTCGTCGATCTCGATGCCCAGGCCGGGGCCGAGCGGGCGGCGGGCGTGGCCGTCGACGAAGTCGAACGGGGTGGTGTCCAGGAGGTAGTCCAGGAGTTCGCCGCCGGTGTTGTAGTGCAGGCGCAGGCTTTGTTCCTGGATGAGGAAGTTGGGGGTGGCGAAGGCGATCTGCAGGCTGGCGGCCAGTGCGATCGGGCCGAGCGGGCAGTGCGGGGCGATGCTGGCGCCGTAGATCTCGGCCAGCGCGCCGATCCGGCGTAACTCGGAGATGCCGCCAGCGTGCGAGGGATCCGGTTGCAGGACCGCGACTCCGGCGTCCAGCGCGGGTTTGACCTCCCAGCGCGAGTACAGCCGCTCCCCCACCGCCACCGGCACCGTGCTGGCCTGCACCACCGAGGCCAGCGCATTGCCTTGCAGCTCAGGCAGAACGGGCTCCTCGACGAACATCGGCTGCACCTCCTCCAGCATCCGCACCAGTCGCCGGGCCATCGCCGGGCTGGTGCGGCCGTGGAAGTCGATGGCCAGATCCCCGTGCGGGCCAAGGGCTTCTCGTGCCTGCCGGGCGCGGTCGAGGGCGGCGTTGGCCTGGGCTGGGGTGTCGATCGCGGTGAGCGGTCCGGCCACGTTCATCTTCACCGCGGTGTACCCGGCCTCGACCTGCCGGGTCACGGCGTCGAAAATGCCGTCCGGCCGGTCGCCGCCCACCCAGGAGTAGACCCGCACCCGGTCACGCACCGGGCCGCCGAGCAGTTCGTGCACCGGGCAGTCCCTGGCCTTGCCCGCGATGTCCCACAGCGCCTGGTCGTAGCCGGACAGCGCACTGGAGAGCACCGGGCCGCCGCGGTAGAAACCACTGCGCCGCAACACCTGCCAGTGGTCCTCGATGCGCAGCGGATCCTGGCCGAGCACCAGTTCGGACAGCTCGTGCACGGCCGCGCGCACGGTCTCCGCCCTGCCCTCCACCACCGGCTCGCCCCAGCCCACGAGGCCCTCATCGGTGCTGATCTTGAGGAACAGCCAGCGCGGCGCGACCAGGAAGGTCTCGATCCCGGTGATCTTCACTCTATCCCCCTCATGATGAATCCTTGGCCGCTGACCAGCCGCCGTCGACCACCAGTTCCGCCCCGGTGACGAAGCTGGCCGCCGGGGAGAGCAGGAAGTTGACCACCTCCGCCACCTCGGCGGGCTCGCCCAGCCGCCGGGCCGGGGTGGCCCTGGCACTGCGTTCCCGGTCGGCCTGGCTGATCCGGTCCCAGGCGGCGGTGAGCACCGGGCCGGGCAGCACCGCGTTGACCCGCACCTCCGGCGCGTACTCCACCGCGAGCTGCCGGGCCAGTGACACCAGTCCGCCCTTGCTGGCGGCGTAGCCGGGGTGGCCGGGAATGCCGAAGTGCGCGTGCACCGAGGACACCAGCACCACCGCGCCGCGCCGGGGCATCAGCGTGGGCAGGCAGGTGTGCGCGGCCAGGTAGGCGCCGGTGAGGTTGACCTCCAGCTGCCGGGTCCACTCGGCCCTGCTCTGCTCGTGCAGTGGGCGCACGGTGACGGTGAAGGCGTTGCACACCAGCGCGTCCACCCCACCGGCCAGGTCATCGGCCAGTTCCAGCACCCGCCGCCAGGTGTCCTCGGCGGCCACGTCGCCGACCAGCGGGTGGGTGCCGTTGTCCATTGTGGACGCGACCAGGTCGACGCCGATGACCTGGTAGTCCGCTGCCGCCAGACGTCGGGCGGTCGCGGCGCCGATGCCCGCCGCCGCTCCGGTGACCACCGCGCACCGCGACCGTCCCGACATGGCTACTCCCCTTTCACAGCCTGGACTGGGACACGCGGTTGTCCGGTCCGCGGTGCACCAGCCAGGCCGAGCCGTTCGCGCCAGGGGCGGCGCCGACCGCGCCGACAACGGTGTTGCTGGCGAACTCGGTTCGCTTGAACCAGCCGCCCCAGTTGCCGTCGGTCCGGTTGACCTGCCACAGCGTGTAGTCGCCTGCCCTGGCGAACAGGTAGATCCTGTCCTGTGTGGACAGTAGCGTCGGACTGCCGCTGATCACGCCACCCAGGCCGGTCCACGCGCCCCAGTTGCCCGCGGTGTCGCGCTGGCGGACCCAGACGGCGTCCTCGGCGGTGCGCACCGCGACGAAGGTGCCGTCGGAGACCACGGCCGCGCCGGGGCGGCCGTAGGTGGGCTTGTCGCCGGGGGCGCCGATGCTGGTCCACGCGGAGTCGGCCGTGCGGGTCCAGATCTTGCCGTCGGCGCCGCGGCCAAACAGGCTCCAGTTGTCCGGGCTGGTGAAGGCCACGCTGGGCGAGTCGGTGAGGCTGCCGCCGAGTCGCTGCCACGGCCCCCACACTCCCGCGCGGGAGGTGCGGCGGTAGGCGGCGTTGTCCAGACCGCGCACGAACACGTCGATCCGATTGCCCGCGCTGGCGTAGGCGGCGGGCTGGCCGAGGAAACGGCCGCCGGTGGGGCCGCCGAGCGGGATCCAGCGCTGCGACCACTTGTCGCCGGTGCGGAGCTGCTGTTCCAGGACGCCGTGTTCGTTGCGCTGGAAGGCGACCGCGGTGGTGTCATCGAAGCGGACCAGGGCGGGGCTGGCCGAGGCCGAGCCAGCGAGGGACTCGCCGGGGGCCAGTTCGGCGCCACGCAGCTTGAGCATGGCGGTGCCGTGCGCGGGCACGGTGGCGGTGTACGAGCCGGTGGCTTTGCCGCGGTCGGCGCGGGCCCGCAGATCGCGGATGGCGACCTCGCCCTGAAGTCCGGCGTCGGCGAACTTCACCGTGATCTCGGCGGGCTGATCACCGCGGTTGAGCAGCACGACCGAGCGTTCACCGGGGCGGGAGAGCACCTTGCTGTAGACGTCGGTGCTGCCGTTGTTGGCGATCCGCACGCCCTGGATGGCCCGGCGGTCCTGGTTGACCGCGAGGATCTCCGGGTTGCGCAGGGTGCGGATCATCGACTCGGGCAGGGTGCGCGGATCGGAGCCGATGATCAGTGGCGCGGCCATCTGCGCCCACATCACGAACTGGGTGGTGGACTCCTCCTCGTTGAGTTCGAGGGTGCCCTTCTCGGTGCGGCGCATCGGGATCAGATAGTCCGGGTCGTTGAAGTGACCGGGTCCGGTGGCCTCCGGGTGCGCGGCGTTGTCGTCCATGTTGCGCAGCATGTCCCGCCAGATCCCCTCATACGGGGTGCCGAAGGCGACATCGGTGGAGGACCGCCAGGAGTCGGCCACGGTGGGGCCGAAGCTGTAGGAGATGCCCGCCACCTGGTCCGGGCCGTGCGGCACGCTCCAGGCGTCGGTGACCGGGTTGCACAGGTTGAGCAGCATCGGCCGCCCGGCCTTGCGCACCGCGGCGGAGAACTCGGCGAAGGCCTTGGCGGGCTTCATGTTCTGGTTGATGCCGCAGAGGAAGTCGATTTTGATCGCGTCGAACTTCCAGCGGGCGAACTGCTTGGTGTCGCGTTCGTAGTACCCACCGCTGCCGACGCCGCAGTTCTTGCCGTCCCAGGCGCCCGCGTCGGTGTAGATCCCGGCCTTGAACCCCTTGCGGTGCAGGTCTTCCACCAGCTGGTCGAAGCCGTTGGGGAACTTGACCGGGTCGATCACCAGGTCACCGGCGGCGTTGCGGGCCTGCGGCGCGGTCCAGCCACCGTCAATCCAGATGATCTTGTATCCGGCGTCGCGCAGGCCGCTGGTCGCCAGGTGCTCGGCGACCCCGCGGATGCTGGCCTCGGTGGGCGCGCCGGTGCCGTAGTAGGTGTTCCAGCCCATGTACGGGGTGTCGGCCAGGCCGCTGTCGTAGTACTCGGGCGCGCCCTGGTCGACCGCGGCACTGGTGTGCGCGGCCTCCTCGGGCGACGCGGCGGCGGGCAGCGTCGCGGCGAGCATGGCCAGGGCGGCCAGTGCCGTGCCGCGCCGTAACAGGGTTCTCATGGCAGGGTCACCTCTCGTTGTTGGTGGGTGTCCAGCACGGTGACGGCGGCGTCGTCGGCCGGGGTCCAGTCGAAGGGGAGCCCGGCGTACAGCAGGTGCGCGCCCGAGTAGCGGGCGCCGGTGTTCCGGTCCACATAGGACGCTTGGGGGTTCAGCCCGCGCAGGCGGACGCGGGCGGAGCGGCCGGGCACCAGGGGTGCGCCGTCCAGGCGGCCGGTATTCCAGGCCAGCACGACTACCGTGTCACCGGCGGTGTACTGCACGGCCTCGGTGTCCCGGTCGGCGCGCGGCCGGTGCACCACGCCGGTGTGGATGATGCCGCGGATCTTCTTGTACTGCGCGATGAGTTCGGTGGCTTCGGCACGTTGTCCGGCGGTCCACTCGCCGAGGTCGGCGCCGATGCCGAGCACCCCGGCCATGGCGGTGACGAAGCGGAACTTGAGTGAGCGCGGGCGCGGGTCAAATATTCCGGGGGCGTCGGTGACCCAAGAGCTGAGCAGGTGCGGGGCGTGCGCCAGCAGGAAACCGTCCTGAATGGACAGTCGGTCCAGGGGTCCGGTGTTGTCGCTGGGCCAGAGCACGTCGGCGCGGGCGACGGTGGCCAGGTCGGTGCGCGCGCCACCACCGGCGCAGGCCTCGATGGTGACGTGCGGGTAGGTCGCGCGCAGGTGGTCGAGCAGGCGGTGGTAGTTGGCCACGTGCGCGGCGTCCAGGTCACCGGCCGGGCCGCCGCGTTCGGTGGGCGGCCGGTTCATGTCCCACTTGAGGTAGCTGATCGGGTAGTCGTCCAGGAGCTTGCCGAGGGTGTCCCGGAGGAACTGGTAGACCTCCTCGCGGCCCAGGTCGAGCAGGAGCTGGTTGCGGATCAGGGCGGCCGGGCGGCCGTCGATCCGGTAGACCCAGTCCGGGTGTTCGGCGTAGAGCTTGGACTTGGGGCTGACCGATTCCGGTTCCACCCACAGCCCGAACTCCAGGCCCAGGGCCCGGATCTGCTGGACGAACGCGCCGAAGCCTTCAGGGAAAGCTGATTCGTCGGGGGTCCAGTCACCGAGGCCGCCGGTGTCGTCGTGGCGGCCGGTGAACCAGCCGTCGTCGACCACGAACAGCTCGACCCCGAGGTCCGCGGCGACCTTGGCCAGGGCCAGCTGACCCGGCCCTTCGACGTCGAATCCGGTGGCCTCCCAGGAGTTGTAGAGCACCGGGCGGGTGCATGGCCGGGACAGGCTGCGGTCGTAGGCGTGCCAGACCCGGGACAGCCCGTCCAGACCGTCCACACTGGACGCCAGCGCCAGCTCGGGCGTCGACAGCCGTTGACCGGGAGCGAGTCGGATCGGGCCGGGGTGTGGCAGCCGTCCGGCGTGCACCCGGGTCCACCCGGCCGGTTCGATCTCCGCTTCCAGTTGCCAGGAACCGGACCAGGCAAGGGAAATCCCCCAGGCCGGGCCGTCGGGTTCGGCGGCGTCCTGCACGGCGAGCCAGGGCACGGCGGCGTGTCCAGGCACGCCGAAGCGGCTGTGCAGGCCGAACCGCCCGGCGGGCAGGAGGAGTTCGCGGCGCTGGAACTCCTGGGACCACTGGCCGGTCAGGTAGGTCAGCCTGGCCCCGGCGGATCCGGTCGGGATGCAGACTCCGGCCGAGTCGAGGCGGGTGAGTTCGAGTTCGTCCTGACCGGTGTTGGTGAACTCGACCCAGCGCAGCAGCACGTCCTGGCCGGGCACCGCCTGGTAACACAGCTCGGCCCACAGCCCCGACAGCTCGTCGGCGAAGGTCAGCCGCAGAGTGTCCGAAGTGGACTCGGCCTCGACCAGGGCCCACCAGGTCTCCCCCGCCACCTCCAGGTCCGCGCCGCCGAAGGCGCGCAGTCCGCGTGGCGCGTACTCGATCGGCGCGGCGTCGGCCTCGGTGATGAAGTGCACCGCACCGGTATTGCGCAACGGCGACGGCCCGTCCTCGATGCCGTGCGGGCCCCAGGAATGCAGTTCCGCCCAGCGTCCGTCGGCGGCCAGTGCGACCGTGTAGGAGGTCGTTGCCAGCCGGAGTGTCCAGGTCGTCATTTCACCGCGCCGATCGCCAGTCCGGAGATGAAGTGCTTCTGGAAGCGCAGGAATACCGCCACCGTCGGGATGGCCGCCAGCACCGACCCGGCCGCGATCACGTTCCAGGTCGACACGTACTGCCCCTGCAGGCCGAGCAGCGCGGGCGTCACCGGCATCACCGTGCCGGAGCGCAACACCGTGATCGCCCACAGCAGGTCGTTGAACACCCAGGTGAAGGCCAGTGCGCTCAACGCGGCCAGCGCGGGCCGGGCCAGCGGCAGGATGACCGACCAGAAGATCCGGATCGGCCCGGCCCCGTCGATCACCGCGGCCTGCTGGATCTCGTTCGGGATCGCGCGCAGGAACCCTTGCAGCACAAAGGTGTAGAAGCCCAGCCCGAACCCGACCTGCACGATGACCAGCGCGGTCAGCGTGTCGTAGATGCCCAGCACCTCGGTCAGTTTGGCCACCGGCACCAGCAGGATCTGCGGCGGCAACAGGTTCCCGGCCAGCATGACCAGGAGGATGCTGCGCCGGAACGGGATCTCGTACCGGCTCAGCGCGAAGGCCGCCGCCGCGCTCAGTGCCAGGGACAGCACCACGGTGGGCACGGTTACTAGGAGGCTGTTCAGCATCGCGCCGCCCACCCCGCCCTCGCCCCAAGCCTGCGCGAAGGGTTCGAGGGTGAACGAGCCGGGCAGGCTGCCCAGGCCGTTGGTGGCCACGTCGTCGAAGGTGCGGATGCTGGTCACCAGCACCAGCGCGATCGGCAACAGCCACAGCACGGACAGCGTGCCCGCGCCCGCGTGGAAGAGGAATGTCCTTACCCGGCGGGAGATCACGATTCCTCCTCGCGCAGCACTCGGACCAGGTAGGTGACGATCACGCCGAAGGCCAGCAGGAAGATCACCACGGCCAGCGCGGAGGCGTAACCGAGCCGCAGGGTCTGGAAAGCGGTGCTGTACATGTAGGTGCTGAGCAGTTCGGAGGAGTGGTAGGGCCCGCCCTTGGTCATCGACCACACCACGTCGAAGGAGCGCAGTGAGTCGATCACGATCACGGACAGGATCACCGAGTTGACCGGGCGCAACCGCGGCCAGGTGACGTAGCGGAACTGCTGCCACGGACTGGCCCCGTCCAGCTTGGCCGCCTCGTACAGCGCCGGGTCGATCCCCTTGAGCCCGGCCAGGTACAGCACCATCACGTACCCGAGCTGCCGCCACAGCGCCGGGGCGAGCAGCGCGTACAGCGCGGTGTCCGGATCGGCCAGCCAGGACCGCTGCCATTCGCCGAGGCCGACGGTGTCCAGTAGCGAGTTGACCAGGCCGTCCGGCTGGTACAATCCTTGCCAGATCAGCGAAGTCGCGACCAGGGAGAACACCACCGGGGTGAACAGGGCGGCGCGGTAGAAGCCGACGCCCTTGCGTTCCCGTTGCAGCAGCATGGCCAGGGCGAGCCCACCCGCGGCCGAGATCCCGCCGAAGAGCACCAGCCAGATCGCGGTGTTGGCGAAGGCGGTGCCGAAGGTGGGGTCGGACAACAGCTCGGCGTAGTTGTCGAACCCGGCCCAGGTGGGTAGGGACACGCCGTCCCAGGAGGTCAGGGACAGGTAGAAGCCTTGCAGCGCGGGCCAGAACACCCAGAACGCCTCGACCGCGAACGGCACGAACACGAACAGCAGCAGGATCGGTGGCAGCCGGTGTCGGCGCCAGCGCGCCGGGGCGGCGAGGACGGTCATCTCAGGAGTTCCACACCTTCTGCGCGGCGGCCTGCCACTCGGTGAGGATGGAGCTGATCTCGTTGGGGCGCTGGATGAACCGGATCAGCGCGGTGTCCGCGGTGGGCTGTAACGCGTCGCTGGAGTCCCGGTTGAAGAACTGGGTCAGCTCCTTGGCGTCCTGCAACATCTTGCGGCCCTTGAGCACCAGCGGGGTGCCAGTGTCCTTTGCGGACGGATGAGCGGGCAGGATGGTGCCGGAGGAGTTGCGGATGTACAGCTCCTGGGCGGGCGCGGTGGCCGCGTACTTGAGGAACTCCTTGGTGGCGGCCAGGTGCGGGGTGCGGGAGCTGGCGAAGAAGCCGTCGGTGGGGGCTTCCTCGGCCACCGGCACGGCCGGGTCCAGGATCGGGAACTGGAAGAAGTCGATGTCTTCCAGGGCTTCCTTGGGTGCGGCGTCGGCGAAGAAGGTGCCGATCAGCATCATCCCGGTGCGGCCCTGCAACAGTGAGGTGGTGGCGTCCTGGAACGGGATCGCGGTGCCACGCGGGTCGAAGTGCGGCAACACGGTCTTCCAGGTCTCCAGGACCTTGGCCACCTTGGGATCGTCGAAGCGGCCCCTGCCAGCCAGCAGATCGCGGTGGAACGGGGCGCCGTTGATCCGGATGTTGAGGTAGTCGAACCAGGCCGAGGAGGTCCACTGGGTGCCGCCGCCCGCGCCCAGCCCGATCGGCTCGATCCCCTTGCCGCGCAAGGTTTCGCACAGCGCGAGGAACTCGCTCCAGGTGGTCGGCGGTGTGACGCCCCACCTGGCGAAGTTGCTCTTGCGGTAGAAGAAGCCCCACCAGTAGTAGGTGGTGGGCACGAACACCAGCTTGCCTGCGCCGTCACCGCTGAGCGTGCGGAAGGACTGGCTGTAGTCCCCCATGCCCTGCCAGACATCGCCCACGTCGAGCAGCAGGCCCTTGCGCGCGTACCCGGCCAGGATCGAGCCGGGGTACCAGGTGTAGGTGTCCGGTGGGGTGGCCGAGGTGAGGTAGCTGGGCAACTGGGTGCGGAAGGTCTCCGAGGCCACCGTGTTCACCGCCGCCTTGGCCGCACCCGAGTCGCTGAAGCCCTTGGCCAGCGCCTCGATCGCGGCCTTGGCCGCCGGGGCGGACAGGTTGGACTGGATGCTCACCGCACCCTCGGTCTGCTGCACCGCGCCGCTGGAGGCCGAGGTGGCGCAGCCGCCGAGCACCGCGGCGCCGCCGAGCGCACCCATTCCGAGCAGGAAGTTCCGCCTACTGACCTCGATCATTGCCTGCACCTCGTTGTGGGGACGGTGGCCGGGGTCACAGGCTCGCAAGCCGAACCTCGGGTGTCAAGATTAATTCGTAATTTACGAGCATTAACCCGTCCGAGGCCAGGACTCGTTACTGTGCTGGCATGACCACGCACCGTCCCCGCGGCGTGCACGGCCAGACCGTCGAGGTGCTGGCCAGCCGCATCCTGTCCAGCGAGCTGGCCGAAGGCGAGACCCTGGACCTGCCCGCGTTGCGCGCGGAGCTGGACGTGAGCCTGACCGCGCTGCGCGAGGCGCTGAAGGTGCTCACCGCCAAGGGGATGATCGACGCGCGGCAGAAGCGCGGCACCTTCGTGCAGCCACGCAGCTCGTGGAACATGCTGGACACCGACGTGATGCGCTGGCAGACCGCGACCACCGCGGCCGCCGATCTGTTCGACGAGCTGACCGAGGTCCGCGCGGTGGTCGAACCCGCCGCCGCACGGATGGCCGCCCGCCGGGCCAACCCGATCGAGGTGGAGGCACTGGCCGCCGCGCTGGAGCGGATGGCCGCGGCCGGTGCGGACACCGAGGAGATGGTGGCCGCCGACCTGGAGTTCCACCGGGCGCTGTTGTCGGCCACGCACAACAACTTCCTGGTGCAGATCGAGCGGGTGATCGCGATCGGGCTGGCCGCCAGGGACCGCCTGGTGCACGGCGCGGACCCGGCGGATGATCCGGTGCCGAGCCACCGCGCGGTGTACGAGGCGGTGCGGGCCGGGGATCCGGCGGCGGCCGAGGCCGCGATGCGGGCCCTGGTGGACAAGTCCAGCGCGGACCTGGACCGCGTCAAACGCCCGATCACCTAATTCGAGCGGAATTCACGACGATACCCAGGGAAATCCGCGCACACCGTCCGCGATTTCGACCACTCCGCTTATGCACCTCACCCGTCCGAGCGAAGAGTCCACCACTTTTCCGCACATCAGCCCAGGTCAGCTACACAATGAGCCGCTACCTGCGCCTACCCGGACTGCCGTAACGTCGAGATCCGTTCTCACTTCGCGCATTCTCCGGAGGCTCTCGTGCGTCGACTTTCGCTGTCCACATTCGCCGTCCTGACCACCGTGACACTGTGTGCCGCCGCATTCGCCACACCCGCGGCGGCCGCCCCGGCCACCCTGACCGAATCCGCCGGACCGGCCGCCCTGGAGACCGCCCGGACCGCACTGAGCACCGCGCTCGGTGGCAGCTTCGCCGGTTCCTGGCTGGACCTGAACACGGGCAAGCTCGTCGTCGGCGTCACCGACCCCGCCCACTCGGCCCGGGTTCGCGCGGCGGGCGCGATCCCGAAGACCATGCGGCACAGCGAGTCCCGACTACGCCAACTACAGTCCACATTAGACAGTCGGGCGGCGGGCGCACCCGACTCGGTCGCCGGGTGGCACGTCGACCTGCCCGCCAACCAGCTTGTGGTCAGCCTGGTCGGCGCCGATCCCGCCGGGCTGGCCTGGATCCACGGCAGCGGCGTCCCCGGCATCCGGGTCGACCGGGTGGCCGCCGCACCCCGGCTGCTCTGGGACATCATTGGCGGACAAGGACTCTACTTCTCCGGGCATCGCTGTTCGGTGGGGTTCAGCGCGTTCCACGACGACGATCACTACGTGCTCACCGCCGGACACTGCGCCAGGCACGGCGGCACGGTCCGCGGCGCCGGCGGCACCATCGGCACGGTGAGCCGTTCCTCCTTCCCTGGCAACGACTACGGCACCGTCCGGGTGAGCAAGGACGACGCGAAGATCACGTCCAAGGTGGACCGCTACAACGAGGGCTCGGACGTGCGCGTCGAGGGCAGTTCGGTGGTCGGTGTCAACGGCCGGGTCTGCCGCTCCGGCTCCACCACCGGCTGGCACTGCGGCCGGGTGCTGGCCATCAACGAGACCGCCAACTACGGCGACGGCAACGTCGTCCGCGGCCTGACCCGAACCGACGCCTGCGCCGAACGGGGTGACTCCGGCGGCTCCTTCGTCAGCCGCCCCGAACACGGGCGAGCGGACGCCCAGGGGCTGCTCTCCGGCGGGTCCGGCAACTGCAAGGACGGTGGCGGCACCTACTTCCAACCGGTCCGCGAGGTGCTCAACCGCTACGACCTGACCCTGGAAACCGACTGACCCGACCGCCGTCGACGGCGCTGTCCGGACCCCCGAACAGCGCCGTCGGCGGACGACTGATGGTAGCGCTCTCACCTTACAGCGCAAGAGGATGCGCGTTGATCGGAAGCCCTCCGCACGGCTCTTGTACCTGGCCGACACCGGCCACTAGGTTCCGGCGACGTTGCCTACCTGGAGGTACTCGTGCGCCGTTTGTGTGCTGGCTTCCTGCTCTCCGCCTTACTGGTCTCAGCCGGGCTACCGGCCCTCGCCCAGGCCGCTCCAGCCCCCGTCGCCCCCGCCGCCGCGGTCACCCTGATCACCGGCGACAAGGTCGTCCCCGGCGCCAACGGCGGCGCCGGTCAGCTGATCCCCGCGCCCGGCCGGGAGCGGCAGACCTTCACCAGCTACCAGTCCCAGGGCCACACCTACGTGATCCCCGCGGACGCGGCGCCGCTGCTCGCCGACAAGGTCATCGACCGGCGGCTCTTCGACGTCACCGAACTGCGTGCGTACCAGGGCCCGCTCCCGCTCATCGTCAAGTACGCCAACGCGGAACGGCCCCTCGCCCGGGTGGCGGGCGCGCTCGATCTGCCCAGCATCAACGCCACCGCGGTCAAGGTCGACCCCGCCTCCTTCTGGCGCGACCTGACCGGCCCGTCGCTGAAGTCCAGTGGTATAGCCAAGATCTGGTTGGACGGGCAGCGCCAGGCCACCCTCGACCACAGCGTCCAGCAGATCGGTGCGCCCACCGCGTGGGCGGCCGGGTACACCGGCAGCGGCGTGACCGTGGCAGTGCTGGACACCGGGGTGGACAACACGCACCCCGACCTGGCCGACCGCGAGGTGGGTGGCAAGAACTTCTCCGGTTCGCCCGACGCGCTGGATCACTACGGCCACGGCACGCACGTGGCCTCCACCATCGCGGGCACCGGCGCGAAGTCCGGCGGCAAGTACCGCGGGGTCGCGCCGGACGCCCGGCTGCTGGACGTGAAAGTGCTGGCCGACAACGGATCCGGCGCGGACTCGGGGATCATCGCCGGTATGCAGTGGGCCGCGGAGCAGGGTGCGGACATCGTCAACATGAGCCTCGGCGGCTTCGACACCCCGGACCTGGACCCGCTTGAGGAAGCGGTGAACACGTTGTCCGCCAAGCACGGCACGCTGTTCGTGATCGCCGCGGGCAACGCGGGCCCGCGGGCAGGCACGATCCACTCGCCCGGCAGCGCGGACGCGGCGCTGACCGTCGGCGCGGTAGACCGTGACAACCAGCTCGCCGAGTTCTCCTCCCGCGGCCCGCGCAAGGGCGGCGGGATGATCAAGCCGGACCTCACCGCACCCGGCGTGGACATCGTGGCGGCCCGGCACGCAGACGGCAAGATCGGCGAGCCGGTCGGCGACGGCTACACCAGGCTGTCCGGCACCTCCATGGCCACCCCGCACGTGGCCGGTGCGACTGCTTTGCTCGCCCAGCAACACTCCGGGCTCACCGGTGACCAGCTGAAGGCGTTGCTCACCGGCTCCAGCGTGCCGACCCCGGGGCTGACCCCGTTCGAGCAAGGCGCGGGCCGGGTGGACTCGGCGAAGGTGCTCACGCAGACCGTCACCACCAGGCCGATCAGCCTGAGCCTGGGCGGCAACCGGTGGCCGCACACCGGCAAACCCGCGGTCACCAAGGAGATCAGCTACGCCAACAGCGGCAGCACGCCGGTGACCCTGGACCTCAAGATGGACACCAGCGGCGGCGTGTTCAGCGTGTCCCCCAGCCAGATCGTCGTGCCCGCCGGTGGAACCGCTGCTGCCACAGTGAAAGCAGAGGTGAGCAAGGCCCCGGACGGTGGCAAGTTCGGTGGTGCGGTACTGGCCACCGGCGGCGGGATGTCCGTGCGTACGGCGGTCGAGATCGATCTTGAGGTCGAGAGCTACGACGTGACCATCGCCGCGCTGGACCGGACCGGGGCGGCGCCGAGCTTCGCGAATGCCTTCCTGGTCAACGTGGACAGCGGCGAGGCGGTGTTCCCTGGCAGCTTCAACAACGGCAAGCTGATCCAGCGCCTCGCGGCCGGGCGCTACCTGCTCTCCGGCTCGGTGACCACCAGCGAGCCGTACGCGCACGACGTGCTGAACGCGCCGAACCTGCGGGTCAGCGGACCGGCCACGATCACCCTCGACGCCCGCACGACCAAACCGCTCGACCTCACGCTGCCCGAGGCGGACGCGCGATTGTCCCTGCTGCAGATCGGTTTCGGGCGGCTCGCTGGGCCGCACCGGTACACCATCAGCAGTTTCTCCCGTGGCGGGGACGTGCGCGATGTCGGTTTCGCCCAGGTCGGTCCGGACGCCCCGGCCGGCGAGGTCACCGGCGGGCTGCACACCAACTGGACCACGACCACCGGACTGTACGGACTGGCCTGGTACCGCAAGGGCGGTGTGCACACCGGACTGTCCAAGGTGATCAAGCCCGCGGACCTGGCCACGGTGCGGGTGAATCTCGGCCCGGTGACCGGTGACTCCTACGTCGGACTGACCTCCGCGCCGCACAACGCCCGCGCCGACTGGGGCTGGGGTGCGCTGACGGCGGTGAAACCCGGTGTGTACACCGAATTCTACGGCGGCGAGAACGCCGACTGGTCCCGTCGGCTGAGCCTGCCCGGCGAGAACCACCAGTCGTTCACCGGCGCGGTGAAGTCCTACTCTCCGGGCCGGACCTACGCGGAGTCCTTGTACCGCGGCGTTTTCGGGCCCGCGCTGCCGGACACCAGGGACGACCTGTGGGTGCAGCAACGCGGTGACCTCATGGTGGTGGCGCTGCCGCTGTTCAGCGACGGCGCGGGCAACGCGGGCTTCTCGGCCACCAGCTCGGCCTCGACCAAGCTGTACCGCGACGGTCAACTCTTCGGTGAGACCCGCGACGCCGGGGTCGGCCGGTTCGTGATCCCGGCCGGACGAGCCACCTACCGGGTGACCACCGAGGCCACCCGCACCGGCCACACCCAGGCCACCAAGGTCATGGGCAGCTGGACCTTCCAGGGCGACCGGACCCCGGGCGTCACCCAGCACCCGGTCTCCGCCGTCCGCTTCACCCCGGCCCTGGACGACGCGGGCAGTGCCCCCAGGGGCTTGTTCGCCCTGCCCGTCTCGGTCGAGAACCAGGCGGGCACCAGCTCCAGGCAACGCCTGCAGGTCGTCCAGGTCTCCTACGACCAGGGCGCCACCTGGAAGACCGCGCCGGTGCTCGGCGGCCGCGCGCTGTTGTACCACCCGGACAACGCCAAGTCGGTCTCGTTGCGGGCCACCGCGGCGGACCAGGCGGGCAACTCTGTCGACCAGACCATCATCGACGCGTACCTGCTGCGCTAGCCGTGCCCGGGTGGGGTGCCGGTCTGGCGCCCCACCCGGAGCCCAGGGGTAGCACCGATTTTCCGCCGGTCAAGCCAGGTCGGCAAAACCTGCCCCATCGGGACCAGATTCGGCTCAGATCCGCGACCGCGCGGGCATGATCCCGGTGTCTGACCATGTTGTCCCGAGGGGGGATTGTCGTGAACCAGTCGTTGCCGTCCCGGCGTGCCGCGCTTACCGGCCTGGCCGCGTTGTCCGCGACCGCGCTGACCGGCTCCGGGGTGGCCGCCGCCGCGACGGCCGACCCGGTGCCGGCGCGCGTGGTCGACCTGGGCGCCATCGGGGTCGACCGCACCGGCGGCGGTGACCCGGTGGAGAACGCCAGGCTGATCCAGCTGGCACTGAACAAGCTGGCCGACAACCACGTGCTGCACATCCCCGCAGGCACCTACCTGATCGCGCCCAAGCCCGGGGTCTGGCACGCCGCGCCGATCCTGACCATCCCGCCCTGCCGCAACCTGATCGTGCGCGGCGACGGCCCGGCCTCGGTGCTCAAGGTCGCCGACCAGCCAGCCCCGGACAAGCCCTACGTCTACGGCGCGGTGCTGGGCTTCGCCGAGGGCGCGATGGTGCCGGACCTGGTGTGCTTCACCAACTTCACCATCGATCACAACTGCGAGAAGAACAAGGCGCCGGTGGAGATCGAGTCCAACGGCAAGAAGGTCCCGGTGCTGGTGAGTTCGATCTCCAGCTATGCCTACACGCCGAAGTTCGGCCGGATCACCGTGCGGCACCTGACCGTGCACCGCGCCGACTCCCGGGTGTCGCTGTACTTCCCCGGCCAGGCCGACTCCGGCAGCGTCGCGGTGCACGACTGCCTGTGGACCGAGGCGAGCAACCGCACCGGCGCGGCCGAGGACGATCACTCCTTCGTCAACGCCACCTGCACCTCGCTCACCGTACTGCACAACAGGTTCCACGGCGTGCACTGGGAGAGGGCGCCGCGCACCGCGATCGAGACACACGCCACCAACACCGTGGTGCAGGGCAACCTGATCGAGAAGTTCCAGATCGGGATCAACATCACCGGCAACGCCCGGCATGGCGGCACCACCTACCGGCATCTGTGCCAGGACAACCTGATCGAGACCAGCCGGGACGGCATCCTGATCTGGTCGCACCGCTACGGCACGCACACCACCACGGTCGGCTTCGAGGACATGACCATCTCCGGCAACCACGTCACGCTGCGGCCGGAGAAGTACACCGGCACCGTGGCCAGTGGCAAGGGCATGCGCGGCATCGGCGTGTTCGCGGTGAAGAAGGGCGGCGCCGGCGAGAATCCCCCGCCCAGCATTGGTTTCCGCAACCTGCTGGTGGCGGGCAACACCATCCGCTACCCGCAGGAGTACGTGGTCCTGGACTACGTGTACCTGACCGAACTGGAGCGGCGGGCCGGCGCGCTGTCCTTCGCCTTCCACAACACCACCGCCGCGGACGCGGTCTACGACAACGTGCGGATCACCGGCAACACCGTCTACGACTGCGCGTTCTCCGGACTCTATATCGAAGGTGGGCGCTGGCGCGGACTCCAGGTGGACAACAACACCTTCGTCGACTGCGCGCACTCCAACTCCGGACGGCGCCAGGCCGCCTACAACAACAAGGCGCTGCGGATCTCGGTGCAACTGCTCAGCGACTGCGTGATCGCGGGCAACACCTTCCACACCAACCCCGCGCCCCAGCACTTCCGCAACCGGATCAACGGCTACCTCCAGGTCGAGCACACCGGCCCGGACCGGCACCGATTTGTCGTCTCCGGCAACGTGATCACCATCGATCCGGCGTTCACCCCCAGCGAGGTCACCGAATACCTGCACATCGCCGGGGCCAACACCCAGTGGTCCTTCGACGGCGCGGTGCCCCGGGCGAGCGTGCCGATCACCAACAACGCGCCCGGCGGCACCGGATCCCGGATCCGGGTGGACCAGTCCGAGATCACCGCCACCCGGACCGCGAACAGCTGGCAGCAACAGGGTTCCGGCACCGCGGCGCCGACCGGCGGCGGCTTCCTGCCCGGCGATGTGTGGGTGAACACCGCGATCACGGCGGCGAACCCGGTGCACTCCTGGGTGTGCGTAACCGGCGGCGCGGTGCCGGTATGGCGGGAGTTGCGGCTGTCCTGAGTCAGGCACGGCCCCAGGCAAGCGCCGTTGGCCGTTCTCGCACGGCGTGTTGGCCGTTGTGGACGCTGTGTTGGCCGTTCTGGGCGGTGTGTTGGCCGAATGGGCGCACCAGTTCGGCCAACACTGGGTACGACAAGGCGGTTTCTAGGGGTCGTTGCGGGCTTCGGCAGGGTCCGGTCGGTCAGAGCAACTCCAGGAGGACGCCATCCTCGGATTCGTCACCGCCGGGGCCGTGGTCGCGGATGATGTCGATGACTTCGTCGAACAGGGTCGGCCCCTCCCCGAGTCGTGCGCTGCTGATCCTGGCCATGACACTCGGGCGACTCGACGGATCGCAGGTGGAAAGAAGTGATTCCAACTGTTGGACTGTTGCCTCGTAGCCGAGTACCGACCGTGACAGTTCGGAGTTGAGCCACCTGAGAGTCCAGCCGTTCGCAGGTGTCCCGAAGCCTCCTCTGAGCACGTCGTTGAAGGCATCCAGATTTCCCCGCCACGTGTAGTGGCGGAGCAGCCGTGAGAACTCACGCGCGAAGCCATCGAAGTCGGAGAAGCGGGCTCCGTCGACTACCAGCACGGGAAGGTCGTCGCGTTGGTCGGTCATGATCCGATCATGCCGCAACCACGGTCATCCGCCCATGCCGCGATGCGTGCGTGCCAACCGAGGCAGAACGATCTCCGTTCCGCCATGCCAGTCCACATTGAGACGCTGGACGCCGGACCACTCGGCCAGCAACCGCCGGGCATCCGATCCATTCGCAGACTGGCTCGCCGACACGATGGATGAGATTGACCGAGGTGTTGTCGGTGCCGTTCGAGTCGTGTGCGCCGGCGCGGGGATTCTCCTCGCACAAGGGCCAGTATCACCACGCGGATCGTTGGGCCTGTCGGTGCTCGTTGGCAGAATGATGGGTGTTCGTTCTGAGTCGACTCAACCCGACGACGTCCGCGAAGACGCGATCTGGACCGGACACGCTCGAACTCGACACCAACAGATTCCGCCAACTTCGAGCGGAACGGACAGGACCACTCGCCCAAGCGAAGAATCGGCGATTCTCCTCCGCCGATCAGGGCACCGCGGTGAAGAACTCGTAGGAGTGGCCGTTGGGATCGCACACGTAGACCCCGCGACCACCGCCGAGACTGTTGGTCCGCCGGTCCCAGCCGTGTTCCACACCCGAGCCGTAGTCGATTCCCGGGTCGGCGGCCAGCACAGCGAGCAGGGCGTCGAACCGGGTGTCGTCGAGCAGGAATGCGTAGTGCCCGGCGGCCTGGGGCTGGTCGTCGGCGAAGTCCAGGGTCAGGTCGGTGTTGACCCGCAGGGCCGCGAACGGTCCGGCGGCAACGGGTTCGTCGCCGATGAGCCGGGCCAGGAAACGGGATCCGGCCCAGCGGTCGGTGACCGGGATGATCAGGTGGTTCAGCGTGATGGGCATGGTCCCGCAGCATATGCGTGCGAATCGCACACAACAAGGGTGCGATTCGCACATGTCTAGGATAGGTTGACAGCCATGGCGCGCTCCGATGACGGCGGTCCGGCGTTGTTCCGGCTGGTGCGGTTCTGGTCCCGGCGCTGGGCCGGCCTGGCCGCGGGCGAACAACGCCAGGTCCAGCACGTGCACACCCTGGAGGCCGTGCACAGCGCGGTGACCGGCGGGGTGGAACCGAGCGTGGGCGAGATCGCGCACCGGCTGGGCCTGGACCACTCCGGGGCCAGCCGCCTGGTCCGGGATGCCACCGCGGCGGGTTACCTGGCCCGCGCCGAGTCCGAAGTGGACAGACGGCGGACGGTGCCGCGGCTCACCGGGTCCGGGCGGGAACTCCTGACCGGCGCGCTGGACTGGCAACGGGAAGCCTTCGGCGAGCTGACCGCGGACTGGGCCGAGGCGGACCGGCAACGCTTCGCCGGGTACCTCCAGCGCCTGGCCGAACAGGTCGACGGCCCACAGCACTCAGCCTGACCCCGCGCCCCACTTCTCCCGCAACTCCGCCGGAATCGTCAACGCCGTCGACTGCCCGTCGGTCAACTGCCGCACGTTCACGCTCAACAACAACCGCGCCGCACGATCCAGCACCCGCCGGGCCACCTCGCTCTCGTCCTCGGCCCGCTCCAGCCGCCGCATCACCCGCACGCCGAACCCGACCACCCGGCCCCAGCCGCGCTGCTTGGGCACCCGCAGCCAGTCCGCGACCTCCGGGTTCACCACCTGCCGGACCATCGCGGGCACCACCCCGTCGAAAGCCTTGCCCGGCATGAGTTTCCGGTACAGCTCGACCAGCGCCGCGGTCAGTTCGACGCCCTCCGCGGACGGCCCGTAACTCGCCTCGACCAGGGTGGCGTTGAGCACTTCGGCCTCGGTCAGGGTTTCCGGCATCGCCTCGGTGCGGATGCCCAGCAGGTGCCCGGCGACCCGCCACACGTGGTAGTAGTCCTCGGCCTCCTGCTCGGTGACGGAGATGCCGATCCGGCGCATGCCGATGATCACCTGCACGGAGAAGATGAGCAGTGCGCCGAGCAGGTCCTGCTGACAGATCGGCACCCCGTCGCGCTCGTGGTCCCACTCCGGCGAGCGCGCGATGAAGTAGCGGACCGCGGCGTGGATCAGCCGGGTCTTCTGGATCACCGGCACGAAGGAGCCGCCGCTGGTGAACGGCTTGGGCGCCATCAGGCTCAGCACGAACTGCGCGGTCTCGGACAGCCTGCGGTGCGGCTGGTTGAGCCGGTGGGTCAGGGTCAGCACCCTGGACGGGCGCGGCTGGGCGTAGCAGTTGACCATGGCGCCGAAGGAGAGCACCGAGGCCACGTGCATGCCGTCGTCGAGGAAGAACTCCTGCGCGCGACTCACCCTGGCGAGGTCGGTCCACGGCGGCGGGTTGTCGGTGGCGATGAGGAACTCGCGCACCACCGGCGGCAGGTGTTCCGGGATGGGCTCGTCGTTGGCGCGCAACTCGGCGAGCAGCGTGTTCACCCGGCTGATCTCGCCGGTGGCCACCAGCTCGGCGATGACCGCGTCAGCGGGCGGATCACCCTGGAACTTGAGGTCTTCGAGCGCGCGTTCGTCCACGCGTCGATCCTGACCCGGCGCATACGTTGGCGAAGCCGCCGTTCGAGCGCCACCGATCTCCCGTTCGAGTGATCAGATCGGCGGGATGATGCCCTCCGGCACACCCTGCACGCCCAGGTCGATCACCACGCCGGCCACCGGGTACCGCTCCCAGACCTTCTCCGCGATCTGCTTGGCCGTCTTGCTGCGCCCGGCGACGATCTTGACCAGCGCGGCCGCGGACAGCAGCCCGACGATCAGCTCATCCTGCTCGGCCGGGTCCTCCGCGCCGAAGAGCACTGCCTTGATGTCGGCGTGGATCTTGTTCCGGCGGGCGGTGTCCACCAGGTGCCAGCTGGTGCTGGAGAAGATCAGCTTCCGCCGCTCGGTCCGCGACTCCACCGCGCCCTCGGCGACCAGCCGCCCCAGCACCCGGTCCTTCTGCCCGGTCGACAGCCGCGCGATGGCCTCCTTGACCACCGAGCCCTTGTGCTCCTCCAGCGCGGCCAGCGCCTCGTTCAGCGCGGGCACCCCGGTGTCGGAGTCGTCGGTGACGAAGAGCCGGTTGTCCTCGCCGAACAGCTCCAGCCGTTCCAGCTGGGCCAGCTCGATCAGCAGCGCGACCGCGAACAGCCCGTCCAGGGACCGCCGGGTGGCGAACTGGCCGTCTTCGGTGAGCAGGAGCAGCGCGAAGTCGTCGACCAGCGCGGACGGGGCGTCGTTCGTAGGCACGCCCGCATCCTATGACGTCCTGAATCACCGGGATGACACCCTCGCCGGAGCACGGCCTGGATTGTCGGTGCCGTGGCTAGGGTGAAGATCGTGACCGAGGAAACGAAACAGGTGTCGGTATCGCGGCGGATCGCCGCACCGGCAGCCGAGATCTTCCGCGTGCTGGCCGAACCCCGACGGCACGTGGAACTGGACGCCTCCCGCATGCTCCGCGAGGCCGTGTTCGAGGGGGCCCTCTCGGGTGTGGGCCAGGTCTTCACGATGAAGATGCACTACAAGCACTTAGGCGACTACGAGATGGACAACCACGTGGTGGTCTTCGAGCCGGACCAGCGCATTGGCTGGCGGCCGGTCGCCGGTCACGGCCACCCGGAGCGGGGCAGTTCCTGGGGCCAGCGGTGGATCTTCGAGCTGAGCCCGGACGGCCCGGATGCCACGGTGGTGACCCAGATCTTCGACCTCACCGACATGGCCGAGCAGCACCGCGCCTCGGTCACCCATGGCCAGACCTGGCTGCCCGGCATGACCACAACCCTGGAACGCCTCGACACCCTGTGCACCGGCGGCTGAACTCCTGACCGCCGCGGGTGCGCAGCCTCACCCGTCGAGTTGGCCCAAGTGGGACGACCAGTTGTCCCAACCAGGCGTACGACTTGGGCCAACTCGACGCTGAGCGGTGTCACAACCAGCCGTTGTGGATCCGCGCGAGTCGGTTGTTTGCGTCATCGCGGCGGCGCTCGCTTGGATCTCCCCCGTGCGTAGCTCACTGGGACGGGAGTTCGGCTGGCTGTGGGCGTCCTTCGCGGTCAGCTCACTCGGCAGCCGGCTCGCCGTCCAGGCCTTCCCGCTGGTCGCCCTGCTGGTGCTGGACGCCGGGACGGCGCAGGTGTCCGTGCTGGCCGCGGCGGGGCTGGCGGCGGGGGCGGTGCTGGGGATCCCGCTGGGGCCGTGGGTGGAGTTCCGGCGCAAACGCTCGGTGCTGATCGGCGCGGACCTGCTCCGCTGCGTGGCACTGCTGAGCGTGCCGGTGGCCTATGCGCTGGGGTGGCTGGGTTTCGCGCAGTTGCTGGTGGTGTCGATGGTGACCGCGGTGGCCGACCTCGCTTCCCGGTCGGCCAGCGGGGCCTGGCTGAAACAGCTGGTGCGGCGGGAGGACCTGGTGCACGCCACCGGGCGCCTGGAAGCCACCACCTGGACCACCATCACACTGGGGCCGCCGCTGGGCGGGCTGGCGATCGCGGCGTTCGGGCCGATGGCCACCCTGGTCGCGGACGCGGTCAGCTACCTGCTGTCGGCTGCGGGTATCCGGGCCGCGGGCGGACGGGAGCGCCTGCCGGAACGCGCCGCCACGCCACGAGCCGGGGAGCTGCTCGCCGGGTGGCGGCACATCTGGCATCACCCCGGGCTGAAGTTGTTGCTGGGCAACACGATCCTGGTCAACGGCCTGATCATGGCGACCGCGCCGCTGGCTCTGGTGCTCATGGTGCGGGAGCTGGGTTTCACGCTGTGGGAGTACGGCCTGGCCTTCGCGCTGCCCTGTCTCGGCGGTCTGCTCGGCGCGCGCCTGGCTCCCGGGCTGGTGGCGCGGTTCGGGTCGGCGCGGGTGCTGCGGGTGGCCGGGGTGGCCCGGGTGTGCTGGCCGGTGGGCCTGGTGCTGGTCGGGCCGGGCCTGCCGGGACTGCTGCTGGTGATCGCGGTCCAGTGCGGGCTGGTGACCTGCATGGGCGTGTTCAACCCGGTGTTCGCGGCCTACCGGCTCGCGGAGGTCCCGACCGATCGGTCGGCGCGGGTGCTGGCGGCGTGGACGGTGAGCAGCAATCTGACGGTGGCGGGACTGACCGCGTTGTGGGGTGCGCTGGCGGCATGCACCGGCGCGCGGGTGGCGATCGGGATCGCCGGGCTGCTGATCCTGGCCACGCCATTGCTGTTGCCGCGGGTCGACCGTGAGATTCTCACCGGTAATCGATGAGCTTTTCCACTGCCGCCCACGCCAAGGCGTTCCCTAATCTGGCTGCTGTACCTGCGAATTACGCAGTCAATTCAAGGGGGAATTCATGACCAAGGTGAAGACCGTCGCCCGGCTGACCGCGATCACACTGGGCGCGGCGGCCATCGGCGTCCTGCCCAGTCTCAGCGCCGCTGCGGCACCGGCCGAGGGACCGGGGACCTATTCGTTGCGCAAGGTCTCCGCCGAGGGTGCGACCGGCCAGTTCCAGGTCACCTTCAACCAGCCCTACCAACTCGCCGTCAGCAACGGGCATCTGCAGGTCAAGAACACCGCGGGCAAGGTCCTCGACGATGTGGCGCCCAGCCTGAAGCTGGCCTCGGGCCGCACGGTGACCGGCGAGTTCGCCGTGCAGCCGGGGGGCAAATTCAGCTTCACCGTCACCGGCGCCATGCCCCGGTTCACCTGGGGCGGCTTCTGGTGCGGCATGGCGGCCACGATTTCCGGCGCGGTCGGCGGTGCGTTTATCGGCGGACCGATCGGAGCCGGATTCGGCCTTGGCACCGGAATCGCGGCCGCCGCCACCTGTTAGCCGCACAACGTACGGGAAAGGAGCGCCATGCCACGGCGACGGTCACTCTTCGTCCGGTCGGTCGTCCGGGAATCGACCCGGCCGAAGTCGAGAACCGAACGCGTAACCGTCTTCGGCGCGATCCTGCTCTTCCTTGTGGCCAACATCGTTCGCGTTGCCGGACTGCTGCCCGACACACTCGCGATTCTGTTCTCGTTGGTGGCCCCGCTGGTGTGGCTCGCGGTGGTCGGGTACTGGTACCACCGGTCCTACCGGAAGTGAGCGTCCCCGCTGTGCCGGACGACCGGCACAGCGGGGATCTCGATCAAGCCGGAACGTGCCTGCGGGACTGCACGATGTGGAACCGCCCGGTGACAAACGCCGGGTCGGTCAGCGCCGCGGTGGCCGCCGGGTTGGCGCCGGTGCCGTGGAAGTCGCTGAAGGCCGCGCTCTGGTTGACGAACACGCCGCCGGTGAGGTTCTCCGACAGGTGCACGCCCGCGGTCAGCGCCGCTTCCCTGGCCGCGTCGATCACGGCGGCCTCGGTGGAGTAGACCGAGGCGGTCAGCGCGCCCTTGGCCCGCACCGAGCCGCGGAAGATGTCCAGGGAGTGCTCGGTGGAGTCGGTGCTGATCACGAACGAGATCGGGCCGAACCACTCGCGGGTGTAAGTCTCCTCGTCCTTGGCGTCCAGGCGCACCACCAGCGGGGTGCGGATGGTGGCGCCGGGGTGTTCCGGGTCCTCGACCGGAGTGGAGGCGTGCGCGACGGCGCCCACGTTCTCCGCGTCGGCCAGGCGCTGCTTGACGCCGTCGTTGACGATGGCGCCCAGGGTGCCCGCGGCGCGGGCCGGGTCGCCGAGCAGCTTGTCCAGGGCCTCGCCCAGGTCGGCGGCGAAGGCCTCCGGGGTGCGGTCACCGACGTCGGTGCGCACGCCGCCCGCGGGGACCAGGATGTTCTGCGGGGTGGTGCACATCTGTCCACTGTAGAGGGACAGGGAGAAGGACAGGTTGCGCAGCAAGCCCTTGTAGTCGTCGGTGGAGTCGACCACGACGGTGTTCAGGCCGGCCTTCTCGGTGTAGACCACGGCCTGGCGGGCGTTGCCCTCCAGCCAGTCGCCGAACTCGGTGGAGCCGGTGAAGTCGACGATCCGGACGTCCGGGTGGGTGGCCAGGTCCGCCGCGATCGGCTTGCCGGGTGCCTCCACGGCCAGGGTGACCAGGTTGGCGTCGAAGCCGGCCTCGGTGAGCACCTCGCGGGCGATGGAGACGGTCAGCGCCAGCGGCAGCACCGCGCCGGGGTGCGGCTTGACGATCACCGGGTTGCCGGTGACCAGGCTGGCGAACAGGCCGGGGTAGGTGTTCCAGGTCGGGAAGGTGTTGCAGGCGATGACCAGGGAGACCCCGCGCGGCACCGCGGTGAAGGTCTTGTCCATCACCAGCGGGTCGCCCTTGCGCTGCGGCTTGGCCCAGCGGGCGCTGCGCGGCTGGCGGGACTGCTCGGCGTAGGCGTAGGCGATCGCCTCCAGGCCGCGGTCCTGGGCGTGCGGGCCACCGGCCTGGAAGGCCATCACGAACGCCTGGCCGGTGGTGTGCTGCACGGCGTGTGCGAACTCGAAGCTGCGCGCGTTGATCCGGTGCAGGACTTCCAGGGCCACCCCGGCGCGCACCGCGGGCCCGGCGTCGCGCCAGGCGGTCATGCCCGCCTTGGCCGCCGCGATCAGCTCGGCCGGTTCGCTGCGCGGGTAGCGGATGCCCAGTTCCAGGCCGAACGGCGAGACCTCGGTGCCCACGTGCTCGACAACGCCCGGCTGGTCCAGCGCGTAGTCCTTGCCCAGCAACGCCTTGAACGCGGCTTCACCGGCGGGGGCCGCGTCCTCGCCGTAGACCGACTTGCTGGGGGTCTCGGGGAACGGCGACCAGTACTCGCGGGCGTCGATCGCGGTGACCGCGTGGTCGAGCTGCTCGGCGTGCTTGGCGTGGAAGTCCTGGGCGGACATGCCCTCTCCTCGGATCGCGGGCGAACGGTTGGTCAACAGCCGGATGATCACAGACGGGCCAACAGGCCGAGCGGTGACTCGACGGCGTCGGCGACGAAGCGGAGGAATCCACCGGCCACCCCACCGTCGCACACCCGGTGGTCGAAGGTGAAGGACAACTGGGTGATCTTTCGGACGGCCAGCTGGCCGTCCACCGCCCAGGGCCGGTCGATGATGCGGCCGATGCCGAGCATGGCCGCCTCGGGGTGGTTGATGATCGGGGTGGAGCCGTCGACGCCGAACACCCCGTAGTTGTTGAGGGTGAAGGTGCCGCCGGTGAGATCGGCCGGTTCCAGGGTGCCGGTGCGGGCGCGTTCGGTGAGCGCGGCCATGGCGGCGGCGAGTTCGGCGGTGCTCAGGCGGTCGGCGTCGCGCACCACCGGGACGACCAGGCCGCGGTCGGTCTGTGCGGCGAAGCCGAGGTTGATGTGCGGCCAGCGCAGGATTTCCCTGGCCTGACCGTCCACAGAGGAGTTCAGTTCCGGGTAGCGCTTGAGTCCGGCCACGCAGATCCGGCCGAGCAGCGCCAGCAGGCTGATCTTCTGCTCGGGGCAGGCCGCCTGCACCGCCTTTTTGGCTTCCAGCAAGGCGGTGGCGTCGGCGTCCACCCAGGTGGTGGCGTCCGGGATCTCGGCGCGGCTGCGGCTGAGCTTGTCCGCGACCGCCCGGCGCAGCCCGCGCAGCGGGATCCGTTCCGGGCCACCGGCATCGGGCAGGGTGACCGCGGCGGGCGCGTTGCCTGCCGCGGCGATGGCGGCTTCGACGTCCTTGCGCAGCACGATCCCGGCCGGTCCGCTGGGGGTGATCGCGGTGAGGTCGATGTCGTGTTGTTTGGCCAGGCCGCGGACCAGCGGGTTGATCACCCGGGGGGCGAGCGCGGGTTCGGGTGCGGGCACGGCGGCGACCAGGGCTGGGGCGGGCTGACGGCGGCGGCGGCGACGCCGGGATCCGTTGTCCTCCTTGGTGCCGTAGCCGATCAGCACGTTGCCCGAGCCTTCGGGCTCCTTGGTTCCGGCGCGTTCTTCGGTGCGGTAGGTCTCGTGCGTGCCCTCGGCGGAGACGGTGATCAGCGGTTTGCCGACCTCCAGCACCGCACCGGACTCGCCGTGCAGCGTCAACACGGTGCCGGCAAAGGGAATCGGCACCTCGACCGCTGCCTTGGCGGTCTCCACCTCGACCACGACCTGGTCCACGGTCACCGTGTCCCCCACGGCGACCCGCCAGCTCACCACCTCCGCCTCGGTCAGTCCTTCGCCGAGATCGGGGAGCCGGAACACCTGCTCACTCACGCGACCACCTCGGCCACGTAACGCAGGTCCGGCTTGTCGTCGCGCTGCAACCGGTCCAGAGTGTCCAGGATCCGGTCCACGCCAGGAAGGTGGGCGTGCTCCAGCATGGGCGGCGGGTAGGGGATGTCGAAGCCGCTGACCCGCAGCACGGGCGCGTGCAGGGAGTGGAAGCAGCGTTCCTGCACCCGGGCGGCGATTTCCGCGCCGACCCCGGCGAAACCCTGGGCCTCCTGCACGACTACGCAGCGGCCGGTGCGGCGGACCGAGGCGGCCACCGTCTCGTCGTCGAAGGGCACGATGCTGCGCAGGTCGACGACCTCGACGTCCCAGCCCTCTTCCTTGGCCGCTTCGGCGGCCTGCAGCGCGACCGGGGTGGACGGGCCGTAGGCGACGAGCGTGACGTCCTTGCCGCGCGTGCGGATCGCGGCCCGGCCGAACGGCTCGCCGCGGGTGAGTTCGACGTCGGCCTTCGCCCAGTACAGCTTCTTGGGCTCCAGGAAGATCACCGGATCGGGGTCGTCGATGGCCGCGCGCAGCAGCGAGTAGGCGTCCTCGACGGTGGCCGGGGTGACCACCTTGAGGCCGGGGGTGTGCGCGTAGTAGGCCTCGCTGGAGTCACAGTGGTGTTCCACGCCGCCGATGCCACCGGCGTAGGGCACCCGGATGACCATGGGCAGGGACAGCGCGCCGCGGGTGCGGTTGCGCAGTTTGGCCACGTGCGAGGCGATCTGCTCGAAGGCGGGGTAGGCGAAGGCGTCGAACTGCATCTCCACCACGGGTTTCATCCCGCCCATGGCCATGCCCACGGCCAGCCCGACGATCCCGGCCTCCGCCAGGGGGGTGTCGAAGCAGCGGTCTTCGCCGAGGTCGCGGGTGATGCCGTCGGTGATCCGGAAGACGCCGCCGAGCGCGCCGACGTCCTCCCCGAAGACCACCACTCGCTCGTCTTCCTTGATGGCATCGCGTAACGCCTGGTTCAGCGCCTGGGCCATGGACAGGTTCGGCATCTCAGCGCTCCTCGGCGTCGAGTTCGGCGGCCAGCATCTCCTGCTGTTCGCGGAGCTGGCTGGTGGGTTCGGCGAAGACGTGCGCGAACAGATCCATCGGCGCGACAACGGGTTCGGCGTTCATCCGGGTGCGCAGGTCGGCGGCCTTGGCCTCGGCCTCGGCGGTCCAGGCCGCCATGTCCTCTTCGGACAGTGCGCCGAGGTCGCGGAGGTGTTTTTCCAGCCTGGCCATGGGATCCCGGCCGAGCCAGCGCTGGACTTCCTCGTCCTCGCGGTACCGGGTGGCGTCGTCGGCGTTGGTGTGCGCCTCCATCCGGTAGGTGTGCGCCTCGATCAGGAACGGCCCGTTGCCGGACCGGGCGTGCTCGACGGCGGCCTGCAGCACCGCGAGCATGGCCACCGGGTCGTTGCCGTCGACCTGTTCGGAGCGCACGCCGTAGCCGATGCCCTTGTAGGACAAGGCGGGCGCGGCGCTCTGCTTGGACAGCGGCACCGAGATGGCGTAGCCGTTGCTCTGCACCAGGAAGATCACCGGCGCGTTGAACACGGCGGCGAAGTTGAGGGCTTCATGGAAGTCGCCCTCGCTGGTGGCCCCGTCGCCGATGAAGGCGAGCACCACGGTGTCCCGGCCCTGCCGCTTCTCCGCGAAGGCCAGCCCGGTGGCGTGCAGGGTCTGGGTGGCCAGGGGGGTGCACTGGGGTGCGGTGCGCGCGGCCTTGGGGTCGTAGCCGCAGTGCCAGTCGCCGCGCAGCAGGGTGAGCACTTCGACCGGGTCCAGGCCGCGGGCGACCAGGGCCATGGACTCGCGGTAGGTGGGGAAGACCCAGTCGGTGTCGCGCAGGGCGAGCACGGCGCCGATCTGGCAGGCCTCCTGGCCGCGGCTGGAGGGATACACCGCGAGGCGGCCCTGTTTGGTCAGCGCGGTGGCCTGGGTGTCGAACCGGCGGCCGATGATCATGCGCCGGTAGGCCTCGCGGAGCAGGGCCACGGGCGGCTCGGCGTAGCCGGCCCGGAAATCGGCCGGGCTGCCGTCCTCGGCGAGGAACCGGACCGGGGTCACGGAGGGCAGCAGCGCGTCAGGGCGCGCGGGAGCTTCGGTCACGGCGAACCTCCTAGTCGGACGTCCCTGTCTGACAGGCGTCCTCAAATGGTTGCCCCGTACGGGTGGCTGGCTCAAGATGTGCCAGAAACAGCAGACGAACGGCTTCCCTGAAACGTGAAAGGCGGCAATATGTCCATCGACAGCGGTGCCGTTGGCTCACCGGGCGGACAGATGGCCACCTCTCTGGATGAGGTGGACCGCTCGATCCTGAGAATGCTGGCCAAGGACGGCCGGATCTCGATCAGAACCCTGGCCGAGCGACTGCACATCTCGCGCACCAACGCCTACGCCCGAATCGACCGCTTGGTAGGCGACAAGGTGATCACCGGGTTCGGCGCCCGGATCGATCCGGCGCGGGCCGGGCTGGGCACCACCGCGATGGTGGTGGTGACCATCGAGCAGGCCTCGTGGCGCGAGGTGTCCGAGCAGTTGCGCTCGATTCAGTACGTGGAACACCTGACCATGGTCGGTGGCGACTTCGACGTGCTCGTGCTAGTGCGCGCCCCGGACAACCAGGCCCTCCGGGAGATCGTGCTGGAGCGGATTCAGGAAGTGCTCGGCGTGCGTTCAACCCGTACCTGGCTGGTGTTCGACGAGGTCACGGGCACACACCCGGGCCTGAGCTAGCCAAAGTGTGACTAAAAAGTTAAGGCAAACCTGTAACGACACCTACTAACGACCTGTTGCTTACTCCGTTCGGGTCAACCATGCTGCATCCAGTGGCTGCCAGTAACCGCCCCTGAGCCGCAGCCACAGCTCCGTGTGGTGAGGGCTACACGGCGGAGTGAACGGAGTAACAGATGGCACGAGACCGACGCAGGGCCGCACTGGGCGCCGGGCTGATCGCCGGCACCTCCCTGCTCGCCCTGGTCGCTTCGGCGCTGCCCGGCCTCGCCGCGCCCGCTGAAGGTCAGATCCTCAACGCCGGCACCGCCAACGCGGTCGCGGGCAGCTACATCGTCACGCTGAAGGATGGCGCTGCCGGTGCGCAGGACCTGGCCTCCCGGTTCGGCGGCAAGGTCACCGCGACCTACGACAAGACCCTCAACGGCTTCGCCGTCTCGCTGAGCGAGCAGCAGGCCAAGCGGCTGGCCGCGGACTCCCGCGTGGCCTCCGTGGAACAGGACGGCGTGGTCAGCCTCGCCGGCGAACAGCTCAACCCGGAGTGGGGCCTGGACCGGCTTGACCAGCAGTCCCTGCCGCTGGACAAGAAGTTCACCTACGGCAACGAGGGCGCGGGCGTGACCGCCTACATCCTCGACACCGGAGTGCGGCTGACTCACCAGGAGTTCGGCACCCGCGCCAAGAGCGGCTACGACTTCATCGACAACGACGCCGACGCCAGCGACTGCCAGGGCCACGGAACGCACGTGGCCGGCACCGTGGGCGGCACCAAGTACGGCGTGGCGAAGAAGGCGGACCTGGTCGCGGTGCGCGTGCTCAACTGCCAGGGCTCCGGTCAGTGGTCGCAGATCATCGCGGGCATCGACTGGGTCGCGAAGAACGCCAAGAAGCCTGCCGTGGCCAACATGAGCCTCGGCGGCACCGGCAGCAACGCGGCCATGGAGAACGCGGTCAAGAAGGCGGTCGCCGCCGGCGTCACCTTCGCGATCGCCGGTGGTAACTCCGGCGCCGACGCCTGCAACTTCACCCCGGCCAGGGTGCCGGAGGCGATCACCGTGGGCGCCACCCAGCAGAACGACGCCCGCGCGGTGTGGCAGGGCGCCTCGGTCGCCTCGAACTGGGGCAAGTGCCTGGACATCTTCGCCCCCGGCACCGCGACCGTGTCCGCGATCCACACCAACGACACCGGCACCTCCACCAAGAGCGGCACCAGCATGGCCACCCCGCACGTCGCGGGCGCGGTCGCGCTGTACCTCTCGGTGAACCAGCAGGCGACGCCGCAGCAGGTCCGCGACGCGCTGGTGAACAACGCGGTGAGCGACAAGCTGACCGACATCAAGACCGGTTCGCCGAACAAGCTGCTCAACGTCAGCTTCATCAAGTAAGGCAAGTGCGCTGACCGGCCGGGGCCGGGTGCGCGGGGCCCTCCCCCGCCACTCGGCCCCGGCTTTATTCAGCGGCGCGTTCCGGCCCCGGCGGCCAGGATGTCCACTGTGGTCACCAAGATGCACGCCGACGAGGTTGAACTGGACGTCGCCCGGGTCCGGAGCCTGCTCGCCGGGCAGTTCCCACACTGGGCCGGCCTCCCGCTGTCCCGCCTGGCTTCGGCGGGCACCGACAACGCGATGTTCCGCCTGGGCGCGGACATGGTGGTCCGCCTGCCCCGGATCGCCGGCACGGCGGGCCAGGTCGCCTTCGAACAACGCTGGCTCCCCCGCCTGGCCCCCGAACTCCCCGTCCCGGTCCCCGTGCCCCTGGGCCACGGCCTGCCCGGCGCCGGATTCCCTTGGCACTGGTCGGTTTTCCGCTGGCTGACCGGCGAGAACCCCACCGTCGACCGCCTCGGCTCCCCCGCTCAACTGGCCACCGACCTGGGCGCGTTCATCAACGCCCTGCACCGGATCGAACCGGACGGCCCGCCTTGCTCCCGCGGCCGCGCACTGTCCACAAGGGACGAACCCACCCGGCAGGCCCTGGCCCAGCTGGACGCGGAGATCGACGTGCCAGCGGCGACCGCGTTGTGGGAGCAGGCATTGCGGGCTCCGGAGTGGTCCGGCGCACCGGTGTGGCTGCACAGCGATCTGTCCCCCGGCAACATCCTGCTCGACCAGGGCAGGCTCAGCGCTGTGATCGACTTCGGCGCTGCGGGCACCGGGGATCCGGCGGTGGACCTGATCCCGGCGTGGAATCTGCTGCCCGCGCGTGTGCGGGGTGAGTTCCGGGCGGCGGTGGGGGTGGACGCGGCGACCTGGGCGCGTGGGCGGGGGTGGGCGCTGTCGATCTCGCTGATCCAGCTGCCGTATTACCTGCACACCAACCCGGTGCTGGTAGCCAGCTCCCGGCACGTGATCCGGGAGATCCTGACCGAGGCTGCCGTCGCGTAACAAGCCGTAACGCTGAGGTGGGACCAGAACTAGCGATTCAAGAATCTGGGATCCACGGTGATCGTTCCGGTTAGTCGCCAAGCGCCACGCTCGAACACAAGATCGCCGGACACCACGACCGGAAGCCTGCTCTGGTGGGCCCGGATCGCCCACTCGTATTCCCTGCCGGATAGAGGCACGTGGACCTTACGGGCCCGGCCTCCGACATGGGTGGCCAGCACAATGCTGGTGGTCTCCTGATCCCCGTCGCCGAGATCGTCCCGGTTGAGTGTGCGGACCACACCAACCAGCGTCTCTCGCCGCGGTGGCTCCTCATTGCGCACCAGCCGCTCCCGGACACGAGGCAAGCCCGCCATCGCGTTCCGGTCGACGACGATATGCGAGGTCTCGACCGCGGGTGGGGTTTCGGCAGCGGCCCAGTCGAACGAGAGGTCCAACGCGCGCAATGCCTGCGGCTGGGTCAGTTCCATCAGTGACTCCACGAGGCTGGCGCTCAAGCCCAACTGCTCGGCTTGATCGAGTGCACGCTCGTCCCAGTCAAGGGCCAGTCGCCGCGCCGACTGGAGGCCCGTGGCCAGGGTCGTCATCACCCTGCGGGGAAACGCCACCGCCGGTGTTCCGTCCGCATGCGGTGGCTGCGCGTCACCGAGACGGGTCACGACGGTGAACACGAAGCTGCCTTGCTTGGTGTGCCCGAGACGGATGTCGTCTTCGAGGAAGTCCGTGACCGCGGCCGACCTTCTGCCTCGGTGCGAGTGGTTGGGGTCGTCGGTGGTCGTCGCGGCGGCTTTCAACATCCTCAGCAGAGCGTCCAAGGTGGCTTCTGCCTGCCGGAACGGGATGGTGCCGTCGACCATCTCCTGGTCGAGCCGCACGAAGAACAGATCCGCCCGGGTGGCGGCGATGCGCTCAGCCAGTTCCGCTGGGGCCCAGTCGTAGATCGCGCCGAGCGCCCGGAGGGTGTCGTGGAATCGCTGGGGAAAGTCAACGTAGTCCGTGGCCAACGGCAGCATGATCCGCCCAAGGTGACCATGCTCGCCGGGGAGCCGCCAGATCTCTTTGACGTCTTGGTCGCGAGTCTCCAGTTGCCAGTCCTGCGTGGCGAGATACTGAGATACGGCCAGCGGCGACAGGATGGCAGCGATGTCGCGGTAGCCATCAAGCGAGGTGCCGTTCACCACTGACCCCCTTCACCGATCCGCTGCATGATGCCCTTGAGTTCGCCGACATCGAACAGATTACTTCTGCGGAGCCGCACCGTCTTGCTGGCATGATGGTCCTCGATCGTCCCGAGGTTCGCAGCATGTTCCCAGTACATACGACCGGAGCTGGTCAGTCCGTCCTCCGAGAGGTCCAGCCACCGGTCGGGATCCTCCGGTATCAGCAGCACACCGAGAAACGCCGGCGCGAACCGCTTGGGGTTCACCAGTTTGAGGAACCGGTCCCGCTTCAGCGGCCACGTCATGTGATCGTTCTTGAGCAAACTGTGCTGAGTCGTGCACTTGAGCTGCAGCTCGAACTCAGGGCAGTAGTACCTCTCGTACTCGGCGGAAGCCACGATCGTGATGTCGACGCCGTCGTAGTCGGTGTCATGGCTCTTGATCGAACAGCCCGCCGCGGCGACCACCATGCGCACGAAGGCCAAACTGAACTGCTCCTGCCGCGCCGCCACCGGCAGGCCGCCGTCTGGCACCACTGTCAGTGACTCCACTCGAAGCCCGGCGCTGTCATCAACGTCGGTCATGCCCTCGCTCCCCCCTCAAACCGCAACCGTCGGCACGGTATCGCACCGCTGGCCGTCGACCGTCGGTTCAAGACACGTTCGCCCGATCGGTGCTGATCCACTCCAGGGCAGCCCGCGTTCGGGACTGATCAGCAGTGGCGAACGCGGAGGTGTCCCAGCACGCGATCAGTCCGCCTGGTGGGTCCAGATCTCCAGGAACACGACCGCACCATCCCGTTCCAGCCGCTCCGGTTCCCCCGGCGCGAGCTGATACCCCGCCGACCGCGCAACCCCCTTGCTCGGATCATTCGTCGTGTTGATCCGGAGCCGGATCTCATCCAGCCCCAGCACATCGTGCCCAAACTCCGTCAACACCCGGGTCGTCCGCACCGCCAGTCCCTGCCCCCGATGCGCGGGCCCCACCACATACCCCGCCTCAGCCCGGGTCGGCGCCAGAAAAGCCAGCCCCAGCGCGGTCTTGCCGTCCGTGGTGATCGCCAGGTGCAGACGATTGTCCTCTGCACGCGTGCGGCGGATCATCGCCAGGTAGTCGGCCGGGTCGAAGGGACTGGGGATGGGGGTGTTCGCGTGGATCTCGGGGTGGTCGAGGAGTTCGGTCATCACTTCCAGGTCGGCGTCGTTCCATTCGCGGAGTACCAGGCCGTGGCCGGTGAGGGTGAGGGGCCAGGCCAAGGGGTCCACGGGTTGCTCCTGTCGGGATCAGGGTCGGTCAAGATCACGGTACGGCTTGCCGTGGTAACCGGCCAACACGGTTTTGGGCAGCGGGCCCTTGATGCGGGCGCCGCCCTCATTTTCCTCCCAGGCGTGGGCCAGGATGCCGACGCTGCGGGAGAGCAGGAACAGGCCGCGGGCGAGTTCGGCTGGGAAGCCGAGTTCGGCGTAGATGATGGCGGTGGCGCCGTCGATGTTCATCGGGATCGGCTTGGACCGGTCTGCTGCCAGGGCTTTTTCCAGGGCCAGGCCGGCGGTGAGGGCGTTGCCGGGGACCTCGCCCGCGTCGACGGCGGCCAGACCTGGGCCATCTGGCTGGCGCTGCTGATCACCCTGGGCATCGGCCAGTCCGCGATCCTGGGTTCCCAGCCCGCGTTCTTCGCCGAACTCTTCGACACCAAGGTGCGCTTCAGCGCGGTCGGCGTGGCCAACAACATCGGCACCGTGCTCACCGGCGGCCTGGCCCCGCTGCTGGCCACCGCGCTGCTGTTGTGGTTCGACCACAACGTCTTCGGCGTGGTGGTGTTCGTGGCGCTGATGAGCGGGCTGACCGCGGTCACGGTGGCGCTGGCCCCGGAGACCCGGCACGTGGAACCGGCGCGGGCGGCCGTCCCGGCTAACAGGTAGGCCGGCGCGGCAGGTCCAGCAGGTGCCGCTGCCACTGCTGTTCGGTCAGCTGCCCGGTGCTGGCGCAGATCCGGTCCACCGCCTTGGTCACATCCAGTTCCAGCAGCCGCGCGATGTTCGTGCCGTCGCCGACGACCAGATGCCGGTCGTCGGCGCGGAAGGCGAGCACCGAACCCGCGTTGTTCCCGGTGCTGATCGGCCCGCCGATCGCACTGGGGCTGGCCGGATCCGACACCCGCCACAACCGCATCGTGCTGTCGTTGCTGGTGCTGGCCAGGGTGCCGCCGTCGGGGCTGAAGGTCATCGCGGTGATCTGTTTGGTGTGTCCGGACAGGGTGCTGAGCTGACGCGGGTTGGCCGGATCGGCGATCGACCACAGCACAATGGCGTCCTCGCGGTAGGACAGCGCCAGGGTGCGGCCGTCCGGGCTGATCGCCAGCCGGTCCACCGGGCCGGGCATGGTGAACCGGCCGCGCCGCACCGGGTTGGCCGGATCGCTGACATCCCACAGCTGCACGGTGCGGTCCAGACCCGAAGTCACCAGCAGGCGCCCGTCCGAGCGGTAGGCGAGCACCATGACCTCGCGCTCGTGCCCGTCCAGCGTGCCCATTTTCCTGGGGTTGCGCGGATCGCTGATGTCCCACAGCCTGCTGGTCTGATCGGTCTCGTTGGTCGCCATGGCACGGCCGTCCGGGCTCAGCGTGATCCCGCCGGTGAAGGCGGTGCCCAGGGTGAACTCGTGGAGCAGCACCGGATCGTCCGGCCTGGTGAGGTCCCACAGCCGCAGCAGCGAGGTGTTGCTGAGGGTGGCCAGCAGGCGACCGCCCTTGGCCAGCCGGAGCTGGGTCGGGCAGTCCTGGCACTTCCTCGGCGTGTTGACCGCGGGCAGCTCGGCCACCGTCCGGACCGGCTCACCCTCCACTGTGGACCAGATCCGGATCTTCTGGTCCTTGGCCCCGGTCACGGTGACCCGCCCGTCCTGGCTGACCACCACCGAGTCCATCGGCTCCTGGTGCCCGATCAGCACCGCCGCGGGCAATGCCCACAGCCGCACCGTGCCGTCACCGGCGCCGGTGGCCACGGTGCGGCCGTCCGGACTGAAGGCCAGCGAGTAGATGGTGCCGCCGGTGCCGGCCAGCGGCGGCCCGATGCTGGTCACCGCGGTGGGATTGGCGACGTTCCACAACACCGCGAGCCCGTCCCCGCCCGCGGTGGCCATTATCGTGCCCTCCCGGTTGAACGCCACCTGCCACACCGCGCCGTTGTGCCCGCTCACCAGGTTGAACAGCGGGCTGCCGTCGGCGACCCGCCACAGTCGCAGGCTGGAGTCCCGGCTGCCCGCGACCAGCGTCTGACCGTCGGGGGTGAAGGCCGCGGTGTACACGCTGTCGCTGGCGCCGGTCAGGTTCCGCGGTCCGCGCAGCTCGCCGCCGGTCAGTTCCCACAGCCGGACCGGGCCGTCGCCGCCCGCGCTGACCACGGTGCGCCGGTCCGAGCTGAACGCCAGCGCCCACACCTCGCCGTCAGCGCCCTGCCGCGGGCTGCCCAGCGGCCGCGGCCTGGCCGGATCGGTGAGGTCCCACAGCCGTACGGTGCCGCTGTCCTGCCCGGTGGCCAGCACCTGCCCGTCCGGGTGGAAGGCGGCGATGTTGACCCGCTCCTTGCCCTCCGGCGCCACCAGCCAGCTGGTCACCAGCACGGGTGCGGCCGGGTCGGTGAGGCGCCACAGCCGCACCCTGCCCTCGGCCCCGGCCGCGGCCAGCAGCTTGCCGTCCGGGCTGAACACCACGGTGCCCAGCAAGCCGCTGTGCCCCTCCAGCGGCGGTCCCCACGGCCGCACGTTCGCCGGATCGCGGAAGTCCCACAGCCGGACCGTGCCGTCGTCCCCGGTGGTGGCCAGCATCTTCCCGTCCCGGCTGAAATCGGCCTGGAAGACCTCGCCGACGTGCCCGGTCAGGCTCTCGGCCAGCGGGGTGTTGCGGGTGCCGACCAGCCGGGTGTGCACGCTCTGATCCTGCGGGCGCAGCCGGTGCGCGGCCAGGTTGAGCTGCGCGGACAGCGAGGGATCGCTCGCGGCGAGCCGGTCGGCCTCGGCCAGCACGTGCCGGAAACTCGCGTCGTCGCGCTGCCGTTCGGCGGTGGCCCGTTGCTGGAAGGCCACGATCGCGGTGGTGGAGGCCAGGATCGCGAAGGCCACCACCGCGGCCACGAGTTGCCGCAGCCGCCGGGTCCGCCGCCGCTGCCCGGCCGCCTCCTCCTCCCGCGCCTGCTCGGCCGCGGTGAGGAACTCCCGCTCCCGCACCGTCATCGCCTCCCCGCCGCCGGCCGCCCAGGCACTGGCCTGGGCCAGGCGGACACCGCGGTAGAGCGCGGCCGGATCCCGGTCCAGGGACTCCCAGGTGTCGGTGGCCTCGGTGAGCAGGCGGTGCGTGCGCAGGCCCTCGCGGTCGGCGGCCAGCCAGTCGTGCAGGCGTGGCCAGTACCGGATCAGGGCTTCGTGGCTGATCTCCAGGCCGTCCTGGTCTGCGGTGACCAGGCGGGCGGAGACCAGTTCGGCGACCACGTGCGCGGTGTCCGGGTGCTCGTCGAGTTCCCGGTGGTAGAGGCGGCGTTTGGTGTCCTCGGTGCCTTCGCCGAGTGCGGTCAGCCGCAGGAACAGGTGCCGGGCCACGGTTTGCTGGGCCTGGTCGAACCCGGCGTAGGTGCCCTCGGCGGTGCGCGCGATGGCGTGCGCGATCCCGCCCGCGGCCTGGTAGCCGACCGAGGTGAGCGTGGTGCCGTGCCTGCGCCGCCAGGTCTCCAGCAGCGCGTGCGAGACCAGCGGCAACACCCCCAGCTGCCCCGCCGTCTCGGCCATCACGGTGGCGACCAGGGCGTTCTCCAGGCGGTAACCGCGGTCCATGGCGGGCCGGGTGATCGCCTCGCGCAGCTGCTCGGTGGTCATCGGGCCGAGCAGCACCTGCCCGTCCTGGATGGCCTCGACCAGCTCGGCGTGCGCGGCGCAGTGGGTGTAGAAGTCGGTGCGCGCGCCCAGCACCACCCGCACCCGGCTGGTCGGCGCACTGGCCGCGTGCAGCAGCATGGCCAGGAACAGCTCGCGTTCGGCCGGGTCCGCGCAGAGGGTGAAGACCTCCTCGAACTGGTCCACCACCACCAGCAGGTCCACGCCCTCCCGGTCGGCCAGGGCCTGCCGGACCCGCAGGTGCAGGTGCTCGGCGCCGCGGCCGAACTCCGCGCGCAGCACGGCCGCGGATTCGCCGGTGAGCGCGGCCAGTTGCACCGCGCATTCCTCCACCGGCTGCCTGCCCGGCGACATCAGCAGCACCGGCGGCGGGTTCTCCCCCTTGCGCACGGTGGCGATCAGCCCGGCCCGTAACAGCGAGGATTTCCCGGCCCCTGACGCGCCGAAGACGGCCAGGAATCGCCGCAGGGCCAGGCGGTGGATGAGTTGTCCGACAATCTCGGCGCGGCCGAAGAAGCGGTCCGCGTCCGTGGCCTGGAAGGCGGCCAGGCCGACATAGGGCGCGTCGGTTTCCACCGGCGGCGGCTTTTCCGCCTCCTCGTCGGGCTGGGCCAATTCGGCCGCGACCCGGTGCCAGCGGGATTCCCATTCCCCGGCATCGCCCGCGCAGGCCCGGACAAAGGCCAGGGTCGCGGCGAGACTGGGCAGTCGTTTGCCGCCGGCGGCATCGGCGAGGGTGGTGGCCGAGTAGTGCGAACGGCGGGCCAGTTCCCGGTAGGTCGGGCTGCCCGCGGCCGTGCGCAGGGCACGGAGGTCGCGGGCGAAGCCGGTCAGCGGGTCATCGCCGGAGCCGAGCGGTTGTTCGGTGCGTGGCATGCGGGTCCCCCAGCAGGTGGTGCGTTGTCCGGAGCCTGTTGTACGACCCCCACCGTCGTGACACCGGACAACCCGAAGGCAGTAGACATCACCCTGTCGCATTCAGCAGCGGGATGCGGCAACTCACAGAAACACGCGTCATCCGCAGGGGGCGAGGCTGTCAGCGCCGGGCGGGCTGTGACAGCCATCTGTTGGTGGTGGCGTGTGTGGGGGGCCGCCGCCGTGCCGGATAGCTGGGGGTTATCCGGCGCGGCGGCGGCCGAGGGGGTCAGCTGCCCTCGATCAACCTGATCGCGAGCGCGGGACTGAACTGACCGGCGGGAATGCCAGGGCCGATACCGCAGTCGCCGTCGGAGTTGCCGGGGGTCTTGACCCACAGCAGCATTTCCGCGCCGCCGCCGACCTGGGCGGGCACGCCGAGTTTCCGGCCGGGCGGATTGCACCACTGCCCGTTGTGGCCATTGCCGTTGCGACTGGTGTCGATCACGAATTTGGCTGGGTAACCCAGGGCGGCGACCACCGAGTTCGCGTAGCTCTGGGAGGCGGCGGTCGGGTAGTAGTTGGACACGTTGACCGCGAAGCCGCGCACGTCGCGCACCCCGGCGGAGTTCAGCCGGGTGGCCATGGTGGCGGCGGGCACCCAGCCGGCGTTGCCGCCGTCGAGGTAGGCGAAGGTGTTCGGGGCCTTCTGCCGGAGCTGCTGGGTGGCGTAGGTGAGCATGCCGAGGCGTTCCTGGATGGCGGCCTCGCTCATGCACTCGAAATCACCCAGCGCGTCCGGCTCGATCACCACCACCGCGGGTTTGGCGCCGATCCCGGCGGCCAGGCTGGAGATCCAGGTCCGGTAGGCGGCCGGACTGCCCGCGCCACCGCCGGAGTGGCCGCCGCAGGCGTCCCTACCGGGCAGATGGTAGGCGACCAGGACGGGCAGTTTGTCGTGGCTGTCGGCCGCGCCGACGTAACTGGCCACGGTGGCGCCGATGTTGGCGTCCGCGCCAAACCACCTACCGATCGGTCGGTTCGCGATCGCGGACTGGATCCGCGCGGCGCGGGCGTCGCCGGGGTTGTTGCGGGCCCAGACCGCGGGCGCGGAGTTCGGGTTGACGTAGAAGCCGCTGGTGAGGTCGATCGGGTTGGCCGCGAGCGCGGGTGGCGCGGTGGCCAGGAGCAGGGCGGTTGCGGACAGGGCCAGCCGGGCGGTCCACGACATTGTGGAATCCCTTCGGTTGCGGTGGTCAGCGGGTGTCGGCGAAGGCCGCCACCCAGGCCAGGGCGGAGTTCCAGTTGATCGCCACCTCGTTGGTGGAGAAGGAGCCGATGTCGTCCAGGTAGCACTTGGCCGGGGCGCAGCCGGGCAGGTTCTGCTGGGCCACCGGGTCCTGCAGCCCGGGGTTGGGGCCGCCGGCCAGCGCGCCGGCCGGTGGGTTGGGCAGGGTGGGGTCGAGCTGGTTGGCCCAGTGCCGGTGGTGCTGGTTGCGGCTGGCCCGTTCGCCGTAACCGCTGACGAAGGACTGGTTGAGCGCGTTGCGGCCGAGCAGGTAGTCCATCGCGGCGAGCACCGCGTCCCGGTAGCCGGGCCTGCCGGTGAGGTCGTAGGCGGTGGCGATGATCATCGCGTGGTTGGCGGTGGAACTGGTGGAGCCCCAGGCGTACTCGCCGGGGTTGGGGTAGCCCTGCCCCTGCTGGTGCCGCACATAGCCGTCGGCGACGGTCAGGATTCGTTGGCGGGCGGCGAGAACGCGGTCCAGGGGGAAGCGCAGGGGGTGTCGGGCGATGGTCAGGTCGGTGAGGCCGCCGGTGTCCTTCCAGGAGAACCCGGCCGGGGTGAGCGTGCTGGTGAGGTGGCGCAGGTAGCCCGGTTCGCCGGTGCTGGCGTGCAGTTCGGCCGCGGCCCAGGAGAACTCGTCGCGCACGTCGGTGTCGTCGTAGGGCCCGCCGCCGGCGGTCTCCCTGGGCGCGAACCGGTCCGGGTGACGCAGTGCGGCCTGCCACGCGGTGTTGGCGGCCTCCCGGCAGCGCTGGGCGAAGGCCCGGTCCCAGCGGGTCCAGATCCGGGCGCAGCGAGCGGCCGCCGCGGCCAGGTTGAGGGTGGCGGCGGTGGACGGCGGGTGCAGGTAGCGGGGTTGCGGGTCCAGGTGCGGCAGCAGCGGGTGCCCGGTCCAGGCCAGGTCGTGGATCTTGTGATGGGCCATGCCCGCCAGGGGTTGCCCGGCCGGGACCTGCATGCGCAGCAGGAACTCCAGCTGCCAGCGGGCTTCGTCGAGCACGTCCGGGATGCCGTTGCGCTGCTCGGGGATGCGCAGCAGGCCGTCGCGCTGACCGGTCAGGTCCCAGCGGTCGCTGGCGCGTTCGTAGAGGTCCAGGAGCTGCCAGACGGCGAGGCCGCCGTTGACCACATACTTGCCGTGATCACCCGCGTCGTACCAGCCGCCACGCACGTCCAGGGTGTGGTCACACGTGCCGGGCAGGCAGGGCACCGCGGTGTCGCCCTTGTTCGGCGCGAGGTCCAGGTGCCCGGCCGGGCGGGCGTGTGCCGCGCCGACGTGCTGGGCCTCGATCGGGATTCCGCTGCGGTTGTGGAAGAAGTACTGCAACGCGTCGCGGCGCAGCTGCTCGTAGGGCCGGTCCAGCAGGTCGAACGGCTCGCTGACTTCCTTGCCCACCACCAGGGTGTAGCCGGTGCCCCTGGTGCGGAGCTGGGAGAAGTCGGCGTGGTGCAGGTGATCGCGGGAGGCGGGATCCTGGCCGTGCACCCGGGTCCGGCCGGTGGCCACCACCGCACCGGCGGCGTTCTTCACCTGCCACGGCAACGATTGCGTTGATGTGTCCACAATGGAGGCTTGTTTCGGGCCGTCGGCCTGGTAACCGTGCTGGTTGACCCGGACGGCCGAACCGTAGTGCCAGCCGCCACCCGGCGGGATCACACCGCCAGTGAGCGAAACGTTGTCCACACACAGGGTGTAGGGCTGGGTGGCGCCGCCTGCCTGGAGCGACACCTGGGCGTGTCGACTGGCCACAGTGGACAGTCCGGTGAACTCGAAGGTCTGCGGGGTCTCGGTGAGCGTGACCTGCTTGTTGATCGTGCCGCTGTGCGGTGGCGCGGTGAGTTGCAGGCTGATCCGGATCGCCGCTTTGCCGGTGGCGGTGAACCGGAGCGTGTAGGGCTGACCGGCTTCCAGAGGGATCTCGTTCTGGCCGATCATGGCGTCCCACGGATTTATCGTCCCGGCTGGGATATCCGCGCACAGGCGACCGGCCTCGACCCGGGAGGGCGTGTTGCCGCTGCTCCACCACGGGGTTTTGCCGGTGTCGAAGGTGCCGTTGAGCACTCGCTGATAGGGCTGGGCGTGTGCGGGCGGCGCGAGGCCGATCAACAGCAGGGGCAGCAGAGCGGCCACGGACAGCCTGCGGGTGGTGGTCATACCGGGGGACCTCTCGGGTCGGCAGGGGTCCCGGCACAGCACGGCGTCAGTGCCGAATGGTCGACCCTGGTGGTCCCGGCTGTCAACGGTTACGCTGCTGTAAGCGCTTCCAATTTCACCCTGCACTCCGGCTCTAGCGACGGCGTCACCGCAGCTAGACGGCACCGTGTAATACTGTTATCGCTTCAGACAGACCGACTGATGGGGTCCGATCCATGACCGAGCGGCCACCCACCCTGGACGCGGTGGCCCAGCGCGCGGGCGTGTCCACCGGCACGGTGTCCCGGGTGCTCAACAACGCCCAGCACGTCAGCCAGAAGGCGCGCCAGGCGGTGGAGCGGGCGATCGAGGAACTGGGCTACGTGCCCAACACCGCCGCGCGTTCCCTGGCCGCGCGGCGGCGCGGTGCGGTGGTGCTGGCCATCTCCAGCGAGGACCCGGCACTGACCGCCAACCTGTTCTTCGCCGAGGTGATCACCGGGGTGAACGCGGTGATCGAGGAGACCGACCTGCAACTGCTGCTGGTGCTGGCCGCTTCCCAGCGCGGCCAGGACCGGTTCACCAGGGTGCTGCACGCCGCCGACGGCGTGCTGCTGCTGGCCCTGCGCGAACACGATCCGCTGAGCAAACTCGCCGCGGACAGCGGCCTGCCGGTCGTGCACGGCGGCCAGCCACTGGGCCACACCCCTCGGCACTACGTGGACGCGGACAACCGCGGTGGCGCCCGGCTGGCCACCGAACACCTGATCTCCCTTGGCCGCCAGCGGATCGCCACCATCACCGGCGGCACCGACCAGCAGGTCGCACTGGCCCGCCACCTCGGCTACCGCGAGGCCCTGGCGCTGGCCGGACTGAGCGACAAACGGTTGGCGCACAGCGACTTCACCGAGTCCGGCGGCGCGGCCGCGATGACCAGGCTACTGGCCGAACACCCGGACCTGGACGCGGTGTTCGTCGCCTCCGACGCGATGGCCGCCGGGGCGCTGACCGTGTTGCGGGCCCAGGGCCGCCGGGTGCCGGCGGACGTGGCGGTGGTGGGATTCAACGACATCCTGACCGCGCAGCACACCCAGCCCACGCTGACCACGATCCGCCAGCCGATCGAGGCACTGGGCCGGGAAATGACCCGGATGCTGATCCGCCTGATCAACGGCGAGCAGCCGACCTCCCTGATCCTGCCCACCGAACTCATCCGCCGGGACTCGGCCTAGGCAGTTGACCCGAAACCCGGTCCGTACCTCACCGGCGTGTTGGCCGTTGTCGTACCCAGTCTTGGCCGAACTGGTACGCCCTTCAGCCAACACACCGCCCACAACGGCCAACACGGCGTCCACAACGGCCAACACACCGTACGACAACGGCCAACACGGTGCGGGGGTGGCTAGGCCAGGCGGAAGCTGCGGGCGGGGAAGGTGGGGAAGGAGTGCAGGTCGTTGGCGGGGATGGTGATCGCGTGGCCGGTGCAGTCGGTGCTGCGGAAGAACTTCAGGGTGTGCGGGGTGTTGTTGAACTCGGCGCGCACCACGAAAGACGTGGTGGTGCAGGCGGTGCTGGGCGCGGGGTGCAGTTCGGTCTGGCCGGAGAACTGGATCGTCTCCCACACCCGCAGCCCCGCCGGGTGGGCCGGGTCGGCGGCGGCCGGTGCGGCCAGGCCGAGCGAGCCTGCCAGCGCGAGTACCCCTGCGGCGTAGCTGATCCTCTTACCGCGCACTGATTTCTCCTCACTGAGTGCCACTGGTCGATCGCGCTCCGAGCATGTTGGTTCAACATGAAAGTTTCAAGACCAATGTCCTGGAGGGCTGAGCTGGTGGCCCATCGGGACATTCAGCGCAGTACCGGTAACGCGGGTTCGCCGCTGAGCACGGGTGCGCCGAGGTCGATCCGCAGCCGGGCGCCGTCCCCGGCCCACACCAGCTCGATCCAGTCCGCGCCCACGGTGATCTCGTTGAGCGCCTTGGCTTTCGGCGCGCCGCTGAGCGTGGCCACCGCGAGGTGCAGGGTGGTGCCGCCCGCCGTGCCACACAGCCGGGGCAGGGTGGCGAACGGGGTGTAGGCCGTGCCCTGTGGCGCGCGCACCTCATCCTGCTCGGTCCACCCGTGCAGTCCGGCCAATCCCGAGCGCACCAGGGAATCCGGCCCGGTGGCCCAGCCGGTCAGCTCGACCGCGGCTCCCTGCGGCGCGCCGACCACCCGGTGCACCCGCAGTTCGACGGCGCCCTTGGCCACGGTGAGGCTCTCCACCCGCAGTCCGGGCACCATCGGCGGGCCGGACGGGAACACCGGGCGATGCCAGGACGCCGCCCAGCCCCAGCCGTCCCCGGTCCCGGCGCCGAGTGGCCGGATGCGGCGGCGGACACTGCGGATACCCTCGACCAGGACGCTGAAGTGGTTGTCCGCCGGGTTGGTCTTCGCGGTGGGGCCGGTGTGCGTGGAGTAGACCAGGCGGCCGTAGTGCGGGTCGTCCTGGGCGGCGGACTCGGGTTCGTGCGGGCGGACGTGGTCACTGCCGTGGTTGTGCAGCCGGACGATCCCGTCCGCCCTGGTGGTCTGCACCAGCAGTCCCGGGCCGGGCAACGCGAGCACCCGATCCGGGCCCTCCACCGGCGCGGGCTGTTCGACCTCTGTCCACAGTGGATGATCCGGTGCGGCGAGCAGGCAGAGGAAGGCTTTCGAGGCCCAGTAAGGGGATCCGGGTCCGGAATAATGCTGGAGCGTGGGTTCGTGCGGGCCGTGCCAGCCGAGGCTGAGCAGGCCGTCGGTGACCGAACCGCGGTCCAGGAAGTAGCGCAGCGCACCGCTGAGCACCCGGCGGGAGGCGCCGGGGGTGAGCGGGGTGTCGCCGGTGAGCGCGCCAAGGCCGATCGCGGCGGTGGCGGCGAAACGGTAGGTGAGCGACCGTCCGAAGTGGATCGGCGCGCCGTCGCCGCCGAACAGCAACGAAAAACTGTCCAGGTGCTCGCGCAACCTGGCCTGGTGCACGGTGTCGCGCTCCCCCGCCAGGTGCTGGTCCAGGACCGGATACAGGTGCAGGGCCCAGCCGTTGTAGTGGTCGAAGGCGCGGCCGTCGCCGTCGGCGTACCAGCCCTGGCCGCGATACCAGGTCTCCAGCAGCTCCAGCGCACGGGTCCGGGCCCGTGCCGTGTGCGTGCTGGCGCGGCCGACCGATTCCAGGAATCCCGCGACGGTGTAAGGGAAAAGGTACCAGTTGTTGGGCGCCGGCACGTGGGTGAGCGCGTCGTGCAGCCAGGCCGCCACCCGGTCCTGGGTGGCCGGATCCAGGTTGTCCCACAACCACTCCCTGGTCAGCCGCAGGCCGAGGGCGACCGAGGCGGACTCGACCATGGGCTGGCCGTGGATGTGGTGATCGCGGATCAGCGGCCAGGACTCGTGATCGTCCCGGCCGGGTGTGGCCGTGCCCGCGGCCAGTCCCTCGGCATAGCGGCCGAGCCAGCCGTGCGGGTCGGCGCCCTGCTCCCCGGCCACCCGGAACGCGGCGGCCAGGAAGGTGCGCGCGTAGCCCTCCAGGCCGTCGGAGCGCACGCCGCTGTGCGCGGGCCTGCCGGGCAGATCCAGGCGGGCGCCGCGCGGACTGGCCCAGCGCCAGGCTGCGCTGAGCAGTCCGTCGGCCGCGGCCACCCAGTGCGCGCGGGTGAAACCGGTGTGCGGACTCAGGTTCCGGTCCTCTTCGGGTAGTCTCATGCCAGCCGGTCCAGCCTTTCGCGTTGTACCGGGTGGGCGAATCCGGCGCCCGTGCTCCAGAGGGCGATCTCGGCGGCGGCGTGTTCGGCCAGCCGCCCCCACTCGTTGCCCTGGGATCCGGCCAGATGTGGGCTGATGAGCACATTCTCGCTGTGCCACAACGGATGTTGCTTGGGCAGCAGCTCGGGATCGGTGACGTCCAGCACCGCCCGCACCCGCCCGGCCAGTGCCGCGGCGGCCAGTGCCTCCTGGTCCACCACCGCGCCGCGAGCGGTGTTGATCAGCATCGCGTCCGGTCTCATCGAGTCGATCAGCTCCCGGCTGACCAGGCCGCGGGTGGCGGGCAGCAGCGGGGTGTGCACGCTGACCACGTCGCCGCGGGCGAACAGCTCGGGCAGGCTCACCGGCTCGACACCGAGTTCCCAAGCCTCCTCGTCCGTGACATACGGATCATGCAGCAGCACCCGGAAATCGTAGGGGCGCAACAGTTCGATCACCCGGCGGCCGATCAGCGAGGCGGACAGGATGCCCACCGTGCGACCGAAGTTGCCCAGCGACCTGGAGGTGCGCAGCCACCGGCCGGGATCCTCCCCGCTGGCCCGATACTCGCGGGCGCGTTCGAGGACCTTCTTGCCGCTCAACAGGATCATCGCCAGGGTGTACTCGGCCACCGGCAGCGCGTTGGCCGCGGCGGCCGAGGACACCTCGATGCCGCGGTCCCAGCACGCCTGCGTGACGTATCCGCGCACGGTGCCACCGGTGTGCACCACCGCACGCAGCCGGGGCGCCATCGCCAGCACCTCGGCGGTCAGCGGCGGGCAGCCCCAGCCGATGATCAGGATCTCGGCCTCGGCCAGCGCGGCGCGGGCGGTAGCGGTGTCGAAGTCGGCGAGCACGACATCCGATGCCAGGTCGCACACCTGGTCGAAGGCAGCCAGCGCGACCGGGTCGAGCACGGCCTCGGCGGCCTCCGGCGACATGGCCAGCACGGCTCGTGGGCGGCTCACTTGACCGCCCCCGCGGTCAGGCCGGAACGCCAGAACCGTTGCAGTAACAGGAAAGCCACGATCAGCGGCAACACCGCCAGTAGCGAACCCGTGATCACCAGCGGGTAGTACTCCGGGGACACCCTGGCCGCGCTGTTCCAGGTGTAGAGCCCGAGGCTGACCGGGTAGAGCTGCTGGTCGGAGAGCATCACCATGGGCAGGAAGAAGTTGTTCCAGATCGCGGTGAGCTGGAACAGGAACACCGTGACCACGCCGGGTCCGAGCATGCGCAGCGCGACCCGGAAGAACATGGTCAGCTCGCCGGCGCCGTCGATCCGCGCGGCTTCGAGGACCTCGCCTGGCACGTAGCCCTGGCTGAAGATCCGGCCCAGGTACACGCCGAAGGGGTTGAACAGCACCGGGATGAACACCGCCCAGAAGGTGTTGACCAGTCCGCTGGCCGAGGCCATCAGGTACAGCGGCAGCGCCAGCACGGTCTGCGGCACCATCACCGCGGCGAGCACCAGTCCGAAGAGTTTTTCCTTGTGCCGGAACACGTATTTGTCGAAGGCGTACCCGCAGGCGATGCTCACCACCGCACTGATCCCGGCCCCGACCCCGGCGTAGAGCAGGCTGTTGGCGTACCAGCGACCGAACAGTCCCTTGTCCTCGGTGAAGACGTCGGTCAGGTTCTGCCAGAAGGAGAAGTTGGTCAGCGACAGCACATCGCTGTTGAACAGCGCGTCCCGGTCCTTGGTGGCGGCCAGCAACAGCCACAACACCGGCAGCAGAGTGTAGAGCACGAACAGGCCGACCACGGTGTTGACCGCGATCCGGCCGAACAGCCGAGGGCGCAGCGCGGCGGGCAAATCGTTGGCGCTCATGCGGTCTCCCCACGGGCGGCGGTCCGGTTGCTCCAGCGGGTGATGCCATAGGACAGCGCGATGGTGGCCAGCAACAGGATCACCGAGGCGGCCGCGGCCAGGCTGTAGTTGTTGCGGGTGAAGGCCGCGTCGTAGATGTACATGCTCGGCGAGAACCGGGAGCTGATCATCGGCGTGGACTGGCTGAGCAGCATGGGTTCGGTGAACAGTTGCAGGGCCCAGATCAGGGTGAACATCGAGACCATCACGATCGAGGAGCGCACCAGCGGGACCTTGAGCCGCAACGCGGTGCGCACCGGCCCTGCCCCGTCCACCACGGCCGCCTCCACCACCTCGCGCGGCACGGCCTGCAGCGCGGCGTAGAAGATCACCATGTTGTAGCCGAGGTTGCTCCACAGCGCGATGTTCACCATGGACGGCAGCACGGTCCGCACGCCGAGGAAGTCGACGGTGATGTCGGCCTGCGCCAACACCTCGATCACCGGGCTGAGGCCGGGGGTGTAGAGGTAGAGCCAGATGATGGCGGCGATGATGCCGGGCACCGCGTGCGGCAGGAACAACGCCAGCTGGGCCCAGGCCCGCAGCCGCGCGGCGCCGGAGTCGAGCAGCAGCGCCAGGCCGAGCGCGCCGAGGACCATCAGCGGGATGTAGAGCAGGCAGTACAGCGCGACGGTGGCCATGCCGCCGAGGAAGGTCGGGTCGGTGAGCACGGCCAGGTAGGCACGCAGGCCGATGAACACGGTGGACTCCGGGCCGAAACCCAGGCCCGGCTGGTCGTCGCTGAAAAAGCTCAGCCACACCGCGGTGCCGACCGGCAGCAGGAACACCAGGATGAACAGCACGAAGAACGGCGCCATCAGCAGCGCGCAGGCCAGTCCGCCGCGCTTCACCCGGTCACCTCGGTGGTGGTCAGGCCCAGCGCCCGCAGGTCCGGCATGGTTCCGCTGTGCGCCTCCCGCACCGCGTCGAGCAGGCTGCCCTGGCCGCCGCCGGCGCGGGCGAAGCCGTCGTGCATGAGCTTGAGCGTGGCGGTCATCCGTGGTCCCCAGGTCCAGCCGTCCCGGATCTTGCGGGCCTCGGTGTCAAAGAGCCGATAGATGTCCTGGCCGCCGTAGTAGGCGCGGTCGAAGGCCTGGCTGCCCACCTCCACCAGCGCGGACGCGGCCGGGTACTGGCTGCTGGTGCCGCTGGACAGCCTGGCGCGCAAGGACTCCGGCTGCGAGACCTGCCACTCGATGAACTCCATCGCGGCCTCGGGGAAAGCGCTTGCCTGAGTGACCGCGAAAGTGGATCCCCCGTGCGTGGCAACGGACTCCCGGGTCACGCCGTCCCATTGCGGCATGGGCGCGATCTTCCACAGCCCCTTCTGCCCAGGCCGGGCGTTCATCTGCGCACCCGCGTCCCAGGCGCCGGTGAGCCGGGTCAGCACCCGGCCCTGCCCGATCTGGGCGTCGGCGTGCGTGCTGTCCGCGGCGTTGGTGTAGACCAGCCCTTCGTCGATGAGCTGCTGCCAGTAGGCGGCGACCCGCCGGGTGGGCTCGTCGGCGATGGAGACGTTCCAGGCGCCGCCGGTGGTGCTGAACCACTGTGCCCCCGCCTGCCAGGAGAACCCGGCGAACTGCGCGCCGCCGTCGGTGGCGAACAGCGCCAGCCGCCGGTCCCCCGGCAGCCCGCGGGCCACCTTGGCCAGTTCGGCGAACTCGCTCCAGGTGCGTGGCACGGCGAGGTTGTGCTGGGCGAACAGGTCGGCCCGGTAGTGCAGCACCATCGGCTCGACGTCCAGCGGCACCGTGAACACCCGGTTCTCGAACGTGGTCAGCCCCCACGCCTGTGGCAGCAACCTGGCCCGCAGCCGATCACTGATCAACCCGGTCAGATCCCGCAACACCCCGTCAATGGCGAATCCAGGGACCTGGGGGTACTCGATGGTGGCCACATCCGGCGGATTCCCGGCGCGGGCGGCGTTGCTGAGCTTGGCGTACCCGCCCTGCCCGCCCGAGGGCACCTGCTGGAAGTCGACGAAGATCCGGTTCTGCGACTTGTTGAACGCCTCCACCACCTGGCGGCTGCCCCGTAGTGAGGACCAGAAGGTGATCCGCACCGGCCCGCCACCCGGCCCCGGTTTCCGTGGCGTGGGATCCGGACCGCAGGCGCCGAGCACCGGAAGCGCGACGGCCGCGGTCAGCAGCGAACGACGGCTCAAGCGAGTCGACATCGGCGCCTCCGTTGGCAGGATGAGGTCACCGAATCCTGATCGCCTGAGCATTTCAGGTCAATAGAACGATCAGACAAACTCAAACCGATCAAACGATCAAATCGATCGGGTGGACCCCCGCACCTTGAGGTCCGGGATCAGCTCCACCCGGCGAGCCCGCCATTCGCCCGGGGTGGCCAGCCGGTGCAGGAGCAGCTCGGCGGCGGCGCGTCCGACCTGGGCTTTTGGTGGGGCGACGGCGGTGAGGGGCGGGCTGCCGAGGGCGGCGACGACGTCGTCGTAGGCGACGATGGAGCAGTCGTCGGGGACCCGGATCCCGGCTTCGGCGAGTTGCTGGACGAGCATGAGTGCGTCGACGTCGCCGTGCAGGATGGCGGCGGTGGCGCGGTGCTCGCGCAGGGTGGCGGCCAGGGCGGGTGCGGCTTCGGGGGGCCCGGACAACCGCGGCCTCCAGCCGCCTGCCGCGGCGGCGATACGCGACGCGCCCGCCTCGTGCAGCGCCGACCCCGGGTCGACTCCGGCCGGGATCCACCCGGCGGCGATGGCCAGGCTTGGCTCGACCTGCCCGGATGGCGCCTCCGCCCCCGCGTCCGCCGCGCTCAGGACCACCACCCAGTCCTCGATCTCCGCCCGGTACGAGGCGATCTCCGCGAACGCCGCCCGCAACGTCCGCGCGGTCGGACTGTCATCCCGCGCCGCCAGCACGATCCGCCGGTGTCCCAGCGCGACCAGGTGCGCCACCGCCAGGTGCATGCCGTACCAGTGGTCGGTGCACACCGAGTCCAGTCCGTGCAACGCGCTGCCCGGCCAGGGCCTGCGTTCCATCAGCACCAGGGGGACCCGCACCGCCGCCAGCCAGTCGTCGGCGAGTTCGGCCGCCGTGGTCCGCCAGCGGGGCGCGATCAGCAGGCCGCGCACGTCCTCGGCCAGCACCCGCTCCACGATCGGCCGCTCCGCGCCTGCGACCTGCGGCGCGATGTGCAGCACCACCCGCATCCCGGCCTCTTCGAGGGCGGTGCGGGCGCCGTGCATGGTTTCGTGCAGGTAGGCGTGCCGTTCCGGGACGACCAGGGCGACCGCGCCGCCCTCGGCGGGCGGGGGTGCGGGGGTGGGTTCGGGGGCGCGCAGGGAGCGGGCGATGCCGTGGCCGCGGCGGAGGGTGCCCGCCTTGGCGAGTTCCTCGACGTCGCGGCGGATGGTGACGACCGAGACGTCCAGCTCGGTGGCCAGGTCGGTCACCCGGACCGAGCCACGGGACTGGACGGCGGCCAGGATCCGTCGACGCCTGGCCTCGCTTGGCTCTCGCATCCGGTACCGCCCGTGTTCGTTTGATCGTTTGGCGGAGCATAACCGCGGATGAGCGACCATTCGCAATGTAGACGTTTTCGGTGAGCGGTTGATCCGATGGGTGGCGATCGCTGGTTTGGCGAGCCGCTGGCGCCCGGGCAGGACGGCGGGACAGGTCGGGACGGGGCGGGCGAGTTCGAGATTGAAACAAGGGTTGTGAGTGGTCGACCGCTCATGGTGGCGGGGTTGCTGACGGAGGGATAACAGATGGCGGGGCGGGGCGGCAGGCGGCAGGGCGGGCGGGGCGGGTTCGGATTGAAGCAGAGAGCATGAGTGGTCGACCACTCATGGCACCAGGGCTGTAGACGGCGAGGCAGGCAGGCAGGGAGGCAGGCGGACGGGCGGGCGCGCGGGCGCGCGGGCGCGCGGGCGGCAGATGATCGGGGCCGCGCGAGTGTCGGCGGATTAGCCCACGCCGACAGCGACTCCGCCCCCAGCGCTCAGCGCGCGGCGCCCAATACACAACGGGCAGCGCCCGACGGCCAGCGCCCGACGGGCGACGGGCAGCGGGCAGCGGGCAGCGGGCAGCGGGCAGCGCCCGATGGGCGACGGGCGACAGGCGACCTGACCCTTCTGCCCGACGAGCACAGCGGGGCGGCCGGAACACCCCGGCCGCCCCGCTCACTCACGGCGTCGCGTTGAACTGCGCCGAATACAACCGGTGATAAGCCCCTTGCGCCGCAAGGAGTTGCTCGTGATCCCCCTGCTCCACGATCCGCCCCGACTCCATCACCAGGATCACGTCCGCGTCCCGGATCGTCGACAACCGGTGTGCGATCACGAAGCTGGTGCGGGCCGTGCGCAGGTTGGCCATCGCGTGCTGCACCAACGATTCCGTGCGGGTGTCCACCGAGCTGGTGGCCTCGTCCAGGATCAACAGGGACGGGTCGGCCAGGAAGGCACGCGCGATGGTCAGCAGTTGCTTCTCACCCGCGCTGACGTTGCCGCCCTCCTCGTCGATCACCGTGTCGTAGCCCTCCGGCAGGGTGCGCACGAAGTGGTCCACGAACGCGGCCTTGGCCGCGGCCAGGATCTCCGGCTCGGTGGCGTCCGGGCGGCCGTAGGCGATGTTGTCCCGGATGGTGCCGCCGAAGAGCCAGGTGTCCTGCAGCACCATGCCGATCTGGCCGCGCAGGTCCTCCCGTTTCAGGCTGGTGATGTCGGTGCCGTCCAGGGTGATCCGGCCGGCGTCGAGTTCGTAGAAGCGCATGATCAGGTTGACCAGGGTGGTTTTGCCCGCGCCGGTGGGTCCGACGATGGCCACGGTCTGACCCGGTTCGGCGACCAGGGACAGGTTCTCGATCAGTGGCTGATCCTTGCTGTAGGAGAAGCTGACCCGCTCGAACTCCACCCGGCCATGTCGTTGCGCCGGAAGGGAGTTCTCCACCGGGTCGGGCTTCTGCTCCTCGGCGTCGAGCAGCTCGAAGACGCGTTCGGCCGAGGCCACGCCGGACTGCAGCAGGTTGGCCATGGAGGCGACCTGGGTCAGCGGCTGGGTGAACTGGCGGGAGTACTGCAGGAACGCCTGCACCTCGCCCAGGGTCATCGCGCCGCTGGTGATGCGCAGGCCGCCGACCACCGCGATGAGCACATAGCTGAGGTTGGACAGGAACATCATCGAGGGCATGATCAGCCCGGAGATGAACTGCGCGCCCAGGCTGGAGCCGAACAGTTTCTCGTTGCGGCTGGCGAACTCCGCCTCGGACTCCCGCTGCCTGCCGAAGACCTTGACCAGCTGGTGACCGGTGAAGGCCTCCTCGATGTGCGCGTTGAGCGCGCCGACCTCACGCCACTGCGCCACGAACAACTTCTGCGAGCGCTTGCCGATCTGGGCGGTGATCACCATGGACAGCGGGATGATCAGCAGCGCGATCACCGCCAGCAGCGGGGAGATGGTGAACATCATCACCAGCACGCCGACCACGGTCAGCAGTGAGGTCAGCGACTGGTTCAGCGTTTGCTGCAACGTGGTGGAGATGTTGTCGATGTCGTTGGTGACCCTGGACAACAGCTCACCGCGGGGCTGGCTGTCGAAGTAGCGCAACGGCAACCGGTGCAACTTCTCCTCGACATCCTCGCGCAGCCGGTACACCACCCGCTGCACCACCCCGTTGAGCAGCAGGCCCATCAGGTAGGCGAACGCCGCGGCCACCAGGTACAGCCCGAGCACCCAGGTCAGCGCCACGCCGAGGGCGGCGAAGTCGATGTGCGCGTTGGCATCGCCGCGCATCCGGCCGAGCACGCCGTTGAAGATGATGTCGGTGGCCTGCCCCAGGATCTTCGGCCCGGCAACGGAGAAGCCGACGCTGAGCACGCCGAGGGCGAGCACGGCGAACAGTTTCGGGCGCTCCGGCCGCATCCGGCCGAAGAGCCGTTTCGCCGAGGACTTGAAGCTCTTCGCCTTGCCCATCGGCATGCCCATGCCGGGAAACCGCCCGCCCATGGGCCCCGATGCCGGTGGCCGGGGGGCGGTGCTCGTGGTGGGGGCGCTCATGCCGCTTGCTCCGGAGTCAGCTGGGACTGGACGATCTCCCGGTAGGTCGGGCAGGAGTCCAGCAGTTCGTGGTGGGTGCCGGTGCCGACGATGGATCCGTTGTCCAGCACGATGATCTGGTCGGCGTCCAGGATGGTGGACACGCGTTGCGCCACCACCAGCACGGCCGCCTGCCCGGTGTGCGGGCGCAGTGCGGCGCGCAGCCGGGCGTCGGTGGCCAGGTCCAGCGCGGAGAAGGAGTCGTCGAACAGGTAGATCTCCGGTTCGCGCACCAGGGCGCGGGCGATGGACAGGCGTTGCCGCTGCCCGCCGGAGACGTTGGTGCCGCCCTGGGTGATCGGCGCGTCCAGTCCGCCGGGCATGTCCGTGACGAAGTCCTTGGCCTGGGCGATCTCCAAGGCCTGCCACAGTTCCGCGTCACTCGCCGCCGGGTTGCCGTAGCGCAGGTTTCCGGCCACGGTGCCGGTGAACAGGTAAGGACGTTGCGGGACAAGGCCGATCCGCTCCCAGAGCAGTTCCGGCGCGACCTCGCGCACATCCACCCCGTCCACCAAGACCGCGCCCGCGGTCACATCGACCAGTCGCGGGATGAGCGAGAGCAGGGTGGTCTTGCCAGCACCGGTGCTGCCGATGATCGCGGTGGTCTGCCCGGCCCGCGCGCGGAAGGACACGTTGTGCAGCACGGGTTCGGCGGCGCCAGGGTAGCGGAACTCGACGTCCCGGAACTCCAGTTCGCCGTGCCCGCGCAGCTCGCGCACCGGGCTGTCCGGCGGCCGCACCGAGGACTCGGTGTCCAGCACCTCGTTGATCCGCTCCGCGCACACCGCGGCGCGCGGGATCAGGGTGGCGATGAAGGTGGCCATCATCACCGACATCAGGATCTGCAGCAGGTAGTTGAGGAAGGCGGTCAGCGCGCCGATCTGCATCTGCCCCAGGTCCACCCGGTCCGCGCCGAACCACAGCACGGCCACACCGGAGACGTTGAGCACCAGGATGACCACCGGGAACAGCAGCGCCTGCACCCGGCCCACCCGCAGCGCGGTGTCGGTGAGCGCGTCGTTGGCCACGGCGAACCGCTTGGTCTCACTGGGTTCCCTGACGAAGGCACGCACCACCCGGACGCCGGTGAGCTGCTCCCGCAGCACCCGGTTGACCTGGTCGATGCGGTCCTGCATCTTGCGGAACTGCGGCACCGTGCGGGAGATGATCAGCCCGATCGCGATCACCAGCACCGGCACGCAGACCAGTAGCAGCCAGGACAGGCCGAGGTCCTCGCGCAGCGCCATCACGATGCCGCCCACGCACATGATCGGCGCGGTCACCAGCATGGTGCACACCAGCACCACGATGATCTGCACCTGCTGCACGTCGTTGGTGCTGCGGGTGATCAGCGAGGGCGCGCCGAAGGTGCTGACCTCGCGGGCGGAGAACTCGCCGACCCGGTGGAAGACCGCGGCTCGCACATCGCGGCCGAAGGCCATCGCGCAGCGGGCGCCGAAGTAGACCGCGCCGATCGAGCAGAGGATCTGGAGAAGGGTGACGGCCAGCATCCAGCCGCCGGTGGACAGGATGTAGCCGGTATCGCCGGTGGCGATGCCGTGGTCGATGATGTCGGCGTTCAGGCTGGGCAGGTACAGCGAGGCGATCGTGCCGATGAGTTGCAGCACGAGCACCGCCGACAGCTCCCGCGTGTACGGCCGTAGATAGGTACGTAACAGTCGGTTCAACACCGAATACCCCACAGAAGAAACGTTCCGTATCTTACTTTTCCAACGTAGACTCCCCAGCTAAGAAACGCAACGTACTTAAAGGGGCAGGGTGAGCGAGCCGAAGTCGCGCCGCCGCGGTGCCGAGCTGGAACAGGCCATCCTGGACGCGGCCTGGACCGAGCTGAGTGAGACCGGGTACAACCGGCTCACCATCGAGGCGGTGGCCGCACGAGCCGGGACCAGCAAGCCGGTGATCTACCGCCGCTGGTCGAACCGGGCCGAACTGGTCCTGGCGGCCTGGAACCGCAGGCTGCCCGCACGAATGGACCCGCTGCCCGCGGACACCGGGTCCCTGCGTGGCGACCTGATCAAGATGTTCAGCGAGATCGCGCGGCGGATCGAGGGCATGCTCAGCGAGATGCTCGCCGGGGTGATGGGCGAGACGTTCCGGCACCCGGAGATCACCGCGGTGCTGCGCGAACGCCTGCACGACTCACCACTGGCCGAGGTGCTGACCAAGATCCTGCGCGAGGCGGCGGCCCGAGGGGAACTGGACCCCCTCGAACTGTCCCCGCGACTCATCCAGCTGCCGATCAACCTGGTCCGCCTGGAGGCCATCCACGGCGGCGAGAAGATCACCGACGACACCGTGCACGCCCTGGTGGACGAGGTCTACCTGCCGCTACTGCGCGGACTGGAACTCACCGCGCGCGAAACAACGAGTTGACCTCGCCGAAGGGCAGGCCGTCGGCCAGCGCGCCGTAGCCGCCGGTTGTCAGGAGTTCCCGCGCCGCCCGTTCGGTGGCGGCGAGCGCGGCCTGCGCGATGCCCGAGCCCACGCTGACCCTGGCCACCCCCAGCTCACCAAGCCGGGCCACCGAAGGAGCGCCGGGCATGGCCATGATGTTGAGCGGGCCGTGCAGGGCTTCGACCAGCGCGGCGATGGTGTCCTCGGCGATGACGCCGGGCACGAACACGCAGTCCGCACCGGCGGCGACGGCGGCGTTGCCGCGAGCGATCGCCTCGGCGAGGGCTTCGGGACCGCTGCCGCCGAGCAGGTAGACGTCGGTGCGCGCGTTGAGGACCAGGTCCGCGTCGGCCTTGCGGGCTAGCCGGATCCGGTCCGCGGCGGCGGCCGGGTCGAGCAGCACGCCGTGCGCGGAGTCCTCGACGTTGACCCCGGCCACGCCCAGTTCGGCCAGCTCGGCGACGGTGCCGGCCAGATCGTCGTAGCCGCCCTCGACATCGGCGGTGACCGGGATGGCCACCGTGTCCAGGATGGCGCGCACGGCGGCGATCATCCCGGCCCGGTCCAGGCCCTCGCCGTCCGAACGGCCGTGCGCCCAGGACACGCCGGCGCTGGTGGTGGCGATGGCCGCGGCGCCCGCGGCCTCGATGACGCGCGCGCTGGCCGGGTCCCAGGCGTTGGGCAGGACCAGCGGGCGGAGTTCGTGCAGCCGCCGGAACTCGGCGGCGTGGTGGGTTCGGCTCACTCCCCCAGCTTGTGTGCCGGACCGGCACCTGCCTATCTTTTTCGCCTCAGCTAAAACGATGGGCAGGTCTGGTGGTCGCGATCGGTTTCGCCGCACAGGGTGTGGCCAGGGTGCGACTGTCCGTGTCCTGTCTGTGGGAAGTGGTAGCCGGATTGCGGGTGCTGCGCGGCGGCGAGGGCCGGGTGCTGCACGCGCCCTGGGTCGCCCGCACCGCGTATCCACCCGCGGACTCTCTGCTGTGGCAGCTGGTCCCGGCCACACCGCACTACATCCCGGACTTCCTCACCCCGCCGCCACAGGCCCCGGACCTGACCGTCGAACTGGCCGCGCTGAGGGCCACCCCGCCCGAGCTGGTGCGCGCGCACCTGGACCTGTCCGGCATCCCGAAGACCCCGGAGATCCAGGCACTGCACCAGGATCCGGTGGCCGGGCTGACCCGGCTGGCCGCGGAGATCACCGGGTACTGGCAGCACGCGCTGGCGCCGGACTGGCCGCGGATCCGGGCGCTGCTGGACCGGGAGGTCTTCCGCGGCGCCCGGGTGCTGGCCGAGCAGGGCATCGGCGCGCTGCTCAACGACCTGCACGAGTCGGTGCGCTGGGACGGTGCGGCGCTGACCGTGGCCAACACCCACTGCCAGGCCCCGAATGTCACCGACGGCCCCGGTCTGGTGCTGGTCCCCTCGGTCTTCGTCTGGCCCTCGGTGCTCAGCATCTCCGCGGGCGAGGCCCCGCAACTCGCCTACCCGGCCCGTGGTGTCGCCGCACTGTGGGAAACTCCTTCCGGCCCAACGGAAAACCTGGGCGCGGTGCTCGGCCGCTCCCGGGCGAGGTTGCTGACCGAGATGACCGCGCCCACCTCGACCACCGAACTGGCCCGCCGCACCGGGATGTCCGCGGGCGCGGTGTCCCAGCACCTCAACGCCTTGCGTGGCGCGGGTTTGGTGGCCAGCCACCGGGTGGGCAAGGGGGTGCTGAGCGCGCGCACCGCGCTGGCCGAGGCGCTACTGGGCGGCGGCGCGGGCTGAGGCGGCGGCGAGGTAGTCCAGCGCGGCGGTCTCCTCGGTGAGCCAGCCGGTGTAGTCGACCGGGTTGGCGAAGAGCTGGGCGAACCGGTGCGCCACCTCGGGCACCCGCTGCGCGGTGTCCAAAGTGGACATGACGTGCGCGGGCGGCGGGTCGAGCAGGTCGAGGCTGAACCGGGTGGCGTGCGCGGCCCGCGCCCAGTACCGGGCGAACGCCCCGTGCATGAACTCCGCGTCGAACGGCCGATTCCCGTGCGCCACAATGGCTTCCTCGTAACTGCGGGCGGCGTGCGCGGCCATGTTGGCGCCCTGCCCGGACAGTGGATCGTTGGTGACCGCGGTATCCCCCATGGCCAGCACCAGCGCACCCGAGGGCAGCGTGCCGACGGGGTGGCGCACCACCGGGGTGATCCGGCCGTGCAGGAACTCCAGCGGCCCGGCCGGCTCGGTGCCGTCCAGAATGCCGCCCTGCCAAGGAAAATGCTCCCGCATCAGCTGCTGGGCGCGGGTCAGGTGCGCGTGCACGTCGGTGATGTCGTCCCAGCGGTCCAGGGGTCCGCCGGGCGCCGCGAAGATCCCGGCGCCGTAGACCGGCCCGTCGACGGAGAGGATCGGCAGCCCGAAGCACTCGCCGTGCGGACCGAGCGCGAAGCTGAGTCCGGGCGGCGGCGTGCCACCCCGCACGTACAGCACCCCGATGCCGCGCTGCGGCTGGGTATGCGGCGACAATTCAGGGTTGCGTGGGAACAGCCGGTCGAACTGCGGCCCGCGGCCCGCCGCGACCACCACCAGGTCGAACTCCCGCGCGTACGGTTCCAGCTCCTCCGGGGTGACCCGGTGCAGCCGGAGTTCGCCGCCCCGCCGGGTGAACTCGGCCATCCAGTCCGAGACCTTCACCCGCTGGTCCACCGACTGCGCGGGCTGGTCCAGCGGCGCCCGCCAGGACATGCCGGGCGCGGTGAAGGAGACCGTCTCCACCGGGATCGCGCGATCATCCCAGAAGTTGATGCCGAGTTCGCGCTCCCGGACCAGGGCGGGGTGGAACACGCACTGGTTGGAGACCAGGCGTCCGGCCAGCACCTCGGCGGCGGACCGTTCGGCGACCACAGTCACCGCGTAACCGTGCCGCAGAAGTCCCAGCCCCAGCACCAAACCGGCCTGCCCGGCCCCGATGATCACGATCCGCCGCATGCCCCCGAGTCAACACCCGGCTCCGCCTGCCCGCCCGCGAGTGGATCATCTCTGCCCACTCGCGCCGCGATATTCGCCCCGATGGCCGACTACCTCTTCTCGCAACCGATCCCGTCACCGTCCTCGTCCAGGTGTCTCCCGTACCCGGGATCTCCCCTGCGCACTGGTGCGGCGCCCTTGTTCCTGGCGTCGGTGCAGTTCTTGTAGTACACCGGCGCCGGGTTGGTCTGCCGGGTCGGTTCCGGCTCGGGCGGCGGTTCCGGACTGGGCTCCGGCCTGCGGGTGGTGGGCGGCGGAGGCGGGGCCTCGGTGGTGGTGCTGGACTGGGATTTGTCCACCCGCAGCACCAGCCCGGTGGTGACGGCCACCGCGGTGCCCACGCTGGTCACCGACACCACCCGCCAGTTCGACTCCACGATCACCTGCCGCCCGTCGACGGACTCCACCCGCACATCCCGGAACCCCAGCGCCGCCAGTTCGGCCTTGGCCTCCTTGGGGTTCTTGCCTATCACCCCCGGCGGCACGATCACCCCGCCCGGGGTCTCGGCCACCGCGGACACCGTCACCGAGGTGCCAGGGACCGTTGTGCCGCGGCCGCCGGTCAGGCCGCCGATGATCGCCAGCCCGAGCAGGACCAGCCCCGCCACCCACGGCCACTTGCGTTTACGCGACTGCCACCACGTTGTCAGACTCACTCGCCGTTCCTCCCCTGGACGGATATCACCTGCACGTCGTGAGTTGATCCAGTGGCGTTACGGTCCGGGCGGAAAATCGGTTGCCGCCGCCGATACCGTCGGCGCCATGAGTTTCTTCTTCCGACGCTGAGCGACCGCCGGCGGCTCACGGGTATCCCCATCGCCGGTGATGCGGGACGGCAGGACGCCATCCCGGGTCGCGACGTGGGAGAAGATCAAGTGATCTTTCGTGTTTCTCCGCGTCCGGGCGCAGTCGTCCGCTGGTGACGGCCGCGCGCCTGGTGGCGCGGACGGTGCAGGGTCTGGAACAGGTGGCGGCCGATGAGGTCCGCCTGCTGGGCGCCGTGGAGTGGGTGGGGTATCGGGAGGTCGGATTCCGTTGTGCGGAGCCGACTTCGGCGGTGCTCGGGTTGCGGTGTGCCGATGATGTGCTGGTGCACGGTGCTTCTGTGCGTGGTGTCGGGTCTGCGCGGACTGACTTGAAGCGGCTGACCGCCGCGGTGCTGGCGATGCCGGTGGCGGAGTCGCTGGCGTTGCGGAAGCAGTGTGGTGGCGCGGACACCGTTGCGGGGGTTGAGGTTTCGGCTTCGTTCGTGGGGCGGCGGAACTTCACCCGGTATGACATCGAGGACGCGGTGGGTGTTCCGCTGGCCGCGCGGTTGGGGATGCCGTACTGGAGCAGGCGGGGTGGGGTCGCGCCGCCGGGTGGCGGGTTGGGCTGGCGGGTGACGCTGGAGGGTGATCGGGCACTGGTGGGGTTGCGGATTGCTGCACGGCCGTTGCACCGGCGGGAGTATCGGCGGGTGACGCGGGCAGGGAGTGTGCATCCGCCGGTGGCCGCGGCGATGGTTCGGCTGGGTGGGGTTGGCGGCCGGGTGCTGGATCCGTGTTGTGGGGCGGGCACGGTGGCGGTGGAGGCGGCGTTGGCTGGGGCGGAGGTGGTGCTGGGGTTTGACCGGGATGCGCGGGCGGTGGCGGCTGCGCGGGCGAACTGGGGTGGAGTGCCGGAGGCGGGCCTGGGCAGGGGCGCGGGCGGAACGCGCGCCGGAGCCGGGACCGACTGGGCGACGGCGGGATCTGGGCGGGCCGGAGCCGCAGTCGGCTGGGACGTGACGGGGCCTGGGCACGCCGGAGCCGCAGTCGGCTGGGGTGTGACGGGTTCCGGGCGGTCAATGGCCAGGATTGCGTGGAGCGTGGCTGACGCCGGGCGGATTCCCGTTGCCGACGGCTCCATCGACCTGGTGCTCTGCAATCCGCCTTGGGACCGCCAGGTTCCGGCCACCGGGATTCTCGCCCGCCGCCCGGACCGCTTCTGGCGGGAGCTGCGCCGGGTACTGCGGCCCGGCGGTCGGGCGGTGTTGCTGTTGCCGGAGCACGACGTCCGGCCCACCGGGTTCCGGGTGCTCTCCCGGGTGCCGATCAGTCTGGCGGGGCGGCAGCCGGAGATCGTCACGCTGGCCGCACCGGGGCCGACCGATCGGTAGGTTCCCCTGCGGGCGGGGCGTCTCCTGGCGAACCCGCCCGCGGGGAGCGATCACTGTGGGATTGTGCCCGCGGCACATCCGAGCACCGGAGGTTCGACACGTGATCCGCCGCCTGGCCGCCGTCACCCTGGCCATCGCACTTGCCCTGCCGCTACCCACCGCAGGCGCGGTCGCCGCGCCCAACTACGGCGACTACGCGCTGGTCTTCGAGCGCGCCGCCGGGCAGCTCTGGGCCGAGGGCGTGGTCGCCAGTCAGTGGGCCTGGAAACCGCTCAACGCGGACAAGACCGAGTCCGAGATCGCCTGGGGTCACCCGAAGGAGTGGCCGCCCGGCTACGGCGAGCACTTCGTCAAGGACGGGGACTGGCTGCTGGTCAACGGCTACTTCGACCACACCAACAGCAACTTCAACACCCAGCGGGTGACCGCGGAGTCCATGGGTGACGCCAACTGCGCCAACATGCGGCCACTGCCGTCTAGTGGAGGTAGACAGCACTACGTGCGCTGGACCATCCCGGCCACCGCCTACTGCCTCTCCGCCACTGGCACGATCAAGGTCGGCGCGAACGGCGCGGTGGTGAACTTCCGGCACGAGCAGATCTGGTACCCGCCCGCGCCGTGCGCCAACAGCTTCCTCGGCGACCAGCTGTGCATCCGCCAGCACGAGCGCTGGTACGACGACAAGGGCGTGCCGTTCTCCCTGTCACTGGAACGGGATCAGCACATCGCGCTGGGCGTGGGCATGGGGTTCCGGATCCACCAGACCTATGACCGCGGCTGGCCCGCCGACCGCAAGCAGTGGCAGGCCGAGCTGCGGTACGCCTGGCGCTGGTGAGGGGTCAGGGGCGGCGGGCGCGCACCAGGTAGGCGGCCGAGCCGTAGCGCACGCCGTCCTCGGCCAGGTGCGCGGCCAGGTCCGCCCGCACCGTCTCGACGATCCGGGCCTGGGTGTCCGCGTCCTGCTCGCGCATGATCCAGCCGAACTGCTCGGTGATGAACTCCAGCGCGTCCGGGACATCGCGGCCGAACCACATCTGCTCGCTGACCGGGTCCACCGCGATATCAGTGAATCCGGCGGTGCTCAGCAGGTCCCTGGTCAGGTCCGGATCGGTGAGCCCGCCCGCGGTCGGCGGCGGCGTGGTGGGCTCGACGCCGTTGGCGAAGGCGGTGCGGAAGGTGCGCATCCACTCGTTACGCGGCATCGGCTGCCAGCTCAGCAGGGTGAGCAGACCACCGGGGCGCAGCGCGCGGGCCAGGTTGGCGAAGGCGGCGGGGGCGTCGCCGAAGAACATCGCGCCGTGCCTGCTGACCACCCGGTCGAAGGCGTGCTCGGCGAAGGGGTGCACCTGGGCGTCGAGCTGGCCGAACACCGCGTTCGGCAGGTTCTCCCGGCCGGCGAGTTCCCTGGCCAGCGCGAGCATCGGCGCGGACAGGTCGACACCGAGCGCCAGTCCCGATTTCGCCTGGCGGGCGGCGTCCCTGGTGACCTGACCGGCGCCGCAGCCGACGTCCAGCACGGTGGAATCCGGTTCGATCGCGGCCGCGGCGAAGAAGTGCTCCCGGTAGCGGGCCACACCCGCGTCGAAGCGGTCGGCGCGCCGGGTCCAGAACTCGCCCTGGCCGCCGTCCCAGGCTCGGAGTTGTTCGGTGTTGGACGGGTCGACTAGCAACTCAGTGCTCCATTTCAGACGCCGATCGCGCCATCGATCCGCTCCCGCAGGAGATCGGCGTGTCCGTTGTGCCGGGCGTACTCCTCGACCAGGTGGATCAGCACCCAGCGCAGTGACACCGGGCCGCGCCAGCCGTCCACGCCCTCGACGTCCAGGCTCTCCGCCGCCGCCACGAACTGCTCGGCGAAGGCGACCTCGGCCCGCCAGTGGGTCCAGGCCGCCTCGATGACCGCCGGATCGGGTGCGGCGCCGTCGAAATCGGCGTCCGGCCGGTCCGCGGTGACATACAGCGGCGGCACGTCCTGACCGGCCAGCACCCGGCGGAACCAGCGGCGTTCCACCTCGGCCAGGTGCCGGATGAGGCCGAGCAGGGACAGTGTGGACGGCCCTACCGATCGGTCGGCGAGCGCGCGGTCCAGGCCGGCGCACTTGAGTTCCAGGGTGGCGCGCTGGCCGTGCAGGATGCCGAGCAACACCTCGCGCTCGGCGCCGGTGGCCGGGGCGGCCAGCCTCGGGTCGCGGTCGGCGGGGACGAACATCTCCGCACGGCGGCGCGGGCTGGCGGTGCTCACGAGCTGACCCTACGGGGCGGCGAGCACGTCCACAGCTCGTTTTCGCACCTCGGCCTCATCCACCTGCACACCCAGCCCTGGCCCGGTCGGCACCTGGGCGACACCGTCGCTGACCTGCACCGTTGTCTCGCCGGTGTAGGCGGAGTCGATGAACTGCCTGCCGTTGAGATCGACCGGGCCGGTGATGCCGTGCGCGGCGAAGAGGTGCAGTGCGGCGGCCAGGCCCAGGTCGGAGTCGGTCAGGCCGGAGCCCATCAGCCGCACCCCGCTGTCCTGGGCGAGCTGGCACAGGCGGCGGGACAGGGTCAGGCCGCCGGTGCGCTGCACCTTGGCGATCGCCACGTCTACCGCGTCTAGACGGATAAAGGTGGCCAGATCGGTGGGGTGACGCAGGCTCTCGTCCAGTGCGATCGGCAGCGGGCTCAGCACCCGCAACCGGCGCAGCCCGCCGATGTCGTTGGCAGGCAGAGGTTGTTCGAACTCGGTGACGCCCAGCCCGTGCAGTTCGCGGGCCAGCCGGAGCGCGCTGTCCACGGTGTAGGCCTGGTTGGCGTCCACCCACAGCGGCGCGTCCGGGGCGGCCGCGCGGGCCGCGGCGACCACGGCCAGGTCGGTGCGCTCGGCGTGCAGACCGATCTTGACCTTGAACGCCCGGTAGCCCGCGGCCAGGCCCTCGGCCACCGAATCGGCCACCTCGGCCGGGGTCTGCCCGGAGAGCACCCAGGCCAGCTGGATCCGCTCGGCGCGGCGCTGACCCCACAGCACGCCCAGCGGCACCCCCAGCGCGTGGCCGAGCAGGTCGTGCAGGGCGATGTCCACCGCGGATTTGGCCAGTGGCGCGCCGATGGAGAAACCGCGGTTGATCACGCGGTCGAACACCGCGGTCACGCCGTCCAGGTCCCAGGCCGGGCGGCCGAGGATGGCCGGGGCGAGGTAGCGGTCGATGGTGGTGACGATGGATTCGGCGGTCTCGTAGGTCCAGGCCGGGATCGGGGTGGCCTCGCCCCAGCCGCACACCCCGTCCGCGCTGACCTTGACCAGGATCCGGATGCTGGGCCGCCCGGCCACCGCGACCGCGCCACCGGCCACGCCGAAGTCGCGCAGGGTCGGCAGCGCCACCGCGAAGGTCTCGACCCGCTCGATCGTGAGGCCGGACAACGTCATCAGGCTTCCTCCCCCTCTTGACCGTGCTGGACGACGGCTCTAGCGTACTGACCCAACGCGATTCGGAAAGCGCTTTCCGATTGGACAGTGCTGAGTGTACGGCGCTTTCCACCGGAGAACGGGGATCCGATGACCGAGCGCGAATCCGCAGGCGCCGCCCGCGCCCGCCGGTGGCTGGAACGCTCCTGGCGGCCGGTCGCACTGCTGGCCGCCTGCCTGCTGGCCTGGCAGCTGATCACCGCCACCGGCCTGGTCGCGCCCTACCTGGTGCCCTCCCCCGGCGCGACACTGTCGGTCTTCGCCGCCAAATGGTCCTACCTCGGCGAGCACACCTGGGTCACCAGCTACGAGACCCTGCTCGGCTTCCTGATCGCCGCGGTGCTGGGCGTGCTGGCCGCGGTGCTGATGGTCTACTCGCCGACCGTGGAGCGCACGCTCTACCCGATCCTGTTGTTCGCCCAGGTGATTCCCAAGATCGCGATCGCACCGCTGTTCGTGGTGTGGCTGGGTTTCGGCCTGGAGCCCAAGGTCCTGGTGGCGGTGCTGATCGCGTTCTTCCCGGTGGTGATCTCCATGGTCACCGGGCTCAAGTCGGTCAGCGCGGAAATGCTGGAACTGGCCGCCACCATGGGCGGCGGTCCGGTCAAGACCTTCGTCAAGATCCGCTTCCCGGCCGCGCTGCCACAGTTGTTCGCCGGCCTGAAGGTCGCGGTGACGCTGGCGGTGACCGGCGCGGTGGTCGGCGAGTTCGTCGGCGCCAACGAGGGCCTGGGCTACGTGATCCTGCAGGCCAACGGAAACCTCGACACCCCAATGCTGTTCGCCGGCCTGATCCTGATGTCGATGATCGGCGTCGTGCTGTTCGTCCTGCTGGAGGCCGCCGAGGCGCTGCTGCTGCCCTGGCACGTCAGCCGCCACACCACGACCGTGACCACCCTCTAGTCGAAAGGCCACGCCATGAGGACCACCGGTCGACTCCTGCTCACCGCGCTGTTGTTAGTGACCGCCACCGCGTGCGGCGGTGGCGGCGCGCCCGATCCGGGCAGGCAGATCACCCTGACCCTGAACTGGTATCCCTACGGTGAGCACGCGCCGTTCTACCACGGGCTCAAGCAGGGGATCTTCCGCAAGCACGGGATCAACCTGAAAATCCAGGCGGGCCAAGGCTCCGGCAAGACCGTGCAGGCCGTCGGCGGCGGCCAGACCGAGTTCGGCTGGGCCGACACCGCCTCGCTGCTCACCGCGGTCGACTCCGGCGTCCCGGTGAAAAGCCTCGGCGTGTACCTGCAGACCACTCCCGCTTCGGTGCAGTTCTTCGGGGACAAGGGATTCAGCAAACCCAGCGACCTCAAGGGCCGCACCGTCGCGCTGACCGCGGGCGACGCGCTGTCCAAGACCTTCGGCGCCTTCCTCAAGCAGAACGGCTTGACCGAGACCGACGTCCGCATCCAGAACATCGACCCGGCGGGCAAGATCGCCGCGGTGATCGCGGACCGGGCCGACGCCCTGGTCGGCAACGCCAACGACCAGGGCCCCACCATCCAGGACAAAGCGAAGAAACCCGTGTCCTACCTGCGTTTCGCCGATTTCGGCCTGAACTACTACAGCGACGGCCTGCTCACCTCCACCGCCCTGCTGGACAAGGACCCGGACCTGGCCAAGCGCATGGTCGCGGCCACCACCGAAGCCTGGGCGGAGGCGGAGAAGAACCCGGCCGCCGCGGTCGAGTCCATGCAGGGCGCGGCCGAGCAGCTCCCGCCACCCGCGGTGGTGCTGGACCAGTTCACCGCCACCCGCGCCCTGCTGCGCACCGAATCCACTCGCACCCTGGCGCCCGGGGTCAACACCGAGGCGGACTGGAAGGCCACCATCGAGGTGTTCGTCCGCACCGGAATCCTGGCCACGGCAAAGGATCCCTCGACCTACTGGGCGCACACCGTGGCGGCCAAGGGATGAGCCGGGTGATCACCACCCGCACCAGCCACGCCGTGCAACTGGACGCGGTCACCGTCCGCTTCCGCGCCCGCAAACTCGCGGTGACCGCGGTCGAGGAGGTATCGCTGGACGTCGAACCGGGCGAGTTCGTCAGCATCGTCGGCCCCTCCGGCTGCGGCAAGTCCACCCTGCTGAAACTGGTGGCGGGCCTGCTTTCCCCGTCCGCGGGCACGGTCCGCCTGCTCGGCGACCAGGTCCGCGGCCCCCGCCACGACATCGGCTACGTCTTCCAACGCGCCGCCCTGCTGGACTGGCGCTCGGCCCGGCGCAACATCCTGCTCCAGGCGGAAATGCGCGGCATGCCGACGGCCGAGGCCCGGCAACGCACCGACGAGCTGATCGAGCTGACCGGGCTGAGTGGCTTCGCCGACGCGCTGCCGCACGAGCTGTCCGGCGGGATGCAACAGCGGGTGGCGCTGTGCCGGGCGTTGCTGCACCGGCCGAGGGTGCTGTTGATGGACGAGCCATTCGGGGCGCTGGACGCGCTGACCCGGGAGCAGATGAACGTGGAACTGCACCGGATCTGGCGGGAGACCGGCACGACGGTGTTGCTGGTGACGCACTCGATCGCGGAGTCGGCTTATCTGGCGAACCGGGTGGTGGTGTTGACGGCGCGGCCGGGGCGGGTCGCGGAGATCATTCCGGTGGGGTTGCCGGAGCGGCGGGGGTATGCGGAGACGATGGCGTTGCCCGGGTTCGCGGCGGTGACGGGGCGGATCCGGGAATTGCTGGGGGCGGCGACTGCGGCGGAGTGAGGCTGACGGCTGGCCAGGGTGGACATGGGAGCTGAGCGACCAGGACGGCTGCGGGGTCGGGCGGCCAGGACACGAGCCGGACGGCTGCGAGGCGGCCACTGTCACGACACGAGCCCGATGGTTACCGGGGTGGCCGCGATCGCGGAGCAGGTCCGCGGCGCGGAGGCTGGGGATCGGGAGCCGTGGCTGGATCGGCCCTGCCTCGGCTGAGTCCACGTTCGCGTGCCTACCGAATGGTCGGTGGGCTTGCGCGTTGGCAAGTTCGCACCTCTACCGAACGGTCGGTCGGCCTGCACAACAGCGAGTCTGCGCGCCTGCCGAACGGTCAGTCGGCTTACCAACCACCAAGTCTGCGCGCCTACCGAACGGTCGGTCAGCGTGCACACCAGCAAGTCCGCATGCCTACCGAACGGCCGGTTGGCCTACGCGGTAGCAAGTTCGCGCGCCTACCGAACGGTCGGTCAGCTTGCGCGCTGGCAGGTTCGCACCTCTACCGAACGGTCGGTCAGCTTGCGCGGTGACAAGTTGCACCTCTACCGAACGGTCGGTCGGCTCGCGGGATCTGGTGCTGGGCAGCGCCAACCACGGCATTCCCGCGCAAACCTGCTCGCGCGACAGCGCCCCCCACTTTCCTCTCCCTCTTCCCGTCCTCTCTTCCTCTCCCTGTCCCGGCTGATCTTCGCTCTTCGTCCACGAGGATTAATTTCGATCGACACTGAAATAATCGCGACACCAGAGAAAACAAGCCAGCCGGAATCGCAACTGGCCAGCGTGAACGGCCTGACTCAGCCCGGGTGAGCCGTGCTCAGAACGCCGGGATCTTGGTGATCGGCGAGTTGCCGTCGCCAGCGGGTGTCAGCGTGATCTGCCAGCCCCGGTTGCCCTGGAACCCCTGCAGGAACTTGGCGAACCCGCAGTCCCTGGTGAACCCCCGCCGCCCGGCGTCCCAGTCCACCCCGGTCTTGTAGTAGACGCCGTAGGTCCCGCCGGGCAGTCCGGTCAGCGTGGCGCTGGCGCCGGCCCGCACGTAGATGGTGGCTCGTGGGTCGGTTGGTTCGCCGACCACCGCGGAGACGGCCACGTCCTGCTTGCCGTTGTTGGTCACCGCCAGGGTGCCGCCGCCCTTGACGCCGGAGCGGTGCACCACCTCGCCGTTGGCCGCTCGGCGGTTGGGCAGGGCGGGGGGCTCGGGGGGCAGGGGCAGGCCGGCGAACTTCAGGCCGGCCTTGGCCAGTTCGGCCGGGAACTCGCGCATGTTGTCCCGGCGCAGCTCGATGATCGTGCTGACCTTGGAGTTGCGCACGAAGACGCCCTCGTCAACCCGGGTGCCGCACTCGGTGAGGCGGTCGCTGATCGTCAGCGGCAGCGTCATCGCGCTCAGGCCCAGGAAGTAGCTGTCGAAGCGCCGGTGCTGGCCACGCAGGTCCGCGGGTGGTGTCAGGGCGCGGAACTTCATGCTCTGCTTCATCAACTCATTGCCGAGGGCGGCGCGGGCGATGTTCAGCTCCGCCAACGTGTTCGTCGTGACGACCCGCTCGGCCAGCGGGCGGACCACGTCCTCCAGCTCGGTGAGCGCGGCCTGGTACTGCTCCATGCTCAGCGCGACCGGTGCGGCACTGGTACTGCTGCTGGTCGGCGCCGGTGTGCTCGGGCCACCGCACGCGCCCACGGTCAGCAACGCGACGGCCAGCACGGCCGACGCGGTTGTCGAGTTCCCCATGACTCGTCCCCCAGATCGTCCTCCTGCTGGGGCGCAGGCTAGCAGCGGCCGGCCGGGTTCGCTCGGCCGGCCGGATCGGGCACAGTGGACGGTGCTGTGTCGTAGTTGTGTCGCAGCGCGCTGCTGACCGTGCCCCGGTCCGGTGGCCACCGCATACTGGCGTGGTGGCCGCGATTCTGCTCGTCGAGGATGATCCGCTGGTCCGTCGTGGGCTGCAGCTCGCGCTGACCCGGCACGGCCACGAGGTCCGCACCGCCGAGGACGGCGAGACCGGGTTGCGCGAGCTGACCGGCACGCCACCGGACATCGTGGTGCTGGACGTGATGCTGCCCGGGATGGACGGGTTCGAGGTGTGCCGCCGGATCCGGAGCGCCGGTGCGGTGCCGGTGATCATGCTCACCGCGCGCGGTGACGACTTCGACGTGGTGCATGGGCTGGCCGCCGGGGCGGATGACTACGTGATCAAGCCGGCCCAGCCGACGGTGCTGGACGCGCGGATCCGGGCGGTGTTGCGGCGGGTCGGGGTGGAACCGGACGGGGTGCTCGGCGGCGGGGCGCTGGTGATCAATCCGGTGGCGGCGACGGTGTCGCTGGCCGGGGCGCCGGTGGCGTTGACGCCGACGGAGTTCCGGTTGCTGCTGACGCTGGCCCGTGCGCCGGGGCGGGTGTTCAGCCGGCAGCAGTTGCTGGAACTGGTGTGGGAACACGACTATCTCGGCGACTCCCGGCTGGTGGACAACTGCGTGCAGCGGTTGCGGGCCAAGATCGAGGACTCGCCGCGGGAGCCGGAGCACGTGCAGACCGTGCGCGGCTTCGGTTACCGGTTTGGCCCCGGATGAGGCGGAACAGCCTGCGCACCCGGCTGGTGGTGGCGTTTGTGCTGGTCACCGGGCTGGGCGCGGTGGCAGCGACCTGGGCGAGCGCGGGGTCGGCGCGGGCCGCGCTGCTGAGTGAGGCGCAGCAACGGCTGACCGGGGAGCTGACCGCGCGGATCGGCGCGGTGGCGGCGCAGGTGAGCTTTCCACCGGACCAGGCCGGGCTGGACCGGCTGCGAGCGGCGGTGGGCGACAACACGCTCGTGTCCACTGTGGACCTACGGGCCGGGGCAGGGGCGGACCGGGCGGCCGAGGCGTTGCGCACCGCGGTGCGGGAGCGGAACCGGCTGGTGTGGCAACGGGTTGAGCAGGACGGGCCACGGCTGCTGATCGGCGCCCCGGTCATGATCACCGCGGTGGACGGGCGGCGGACGCCCTCGGGTATCGAGGTCTACGCGGTTCGGGATCTGGCCGGAACCCAGGCACAGCTGGACGAACTGACCATGGCCGCCGCGCGCACCAGCGCGATCGCGTTGCCACTGGCGGTAGTGGTCGCCTTGCTGGCCGCGGGCGGGGTGCTGCGGCCGGTGCGGCGGGTGCGGGACACCGCGCGCAGGCTGGCCGCCGGAGACCTGGACGCGCGGTTGCCGGTGCGGGGCAAGGACGAACTGGCCGAACTGGCGGGCACGGTCAACGAGATGGCGGGTTCGTTGCAGCACACCGTGGCCGAGCTGCGGCGGCTGGAGGCGGACGCGCGCCGGTTCGTCGCCGATGTCTCGCACGAGCTGCGCACCCCGTTGAGCACACTCGCCGCGGTCAGCGAGATCCTCCAGGGCAGCAGTGCACAGCTCGGTGCGGCGGAACGGGAATCGGCGGAGCTGGCGGTGGCCGCGACCCAGCGGCTGGTCCGGCTGGTCGAGGAGCTGATGGAGGTTTCCCGGTTCGACGCGGGCATGGCACAGCTGCGCATCGAGCCGGTCGAGGTGGGTGGGGCGATCCGGGACTGCCTGCGGGCTCGCGGCTGGCTGGACCGGGTGCGGACCGAGTTGCCCGAGCCGGTTGAGGCGCGGCTGGACCGGCGGCGCCTCGATGTGATCCTGGCGAACCTGGTGGGCAACGCGTTGCGGCACGGCGGGCCACCGGTCACCGTGGCACTGCGGGCCGAGGCCGGACGGATCGAGATCGAGGTGACCGACCGGGGTCCCGGACTGCCGGAATCGGTGCTGCCTCACGTGTTCGACCGGTTCTACAAGGCCGACGCGGCCCGCTCGGGCGCTGAGGGCAGTGGGCTGGGCCTGTCCATCGCACGGGCGAACGCCCGGCTGCACGGCGGCGAACTGACCGCGGCGAACCGATCCGACGGCGGCGCGTGCTTCCGCCTGGTGCTGCCTAGGGAGGCGACATGAGGCTGATCGGCTTGGCGGCGCTGGTGTTGCTGGCCGCCGGGTGCGGCATTCCACCGTCCACTGTGGAGGATGGCGGTGACGCGCCGACCGGGGTCTCTCCCGGGGTCACGCTGTACTTTGTGGACGGTCAGGGCCGGTTGCGGCCGGACGAGCGCCACACCAGCAACCTCGGCTCGATCGGCGAGGCGGTGTCCCTGCTGCTCACCGGTCCCGGTGGCGAGGCGCCCGCGCTGCACACCGAGATCACCGCCACCGGTCCCACCCGGGTGTACGCGAGCACCGAGCCGGGCCTGATCACCCTCACCCTGCCGTTGGCCCGCGACGAAGTGACCGACCGCGGAGTAGACCAGGTGGTCTGCACCGCACTGGGCGTGCACGTGCAGAGCGGCGGATCGGCGACGACCAAGGTGCAGTTGAACTTCACCCTGCCCGGCGCCGATCCGCACGGTCCGCGGAGCTGTCCGGCCAGTTAGCAGCCGTGGAACTGCTTATCCCCGGCCCAGCCGGTGTTGGCCCAGGTTTCCGGTGCCACCCTGGCGATCCCGGAGTAGCGCGCGGCGAGCCCGTCGAGCAGCCAGGCGGTGAACCGGGCCGCTCCGGCGGGGCAGGTGTGGATGCCGTCGGTGCTGCGCTCGATCCGGCCGTCCCGTTCCCGTTGGTACGTCTCGCCCCAGACCTCCCGGCCCTCCAGCACCGTGGCGCCGGTCGCCTTGATCGCGTCGGTGGTGCGCCCCAGCTCGGCCATGTGCCCGGCGTAGAAGTCGTCCGGGCGGATCGGCGGCATGGTCACGAACACCACCTTGGCGCCGCCCGCCTCGCGCACCAGGCGTTCGTAGCCCGCGCGCTGTTCGGCCGGGCTGCCCCAGTCGTAGGTGGTGACCTGGTACACCAGCACATCCGGGCGGAACTCGGCCAGCACACCGGGCAGTTCGGCCCAGGTGGACTCGGCCAGCGGGCCGACCACCCCGCCACCCCCGGCGGCGGCCATCGACTTCAGGGTGAGCCCGCTGGCCTTGGTCGCGGCTGCCAGCGGCAAGGCGAGTCCGGCGGCGATCGAGTCGCCCATGAACAGCACCCGGGACACCTTGGGCCCGTTGGCCGACACCGCGGGGCGAGCGCCGAGCGCGCTGGTGTCGATCGCCGCGGTGGCCGGGCGGGGCAGCACGATCCAGGTCAGCGCGACCACGACCAGGCTCGCCGCGAACGCCGCCAGGCCGGTGCGGCCGCGGGCCCAGGACGCCCGGTACCGGATCGGATCCTCCACGAGGACCTTGGACAGCACGGCCAGTCCCAGCGAGACGGCGCAGACCAGCAGTGTCCACAGCCAACCGTCCAGGCCGGTCTTGTCCTTGGACAGCAACAGGAACACCGGCCAGTGCCACAGGTAGAGCCCGTAGGAGACCAGGCCCAGTCCGCGCAGCGGCTGCCAGCACAGCCCGCGGTCCAGCACCGAGCCGGGCGCCAGCAGGATGAGCAGCGCGGCGGCCAGGGACAGCGCGAACAGCCCGCCCTGGAACAACATCGGCGACTTCTCCCCGTCGACCAGCAGCCAGGCCAGCGCCAGTCCGAGGGCCAGTGGCACCGCGGTCCAGGACGGCAGCGTCCGCCGCACCCACTCGCGCACCGGCTCGGTGGCCGCCAGCGCGCCCAGCAGCAGGGCGAAGGCTCGGGTGTCGGTGCCGGTGTAGACCCGGTCCGGGTCGGTCAGCACCAGCATCAGTCCCAGCGAGGCCAGCGCGCCCAGTCCCGCGGCCAATGCCACCGCGCGCTGACGGCGCAGGCCGAACACGACCAGCGGCCACAGCAGGTAGAACTGCTCCTCCACCGCGACGCTCCACAGGTGCCCGAACACCCGGCCCGGCCCGAATCGGTCCCAGTACCCTGCCGATTCGGCCAGCAGGTGCCAGTTCGCCAGGTTCAGCTGCACCCACGGACCGTCCGCCAGCGCCGTGCGCAACAGCTCGGGTGAGCCGAACGCCCAGGTCAGCAGGGTGACCCCGGGCAGCAGCACGGCGAGAGCCGGCCACAGGCGGCGGATCCGGCGGCCCCAGAACGCGGTCAGCGATCGGGTGTGATCACGCAGCAGCAGGTCGGTGATCAGGTAGCCGGAGAGCACGAAGAACAGGTCCACACCAAGGAATCCGCCGCTGAGGTGGCCGGCGTGGAAGAGCAGCACCCCGGCCACGGCCAGGCCGCGCAGCCCGTCCAGCGCGGGCAGTCGCGGCCGCGCGCCGGGCTCGGCGACCGGGCGCGCCGACAGTAGGTTGGTCATGCCCCGAGCCAACGCGTCGAGTTCCCCGCCTGGATCTCCGTCATGTCGCAGTCCTGTCGCGGCACAATGGCCCGGTGCCAGCTCTGGGAACCACCGCGCTGCTGATCCTCGTCCCGGCCGCCGAGCCGCTGCTGGACGCGGCCCGCGCGGTCAACCCGGCCACGGTCCGGCCCGGCCTGCCCGCACATGTCACCGTCAGCTACCCGTTCGTGCCGATCACCGAGGGCCTGACCGACGCCGTCCACGCGCTCGCCGCGGACACCCCGCAGATTGCTCTCACCCTGGCCGAAGTCGTTGTCAGACCGGGCTTTCTGGCCGTCACCGCCCCCGGAGTCCAGGACCTGGCGGACCGGGCCGGGCAGCGCTGGCCCTGGCTGCGGCCCTATGACGGGCGGTTCGGCGAGCGGCCGCCAACCCATCTCACTGTGGCGCTCGGGGCGAGTGCGGCCGAGGCGGACCGGATCGCCGAGCGGGTACGCGCGCTGCTGCCGATCCGGGTCAGCGCGACCGGGCTGGAGCTGGTGGAGCGGACCACCCGGGGCTGGCAGGTGCGGCTCAGCGCACCGTTCAGCGCGGGCTGAGCCGCGGCCCCGGACCCGCCGCTGACTCCGCGCATTCGGCGCCTGCCGGTGGCAACCTGCCGTCCCGCAGGTAGCCGGTCACCGCGGCCGCCACGCAGATGTTGCCGCTCATCGACGGGCCGTGCTCACCGCCCGCGACGCTGAGCAGCCGCCCGCGCAACCGCTCAGCCAGGGCCACACCGCCCTGGTACGGGGTGGCCGGATCGCGGCGGGACTGGAGCACCAGCGGGGTGGTGCTCAGGCCGTGGCCGGCGATCCGGACCTGCGGGCTGGGCCGGTGCGGCCAGAACGCGCAGGGCAGGTCGACGAGCATGAAATACCGGCCGTTGAGCGGAAACCGGCGCTCCAGCTCGGCCGCGTCCCGTTCATAGACCGCGGGATCGCGCGGCCAGCGGTCCTCACCACAGGTCACCCCGAGGTACACCGAGGTCATGTTCACCGGCCGGTGCTCGCCGCCACCGCTGGGCAGCTCCGCGCCGAAGGGACGGGTGGCCTCCAGCAGCAGGGTCCCGGTGCGCTCCCGGTTCAGCTCGACCAGCAGCCGCTCCACCACACCCCAGGTGCGCCGGTAGTTGACGTAGAACCCGGTGGCGCTGAACAGGGTGTCGCCGGTGGCGAACCGGCCGGGCTGCTTCGGATCGGCGATCGGGTTGTCCTGCAACCACTTCCGCAGGCGGGTCCAGGTGGCCAGCAGTTCGGCCCTGGTGCCGCCGAGGCCGTTGGCCGGGTGCCTGCTCGCGATATCGTCGAACATCTCGTTGGTGCGCTGCTCTTTCGCCTCGGCCTGAGCGACCCGGCTGCGCCGCCAGGCCCAGTCGGGGTGGATCGCGGAGTCCAGCACCGCGCGGTCCAGCGCCCGCGGGAACAACGCCGCGTACACCCCGCCGAGGTAGGTGCCGTAGGAGGCGCCCCAGTAGTTGATCCGGCGCTCGCCGAGGGCGCGGCGGAGCTGGTCCATGTCCCGCGCGGTGTTCTCGGTGCTGATGTGCCGCAGCAGCGGGCCGGAGCCTGCCGCGCAGTTGGCTGCCGGGTCCCGTTCCGGCGCGTACGGCTGGGCCGGGGTGCGCGGGCCGACCAGGCCGCCGCAGTCGATCGGGGTGCCGTTGACCGTGCCGCGCGGGGCGAACCCGATCAGGTCGTAGCTCGCCGCCAGTTCCGGGAACCCGGACCAGAGCGCGGTCCAGGCGAACATCCCGTCCGCACCCGGACCACCCGGGTTGGTGAGCAGGACCCCGCGGCGGCGGGCCGGATCGGTCGCCTTGATCCGGCTGACCCCGATGCTGATCCGCTCCGCCCACGGCCGCGTGTAGTCCCGTGGCACGCTGAGCCGGGCGCACTCGATGGCCACCCCGGTCGGCGCGCCGACAAATCCGGCGCAGTCCCCCCAGGTGATCGGCCTTGCCTCGGGTTCGGCCCCGGCCGGTGCGGTGATCAGGCCGGTCCCCGCCAGGACCCCGAGCGCGAGCGCCACCCATCGTCGAGCACGCGGCATGTCGATCCCCCCTGCGTCGCAACCCCCACTACCCGCTTCAGCCTACCGAAAAGTCCGATTCCGGGTCACGGGTTAGTCACTGTGCGTAACACCCGGGGTGGGCTGCCCGACAGCGGGATGTCCTGAACCAACGTCGCTGAGGTGGGCAATGGCTCTGAGTGTCTGGCTGTCCCTGTTGTCCCCGGTGGTGGCGTTGCTGATCGCGTTCTGGGGATTCCGGCGGTCCACCAGGGCGGATCGGTTGCGGGCCTTCTTCGACCTGCACGAGCGGTACCTGTCCGCGGAGGTGCGGGCCGGGCGGCGGCTCCTGCACCAGCGGGTGGCCGGTCGCTCGGCGGAGGAGCTGGCCGAGCTGGACCGGGACACCCTGGACCGGATCGGGTACACCCTGGCGGTGCTCAACTCGATCGCGATCGCCTGCGCTGGCGGCTATGTGGACCGGCGGCTGGTGCGGCGCGGCATGGGCCGCTCCTATGCCGGCGCGATCATCGCGGCCCGGCCCTACATCGACCGGGTCGAGGCGCTGCGCGGCTTCCGGCCCTACCCCTTCGCCGAATCACTGGCCGAGCGACTGCGGGAGGGCGCGCATGTCGAACCCCGGGACTGACCGCAGGCTCCGGTTGTGCGTGGTGCAGCTGGACGGGCTGCCGCACACACGCACCACGGAAAACCTGTGGCTGCCCGCCGAACCCCTCTACGAGGCAGGCGCCGGACCCGGCGAGCTGTCCGCGGCGCACCTGTTCAGCGGCACCCACCCCACCGTCTACGACGGCATCCAGGAACTGTCCACTTCAGCCACCCGCTCCTGCCTGACCGAGCTGATGTCCTTCCTGGACCGGCAATCCGCCGACGTGGTGGTCTTCCCGGAGTACCTGGTGCCGCTGGGCTGCCTGGAGACCCTGCGCGAGTTCTCGGCGGGCCGGGTGGTGGTGGCCGGGCTGGGCTATGTGCGCAACCTGGCCGAGGCCGCCGAGCTGGTCGCACTGGCCGAAACGGACTGGCAGGCCGTGGACCTGTTGCGCTGCAACGTCTCCGTGCTCATCCACGACGGCAGCGTGCACCTGGTGACCAAGCTTTCCCTCGCTGACGGGGAGAACGCGACCGCGGGCGAGGGCGTGCGGATCGTGGAACTGACCCTGCGCGGGCGGCAGGTGCGGCTGGCGGTCGCGGTGTGCAAGGACTATCTGCTGTGGGAGAGCAACGCGACCGTGCAGCGCGCCGACATCGTGTGCGTGCCTGCCAACTCCCCCACCATGCTGCCGTTCCAGCCGGACGCGCCGCGCGACCACGTGCGGTTGCTGGCCAACGCGGCCTGCCACGGCGGCTCCCAGATCATCGTGCCCGCGCTGGACGGTCCACTGGTCAACCGGCTGGGTGTGGAGCCGATCGGCAAGGGCTTCCAGGCGGTGATCCTGGTCGAGTACGACCGGTATCCGCAGCGGCCCACCGCGCTGGCCAATCCGGAGAACAGCCTGGCGTTGCGCGCCCAGATCATCGGCGCGGCCGACGCGGCCGAGCTGGCGGTGCTCGCCGAACTGGCCGAGCTGACCGCGACCACACCGGGAAAAGCGTTGCGGGCCCAGGTGAGTGAGCTGCGCGCCCGGCTGGCCGGGGCCGGACCCCTGGCCCAGGCGCTGGAGGCCTACGACATCTACCTGGCCCAGGGTTTTGACCCGGACAAGGAACTGCACGACCTGCTGTGCACGCACCTCGCGGTGACCGGCGGCGGCCAGTCGGTCATCCGCGGCCGCCAGGCCCGCTACATCGTGTCCATGCTGCGCGAGCTGGAGGCCGCCCGCGCGGGCCGTTTCGGCGCGGCCAGGGACACCTACCAACGGCTGGCCGAACGGTTCGCGGTGGCCGATCCGCCCGAGCTGGTGGTGGTGCCCGCGCCGCGGCAGGCGCCACCGGCCGAGCCGGAACGGCCGAGTCTGCTCAAGTACACCCGCTCCACCGCACGGGACGGCACCCGCTCGGAGAGCTGGGAGATCCACGATCCCGACCTGGCAAGGGAATTCCTCCTCAATCCGCCGACCAAGACCGATCGGGGAGCCAGCGATGAGTGAGTCGACCGCATCGGAGACCAGGCTGGCAGGCCAGGTCCGGCAGCTGCGCGCGCGGCTGGCCGGGCCGGGCGGTGACAGCGTGGAGACCAGGGCCGCGCTGGCACTGGCGTTGCTGCGGCTGGGCGGGCACCAGGCCCGCACCGGCGCGCGGGTGGCCGCGCTGACCGCCGCCAGAGAGGCCGCCGCACTGACCCTGACCCTCGCCGAGTCCACTGTGGACGATCCGGCGCGGACCCGGGAGTGGCTGTCGCTGCTGAGTCATTCGCTGCAGATCGAGTACGAGGTGACCAGGGAGCTGGACGTGCTGGACCGGGCGATCAGCACGCTGAACCAGGTGCTCGGGCTGCTCGAACCGGACGACCGCGATCTCAGCGGGCACCTGTCCAACCTGGGCAACGCGTTGCGGCAGCGGCATGAGCACACCTTCGACGAGCGGGACCTGCAGCACGCGGTGCGCAGGCAGCGGCAGGCGTTGCGCTGCGCCCCCGACGACGACCGGGACCGCTCCGCGCTGCTGGCCAACCTGGGCGCCTCGCTGCGGCTGCACTACGAGCGCACCGGCGACCTGGACTCCCTGGACGAGGCGATCGCGGTGCTGCGCCAGGCCACCGCGGCCACCTCGCCGGAACACCCCGGCCGGTTGCGCAGACTGTCCAACCTGGGCGCGGCCCTGCGCGCGCGGCACAGCAGGCTGGCCGATCCGGCGGACCTGACCGAGGCGGAGGCGATCCTGCGCCGGGCCGCCGCCGGCATGCTGCCGGATTCCGACGATGCCCTGGCGGTGCTGTCCAACCTGGCCAACGTGTTGCAGGACGAGGCGGACGCGTTGCGGGACAACGCGAAACTGGCCGAGGCGGCCGAGGTGTTCCGCCAGGTCGCCGACCGGCGGTGCGTGCTGCTCGGCCCCGAACACCCCGACACCCTGGCCACCCGCAACAACCTGGCCAACATCCTGGCCCAGCAAGGCGAACTGGCCGCGGCCGAGGAAACCTACACCGCACTGCTGGCCGATCTGCCCAGGGTGCTCGGCGCGGACCACCCGGACACCCTGGCCAGCCGCAACAACCTGGCCAACGTGCTTGCCCAGCAAGGGAAACTGGCCGAGGCCGAAGCCGCGTACACCGCGCTGCTCACCGATCAGCTGCGGGTGCTGGGCGCCGATCACCCGGACACCCTGGACTGCCGCAACAACCTGGCCACCGCACTGACCCAGCAGGGCAAACTGGTGCTGGCGCAGCAGACCTACCAGGAGGTGCTGGCCGCGCAGCTGCGGGTGCGGGGCGAGGACCACCCGGACACCCAGCGCACCAAGGCATTGCTCTCCGGCCTGGCCGACATGCTGTGCAGCCGGGTGAGCGTGGTGGTGCCCAGGGTGATGCTGGTGGTGCACACCAACTCCACCGCCGACAGCGCGGACCAGGCGCGGATCACGTTGCGGCGCCGGATGTACGAGGCGCTGAAGAACGCGGTCACCCGCAGCCACATCCCGTGGGCGGACTGCGCCACCGAAAGCTACGGCGAGGGCGTGCTGCTGTTGTTGTCGCCCCAGGTCTCCCGGGAACAACTGGTGGCCATGGTGCCGGACAACCTCTCCCGCGAACTCCGCGCGGTCAACGCGAACCTGCTGCCCATCGACCAGTTGCGGCTGCGAGTGGCCATGCACGCCGGCCCGGTCCGGATCGACGACCGCGGCGTCACCAGCCCCGCCGTCCGGGAGACCTTCGGCATGGCCGACGCCCCCGCCCTGCACGAATCCCTGCGCCGCGACCGCGCCGACCTGGCCCTGATCATCTCCGACGCCCTCTACCAGAGCACCACCCGCACCCCCGGCGCCCTGTTCCGCCCGGCCAGGGTCCCGGTGCGCAACGCCGACCTGCTGGCCTGGATCCTGCACCGGCCCCGGGAACTCACGGTGGGGCAACCTCATCCGGGATATCGACCGTCCACTGTGGATCCGTATGTGCTGGTGCTGGCCACCGACGCGTTGCTGGCGGTGCCGCTGTGCCGGTTCCCGTACAGCAGGCAGCGGTTGCTGGACTCACTGGACCCGGCGATCAGTTCCTCGGTGCACCGGGATTCCCGGGCCCGCCAGGAGGTGCAGAACATCCTGCGCACCTGCCTGGCGCATGAGGACGGGCTGAGTCAGTTGCTGGCGGCGGTGCGACAGCTGGAGCACACGACGTTGCCGGTGCGGCATCTGACCACGACGCTGGCGCGGTTGTTCGCCGATCGCGGGAAGCCGGGGCCGAGGGCGACCTGAGCCGGACGCCGAGTTGGCCCAAGTGGGACGACCACTTGGGCCAACTCGGCGTACGACTTGGGCCAACTCGGCGGGTGTGGGTCAGGCCGCGCCGGTGAGCACACGAACCGGTGTGCGCGGGGCGATCAGTTCGGCGTAGACCTGCTCGAAGGTGGCCAGGGTGGTGTCCAGGGCGTGCCGGGTGATCAGCTGGGAGCTGGCCGCGCCCATGGTGGCCCGCTGGTCCGGGTTGGCGGCCAGGGCGGCCAGGTGGCCGGTGAGGGTGTCCAGGTCGGCCGGTGGGTACAGGTGGCCGTTGACGCCGGGGTGGACCAGGTGCGGCAGTGCCATCGCGTCGGCGGCGACCACCGGCAGGCCTGCGGCCATGGCCTCCATGGTGGCCAGGCTTTGCAGTTCGGCGGTGCCGGGCATGCAGAAGATGTCGTTGCGGCGGTAGGCCTGGACCAGGTCCTCGTCGGAGACCACGCCGCGGAAGCGCACCCGGTCGGTGACGCCCAGCTCGGCGGCCAGGCTTTCCAGGCGGGTGCGGCAGAACCCGTCGCCGATGAGTTCGGCGCGCAGGCCGGGGATCCGGGACACCGCGTGGATCAGCTCGTGCACGTTCTTCTCCGCGTCCAGGCGGCCGACGAAGAGCACCGAGGTGTCCACTGTGGACTTCTGCGCGCGCGGGGCGGCGTAGTGCTCGATGTCGATCCCGCAGGAGATCGCCCTCGGCTTACCGGGGAAGTGGTTGGCGGTCAACAGGTTCACCGCGCGTGGGGTGGGCGCGGTGACGATGCCTGCCTCCCGGTAGACCCGGACCAGGTCGCGCCAGCCCAGCCGGGCCAGTGAACGGCGCAGCGCGGCCGGGATCTTGAGGTAGCCGAACAGGTTCTCCGGCATGAAGTGGTTGGTGGCCACCGTCGGCACCTGCCGGGCGGTGGCCGCGCGCAGCACGGCGCGGCCGACCGGGAAATGTGACTGCACGTGCACCACGTCCGGGTCCAGCCCGGCCAGCAGGTCCGCGGCCTTGCGGGTCTGCCAGGGCAGGCTGATCCGGAAGTCGGGGTGGAACGGGGTGCGCACCGAGGGCAGGTGGTGGATGGTGATCCCGCCGTCGGTCACGGTGCCCGGCTCGCCGCCGGGCGAGGGGCAGAGCACGTGCACGTCGTGGCCACGCGCGGCCAGGCCGTGAGCCAGCCGGCCGGCGAAGTTGGCCGCGCCGTTGACATCGGGCGGGAAGGTGTCCGCGCCCAGGACGATCCGCAGCCCGGACCCGGTGCGGCGTGACGACATCGCGTGCTCCTCTGGTGCGACGGCTTCGGCTTCTCGTTGGTCTGGCACGGATCGGGCCAGCACCACCACGCCGCCGACGGCCAGCAGCGCGAGCGCGGCCTGCCCGGCGGCGGTGGCGGGAGTGAGGTAGGCGGCCTCGCCGTAGAGCAGCAGGCCGGTGCTGACCGCGGTCAGCGGGTCCAGCACGGTGATCGCGCCGACCACCACCGCGGTCGGTCCGGCGGCGTAGGCCTGGTGCATCACCCAGCCGCCGACGGCCAGCAGCAGCCCGGCCTCCGCGGCGATCAGCAGGCCGCCCCACTGCGGGTCGGCGGTGAACAGCTGGCCGGTGGCGGATTTGGTGAGCACCGAACCGAGTCCAAAAAGGACGGCGGCGGAGGCGGCGAGCACGGCACAGCGGGCCGGACCGCGCACCCGCAGACCGGCCACGGCCACCAGCAGCGCGCCGAACGCGGCCAGGTGCACCGCGCCGGGCACCGCGACCGCCGTGACCACCGCGGGCGAGACGGCCAGCGCGACGAAGCCGAACACCCCGCCGCACACCGCGAACACGGCCAGCCGCACCGGCGCCGCGATCGGCTGCCGCCGGGCGCGGGCGGTGAAGACCACGGTCAGCACCAGGCTCAGCACCCCGAGGGGTTGCACGATCACCATGGGCGCCAAGGCCAGCGCGAGCACGTGCAGGCCGCTGCCGAGCACGGCGAACCCGGTGCCGGTGAGCCAGCCGCGCGAGCGGACCGTGCCGGCCAGGCCGCGCAGGGTGAGTGAGCCGTCGGCGTCGTGGCCGCGCACCGCGGAGTGCTGCAAGGACACCGCGGCCGCGAACAGGCAGGCGGCCAGCAGCGCCAGGAGAACAGCGAGCGGGATCATGCTCACCGGGTGACGCTCCGCATCAATGGGGCCAGCGAGATCAGCAGCAGCCCGTGCGCGATCAGTGCGACCCGCTGCAGCGCGCCCTGCGGCAGCGCCGGGATCACCTGGGCCAGGCCGAAGGCTGCGGCGGTGAGCAGGGTGGCCACCGCGGCCCACCGCACCCGGCGCAGGGAAAGCACCTGGCGTCCGGCGGTGGTGAGCACATGCGCGATCCGCAACGCGGCCACCGGCAGAGCGGTCATGAACAACGCGCCGCCGAAGCGGTGGATCTCACCGGACACAGTGGACACCGTGCTGCTCACGTTGCCGGGGAACACCGCCACCGAGGCCAGTCCGCCAGCCCACAGTCCGAGGAAGATCCCGGCGGGCCGGTCCACGGGCAGCCGGGTCAGGATCAGCCCGCCGCCGACGAGGATGCAGAGCTGGGCGATGAGGAACAGCGCCGTGGAGTGGAAGGTGTAGTCACTGACCGGGTCCCACAGCGGATCGACCTCGACGGTGTAGGCGAAGCCCAGGTAGCCGACCAGCAGGGTGGCCAGGCCGAGCAGCGTGAACGCGACCGGCGCGGGGCCCGCCCGGGTGATCGTCCTGCTGGTGGTGGTCACCTACCCGAGGGTTCGCGGCGATCATGAAGGGACGATGAGAGATCACCCGGGGTTTGGTTAAGAGTCCGTGGCGGCCGCGGGCAGGGTGAGCGAGACCCTGGCCCCGCCGACGGCGTTCCGGCTGGCGGTGGCGCTGCCGCCGTGCAGGGTGGCGATCTGGTCCACGATGGCCAGGCCGAGGCCGGAACCGGGCAGCGCGCGGGCGGTGTCGGCCCGGTAGAAGCGCTGGAAGACGTGCGGCAGATCGGCCTCGGGGATGCCGGGGCCCTCGTCGTCGACCACGATCCGCACCTGGTCGCCGCCGGTCTCCAGGGTCACCGTGACCGTGCCGCCCAGCGGACTCCACTTGGCCGCGTTGTCCAGCAGGTTCAGCACCGCCCGTTGCAGCGAGCGCGGCCTGCCGATGATCTCCGCCGAGCGCAGGTCGGTGCGGAAGAGCAGGTTGGGGGCGCGCGGCCGGACCCGTTCCACCGCGGCGGCCACCACCTCGGCCAGGTCCACCCGGCGCTCGGGTTCGGTCGAGCGGTCGGTCTTGGCCAGTTCGACCAGTTCGCTGACCAGCGAGGTCAGCTCGCCCGCCTGCACCTCCAGGTCGGTGAGCAGCCGGTCCCGGTCCTCGGCTGGCAGCACCCGGGCCGGATCGGTCTGCCGGGTGGCGTGCGCGAGCAGTTCGATGTTGTTGCGCAGACTGGTCAGCGGGGTGCGCAGCTCGTGCCCGGCGTCCTCGACCAGGCGGCGCTGGGCGTCCCTGGACACCGCCAGCGCGGCCAGCATCGCGTTGAACGCCTCGGCCAGCCGGGCGATCTCGCCGGTGCCCTGCACGGAGATGCCCTGGTCCAGGTCCTGGGTGCGGGCCACCCGCTCGGCCCCGGCGGTGAGCGCGTCCACCGGCCGCAACGCGGTGCGGGCCACGATCAGCCCGACCCCGGCCGCCACCGCCACCCCGGCCAGGCAGACCAGGATGTGCCAGAACCCCAGCACGCCCAGGGTTTCCCGCAGTCCCTGGATCTCCTTGCCGACCTGCACCGCGCCGCCGTCGGGCCGGGGCGCGGTCCACACCCGGTAGAGGTCGTTGTCCAGCAGCCGGTCCTCGCTGAACTCCGCGATCGAGCGGTCGGCGACCTTGGCCGCGCCCGCGCTGACCGGCACCGCCTCCTCCCGCCCGGCGAAGCGCACCGGGGTGCCGCCAGGGTCGAGGAACTGCACGAAGATGTCCCCGGTCCGGTCCGGCCGGGGCCGTCTGCCGTCGCTGTCGCCCTCGGGCCGGTCCACGTCGTGCAGTGCGTCCAGGGCGTCCTTCGGGGTGGCCCGGTCCCCGGCGAGCTGGCTGTAGGAGCGCAGCTGGTTGTCGAAGTTCTGCTCCAGCTTGGCCCGCACCAGCAGCCAGGAGCCCAGCGACACCGCGGCCACCGCCACCGCGACCGCCCCGGCGACCAGCACGATCAGCCGTCCGCGCAGGGACAGCTCGCGCCAGCGGGCCGCGCGCAGCCGGGCCAGCCAGGTGCTCACAGCGGTTCCTCGCGCAGCACGTAGCCGACCCCGCGCACGGTGTGCAGCAGCCGGGGTTCGCCCTGCGCCTCCAGCTTGCGCCGCAGGTAGCCGACGTAGACGTCCAGGCCGTTGGAAGCCGAGCCGAAGTCGTAGCCCCAGACCTGCTCGAAGACCAGGGTCCGGGTGAGCACCAGCCGCGGATGCCGCAGGAAGGTCTCCAGGATGGCGAACTCGGTCCTGGTCAGCCGCAGCTGCCGGCCGGCCCGGTTGACCTCCCTGGTGCCCGGGTGCAGCACCAGGTCGCCGAAGGTCAGCGACTCCCCCGCGCTCGGCGGTGGCGCGGCGTCCGGCTCGGCCGGTCCCTGCCCCGCCCGCCGCAGCATGGCCCGCACCCTGGCCAGCAGTTCCTGCAGGGCGAAGGGTTTCACCAGGTAGTCGTCGGCGCCCGCGTCCAGCCCGGCCACCCGGTCGGCGACCTCGTCCCTGGCGGTGAGCATGAGGACGGGCACGAAGTTGCCCTCGGCCCGCAGATCCCGGCAGCTGTCCAGGCCGTTGCGCACCGGCATCATCACGTCGAGGATCACGCCGTCGAACTTCTCCGCCCGGATCCGGGCCAGCGCCTCGGCGCCGTCGGCGGCCAGGGAGACGGTGTAGCCCTCGAATCGCAGCGTCCGGGACAGCGAGTCCCGCACGGCCTCCTCGTCATCCACGATCAGCAGGTGCACGCATCGAGCGTAGCCGTCCCCGCTCGGCCAGTCTGAGCAGCAGAAGCCGGTGCCGGAACTCGTAGCCGGGGCCGCTGCGGCGGAGCAGGCCGCGCTGGTGGGCCTCGTGCAGGAAGGCGAGCAGGTCGCGGGGCAGGCTGCCGTCGAGGGCGAGCAGCCAGCGGGTGAGGGTGAAGGAGGCGGAGGCGAACCGCAGTCGCAGGGTCAGGCAGGTGAAGGCCAGCACGACCACACCGGCCGGACCCGCTTGCTGCCCGGCGATGGCGAGCCCGAGCAGGCCGAACAGCACCAGCACCAGGTGCTGACTGCGGGCGTAGGACCGGTCCGCCCGCAGCACGGCCTGCGGCTCCCGGTCGAAGTCGACCGGCATGTCGCCCATGACGATGCCGTACCGGGTCAGGCCCACCAAGGCGGCCAGGAACACGACCAGCACGACAATGATCAGCGCCCGGGTCCCCGGCTCCGCGGCCTGCCGCATCGGCAGCACGAACAGCACCACCCCGATCGCCACCGCGGTCGCGATCGCCCAAGCCAGGGCTCTCCGCCGGGCGCGTCGGAGCCCGGCCCTGCTCACCGGGTTCGGGAACCTCGGGGTCGCCCACCAGGTGGCCACCAGACCGGCGGCCGCGCCGAGGGTGGCACCGAGCACGGCCCGGGGCGTGCCGTCCAGCCAGTCCGCGGACCACACCCCGAGCACCAGGCCGAGCATGGCGCCGAGCCCAACCAGGGGGTGCAGCAGCCGCAACAGCCAGCTCCGCAGCGGCGGGAGTGCGAAATGCAGGTCCCACCAGTCGATGCCGACGATGTTCCAGCGGTCCTGGTACCGGGCCAGGAAGATCATCCATCGCTCGACGTCGTCCGAGTGGTGGCCGCCATCCCGGTACAGGGTGGGGATGAGGCCGTCGAGGAGGTGGTGTTCGATCGCGGTGCGGTGCGGGAGTCGCAGCAGGTCGGCCGGATCGGTGGCCGGGTCGGCGTAGAGGGTGCGGGCCAGCGAGAGCATCAGCGGGGTCGCCAGCACGGTGGCCAGCTCACCGGCGGGTTCGGAGCGCAGGCGGAGCAGCACTGGGCGCCAGCGTTGGGCGGTCAGTGGGTTGGTGTCCAGGTAGGCGAGGATGTCGTTGGCGGACACCGGTTCCAGCTCGATCACCGCCGCCCCGGCCAGTGGTGACTCGGTGTCCTCGATCAGCTCGCGGTACTCGGTGGTGCGGCAGGTGAGGATCAGCGGTTTGCCGCCGTCCACGGCGAGGTTGATGCCCTCCAGGGCGGACGGCAGGTGCTCGGGCGGCAGTTCGTCGAAGCCGTCCAGGATCGGCAGGATCCGGCCGGCGGCCAGTAATCGTTGGCAGGCTTGGACATCGCCGAGTGCGGTGTGTTCCCTGGCCAGTCCCTCGGCCAGCCATTCGTAGAGCGATTTCTCCCAGTGCCAGGAGCCGACCTGCACCAGGAACGGCACTGGATCTGTCTCGTCGCGGGTATTCAGCAGGTCCAGCAGCAACAGCAGGGCCAGGGTGGACTTGCCGCCGCCCGGCTCACCGAGGATGACCAGTTGCGGATGTGGCAGGGTGCGGAATCCCGTTGCGGCGTCAAGGATGTCTCCGGACAGCTCGGCGCTCGCCGAGGCGGCCACCGGGAGGGTGGTGGACGCCCAGCGCACCCGGATCGGGGCCGGGCGGCGTACCCCGCGGACGGCGGCCTCGGTGTCCCAGCGGGACCGCACGTCCTCGGCGAACCGGGTCAGGTCCGGCGCGGGTGGCTTGCGTTGACGGCGGAAGGTGGCCACCCCGACGGCCAGGGAGGCCGCGCTGACCAGCACACCCAGGATGGTGCTGAGCTTCTGCGCGGTGTCCAGGTCCGGGCCGTGCCAGAGCGTGCCGCCGAGGGTGGCCAGCAGGACGCCGAGCACCACCCCGGCGCCCGCGAGTGCGAAACCCGTTGCGGTGCGCCGGGCCATGCCTGACTCCTCTGCGGTGGCTGCCGAGTCAGGACACAGTAGGAGTCGCGGCGGGCCGGGCCGGGGCGTTCCGGCGACGGGTCACCCGATCGGCGAATCGCACCCGGCCCGGCGCCTCCGCCCGCGTCCCTACCGAACGGTCGGTGGAGACGCGGGCTTCAGGCCACCCGGGCCCGCATCCTTACCGAACGGTCGGTAGGGGCACAAATTCCTAGCCACCCCAGTCCGCGTCTCTACCAAACGGTCGGTAGGGACGCGGATTTCAAGGCACCCGCGTCCGCGCCTTTACCGAACGGTCGGTAGGGACGCGGATTTCAAGGCACCCGCGTCCGCGCCTTTACCGAACGGTCGGTAGGGCTGCGGATTTCAGGCCACCCGGTCCAGCGCCGCCCGGAAGCCACGCACCCGCTCGGCCACCGCCGCCGTCCCGGCGCCGTCGAGGAGTTCCCGGACCAGGGCCGAGCCGACCACCACACCGTCGGCCGCGGCGCAGATCTCGGTGGCCAGTTCCGGGGTGCCGATGCCGAACCCGGCGATCACCGGCACGGTGGCGTGCCTGCGCAGCCGGGTGACGGTGTCCTTGGCCTCCGCGGCCAGCCGGGTGTGTTCGCCGGTGGTGCGCATGGCGGTCATGGAGTACACGAATCCCCTGCTGGCGGCGCAGATCCGGGCCAGCCGGTCGTCCGCGCAGTCGGGGGCGCCGAGCAGCACCACGCTGACCCCGGCCCGTTCGGCCGCCGCGCGGAACTCCCCGCTCTCCTCCAGGGGCAGGTCCGAGACGATCACGCCGCTGATCCCGGCCTCGGCCAGGCGGGCCGGGAAGTCCGGGATGCCCAGGGCGACATTCGCGTAGGTCATGGCGACCAGCGGCACCCCGATGTCCACTGTGGACAGTTCGTTGAGGACTGTCTCCGGGGTCGCGCCGCGGGTCAGGGCCGCGGCGGCGGCGCGTTGCACGACCGGGCCGTCGACCATGGGGTCGGAGAACGGGAGGCCGATCTCCAGGGCGTCGGCGCCGGCGGCGGCCAGCGCGCGGGCCACGTCCAGCCAGTCCGCGGACATGCCGCCCATCAGGTAGGGGATCAGCAGTTTGCGGTCGCGGGGCAGGGTCAGCATGCGAGGTTCTCCCGGATCTGGTGGACATCCTTGTCGCCGCGACCGGACAGGGTCAGCAGCACGGTGCTTCCGGCGGGCAGCTCGGGAGTCCCGGCCGCGCGCTGGATCCAGGCCAGCGCGTGCGCGGATTCCAGTGCGGGCAGGATGCCCTCGGTGACGGCCAGCAGCCGGACCGCGGCCAGGGCCTCCTCATCGGTGACCGTGGGGTAGCGGACCCGGCCGGTGGCGGCCAGGTGCATGTGCTCGGGGCCGATGCCCGGGTAGTCCAGGCCGGCCGAGATCGAGTGCGCCTCGGCGATCTGCACGCCCTGCTGCAGGAAGTGCGAGCGGAAGCCGTGCAGGATGCCGGGGGTGCCGGTGCTGACCGCCGCCCCGCCCGCGGCCTCCACGCCGATGAGTTCGGCGGGAGTGTCCACGAACCCGGCGAAGGTGCCCGCCGCGTTGGAACCGCCGCCCACGCAGGCCACCACGACATCGGGGACGCCGTCCGGCAGCAGTTCGGCGGCCTGGGCACGGGCCTCGTCGCCGATCACCCGCTGCAGTTCGCGCACCAGGTACGGGTACGGGTGCGGGCCGAGCACCGAACCGAGGCAGTAGTGCGCGGTCTTGGTTTCGCTGACCCAGGCCCGCAGCGCGGCGTTGGTGGCCTCCTTCAACGTGCCCGCCGTCCCTGGCACCCCGGCCGGGACCACCTCGGCGCCGAGCAGCTCCATCCGGAAGACGTTCAGCTCCTGCCGCCGCATGTCGGTGTGCCCCATGTGCACGGTGCACGCCAGGCCGAGCAGCGCGGCTGCGGTGGCGGTGGCCACCCCGTGCTGGCCGGCGCCGGTCTCCGCGATCAGCTTGGTGCGGCCCATCCGCTTGGCCAGCAGCGCCTGCCCCAGCACATTGTTGATCTTGTGCGAGCCGGTGTGCGCGAGGTCCTCCCGCTTGAGCAGCAGCCGGATTCCCAGTCGCTCCCCCAGTCGCACGCACTCGGTCAGCGGCGTCGGCCTGCCCACATAGGTGGCCAGCAACCGGTGGTACTCGGCGACGAACGCCGGATCGTGCCACGCGTCGAGGAATGCCTCCTCGACCTCCCGGCAGGCCGGGACCAGTGCTTCCGGCAGGAACCGGCCGCCGAACTCGCCGAAGCGACCGGTGGCGTCGGGCTGCCCCATCAGCTTGTCAGTCCTCACAGTTCTAGAACTCTAGCACTCTAGTGCGTGGATTACACTCCCCCGGTGACCGAGCAGACCACCGGCTACGACCAGCGGGTGCCGAAATACCTGGCCATCTACCGTGCGCTGGCCGCCGAGATCAGCGACGGCACGCACCAGCCGGGGGCCGCGCTACCCCCGCAGCGCCAGCTCGCCGACCGCTTCGGCGTCACCCTGATGACCGTGCGCCAGGCCCTGCGCGCGCTCCAGGACGACGGCCTGGTCGAGGCCCGGCCCGGCACCGGCACCTTCGTCCGGCAGCCCGGGTTCGCCTACCACCTGACCGGGCTGCGCAGCCTGTCCGAGGAACTGACCGGACAGGGCCTGGACCTGCGCACCGAGGTGCTCTCCGCCGACCTGGTCAGCGCGCCCGAGGAGGTGGCCGCCCGACTCGGCCTGCCCCCCGGCGCCCGGGTGCTGGCCGTGGACCGCCTGCGCAGCGCCAGCCCCGAACCGGGCGCGCCGGTGGTGCCGTTGCTGTTGCAGACCTCTTTCCTGACCGAACGGTTGGGCGGGCTGCTGGACGTGGCCGAGTTGCGGGACCACTCGCTGTACCGGCTGCTCGGCGAACGCCTGGGCCGCCCGGTGACCAGCGCCGAGGAACGGCTGCAGGCGGTCGCGCTGACCGAACGCGAGGCCACGCTGCTCGACCGCCCGGTCGGTTCGCCCGCGCTGCTGAGCCGCCGCCTGAGCCGGGACGAGGCGGGCAACCCCCTGGTGGACGACCGGGCGATCATGGTCGGCGACGGCACCGTGGTGGTGGCCGAACGGGCCGCCACCGAGGTCAGCCTCACCTACCGCACCCAGCACCCACCTGGGTAACCCGGCCGCGACCCACTCGTTGGAGTGAGTGTCGAGCAAACCGCGTACACAGCGTGTGGCCCTCCGGTATCGAGAGGACATGAACACGCTGGGGGGTGACGGAGCCGCGCCGACGCTGCACCGGAACGCGTCGACCGGGACGGTGTTACTGGTCGGCGAGACCCTGATGCGCCGGACCATGACGCCGCGACTGCACGATCTGCGGATCGGCCAGGTGCACCAGGCCGCCTCGGCCGCGGCAGGGCTGGAGTTCGCCGCGCTGGCCGGACCGTGCGCGCTGGCCGTGATCGACCTGATCCCACCGGACACCGAGGGCATCCGCCTGGTCCGCGAGCTGAAGTCCCGCGGCTGGCCGCAGGTGCTGGTGGTGGTCTCGCCGGAGGAACCCCTGGCGGTGGCCGCGGCCTTCCAGGCGGGCGCGCAGGGCTACCTGCTCCGGCCCGGCCGCGAGGTGGCGGTGCCGGATCCGGTGTGGGAACTGACCAACCGGGAGATCGACGTGCTGCGCCTGGTCGCCGACGGCCGGTCCAACAAGGACATCGGCGGGGAACTCGGCCTGTCCGCGCGCACCGTGGACACCCACCTGTGGCGGATCGGCCGCAGGCTGGGCTCCGGCGACCGCGCGCTGCTGGTCACCATGGCGCTACGGGCCGGGATCATCACCTGACCCCCGCCGCCGGTGCGGCAGCGGGGGCGGCGGCGCGTCAGCGGGTGGTGACCAGCTCGGGTTCCGGCAGCCCGGCAGGCGCCCGGCGCAGGATGACCCCGGCGAGCACGGCGGTCCCGAGCACCAGCACCCCCAGCGCGGCCAGCGTCAACCCGTCCGGCGCGGCGATCGACTGCCCGCGCAACGCCTGCCAGGTCACCAGCGCGATCACACCCGCGTAGGTCCCGGTCCCCAGCCAGACCAGGCGGGAGCGGGTCAGCGGATCAGCCAGCCGCGGCCTGCGCCGGGCGCCGATCCCCAGCAGCAACGCCAGCACCGGCAGGGCCTGCATGGCGTGGATGCCGATGAAATGCGGGATGCGCAGGTCACCGCCGGTCAGGCTCCACCCGGTCAGCGGCATCCCCGGCCCGCCGTCGGGCACGCCGACGCTGTGCGCGCCGACGGTGGGCTGGTGCAGGCCCTGTTGCAGCACCTGGAGCTGGTCCGTGGTGGGACCGGTCATCAGGAAGGCCAGGCCGATGCCGACCGAGCCGAGCACGATGCCGCCGCGGATCGCCCAGGCCATCGGCCGGTCCGGCAGCCGGTCCTTGAGCAGGACGACGCCCTGGGCCATGTTGAGCAGCCAGGCCAGCGTGATCATGGAGCCCATCAGCTGGAACAGCGCGGCGTCGAACGGGGTGCCGTTGTTGAAATGGCTGCCCTGGCCGCGCACCACCTGGAATACGATGATCACCACTTCCAGGGTGACCAGCACCGCGATGGCGGTGGCCGTCCACCAGGTCCAGCGGCGGCGCTTCTGTTGCAGGGACAGCATCCAGGCCCAGGTGGGCAGGTAGAACAGCAGGGACACCGCGAACTTGAGCGGTTTGCCCCAGATCGGCTCACCGCGCAGCACCCGGTCATCCAGGGCCAGGCCGGCCAGCGAGAGCACCGTGGCCAGCGCCATCAACGCGGTGGCGATCAGCAGCGGACGGTGCCAGTGCCGGATCGGGAGTAAGGCAGGGCGGAACATCTCAGACCTCCAGGCGAGAACTACTGTCTCTCTGACCGCGCGCTATCGATACACTAGCTATCGATAGCCGAAGTATCAAGGAGGCTGCTGTGCGCATCGGCGACCTGAGCCGGCTCACCGGAATCCCGGTCCCGACGATCAAGTACTACCAACGCGAGGGCCTGCTGCCCTACGGCGAACGCGCCGGCTACAACCAGGTGCACTACGCCGAGGAACACCTGCGGCGACTACGCCTGGTGCGCGCGCTGGTCGATCTCGGACGGCTGCCGATCGCCACCGCGAAACAGGTCCTCGAAGCGGTGGACGAGCCGGAGAAGGACCTGTTCAAGTCACTCGGCCAGGTGCACTACGCGATCACCGAACGACCCGGCGACGCCGAACCCGCGACCGAGCCGGTGCAGGAGCTGCTCGACCGGCTGGGCTGGCAGGTCAGCGAGGAGAACCCGTCCCGGGCCGCACTGGCCGGACTGCTGGGCACGCTGACCGAACTCGGCCACACCGAACTGCTGACCCGCCTGGACGACTACGCCGGACTGGCCGGGCAGCTCGCCGCCCTCGACGTCGGTTTCCTGGAACAGCGGGGCAGCCAGGACGAGGTCCTCGAATCCGCGGTGGTGATCACGTTGCTGGGCGATGTGCTGGTCTCGCTGCTGCGGCGGATGGCCCAGGAGGACCGCTCCACCCGGTTCCGGGAGTCCTGAGCCTCAGCCGCGCTGACCTTGCAGCCACTGCCCGGCCAGCCGGACCAGCTGGGAGCGGCGGCGGGTGCCGAGCTTGTCCCGGACCGCGTCCAGATGCCGGTGCACAGTGCGCAGCGCGATGCCCAGTTCCTCCGCGATCTCCCGGTTGTCGTAGCTCTTGGCCAGGCAGCGCAACACATCCAGCTCGCGCGCGGTGAGCCGGGGCCGGTCCGCCTCGGCCACGATCGCGGCGGCCAGCTCGGCCGGGAACACCGGACCGGCCAGCACCGCGGTGACCGCGGCGGCGAGTTCGGCCGAGGGCGCGGACTTGGGCACATAGCCGTGCGCGCCGGCCCGGATCGCGCGCAGCACCTCGGTCAGCGGGGCCTGGGAGAGCACCAGGATCCGGGTGTCCGGGCTGTGCGTACGCAGTTCGCCGACCAGGTCGACACCGTCGGCACCGGCCAGATGCAGGTCCAGCAGCACCACCGCGGGCCGGTGCGCGTGCACGGCCTGGCGGGCCGCGGTCAGGTCCCCGGCCTCCAGCACGGTGTGCCCGGCCCTGGCCAGTCCGGCTCGCACGCCCTCCCTGGTCACCGGGTGGTCGTCCACCACCAGCACGGTCACGCCGACCTCCGCTGCGGCGGCAGGCTCAGCTCGACCTCGGTGCCCCGGCCCGGCCTGCCGTGGATGCGGGCCACCCCGCCGAGCCGGGTCAGCCGGGCCCGCACGCTCAGCAGCAGCCCGAGCCTGCCGTTCGCGCGCAGCGAGTCCTCGTCGAAGTCGAAGCCGATGCCGTTGTCCCGCACCACCACCGTCACCGCGCCCGCCTCCTCCAGCACACTGACCCAGACCCGGCCCGCCCGCGCGTGCTTGATCACGTTGCACAGGGCCTCGCGCACCGCGGCGAGCAGTTCGGCGGCCACCGCCTCGGCCACCGGCACCGGCCCGGCGGTCACCACCTGGAGGTCCAGTTCCGGGTGTTCGGCGGCCAGCCGCTCCAGCGCGGCGGTCAGTGAGACCTCGCCCGCGGACACCGGTTCCGGGTGCGGCACAACGAGGTTGCGCAGGTTCCGCTCCTGTCTGCGGATCTCGGCCAGCAGCGGCCGCAGGTCCCCGGCGGCCACCGGTCCGGCCGCGGCCAGGTCGGCGCCACCGCGGTGGATGGCGGCGAGTTGTTGCAGCACCTCGTCGTGGATGCGCGCGGCCAGCCGCTCCCGCTCGGCCAGCCGGGCGGCCTGATCACCGGCGCGGGCGGCGTGTTCGGCGAGCCGGGTGAACTGGCGGGCGGCCAGGCCGACGCTGGCCCCGAGCAGCACGTGCGCCAGCGCGGTGCCGGTCAGTTCCAGAACCTCCACAAAGGACAGTTCGAGCAGCGGGGCGCCGTTGAGGGCGTAGGACAACGGCAGCGCCCCGGCCACCACCAGGCCCGCGCCGATGCCGCCTGCCACGTGGTGCACCGCGGCCCAGGCCGCCACCGCCGCCATCGGGTAGGCCGAGGTGATCGAGGGGTGGTTGGTCAGCGCGTGCCCGTGCGGGTGGATCAGCCCGCCCGCCAGCACCAGCCCCACCGCCAGGGTCAGATCCAGCACGAGCACCGGGATGAAACGCCGGACGGCGGCCAGGGTCAGCCACAACGTCCAGCCCAGGGTGACCAGCAGGGCCGCCGCGGACAGCATCGGGGTGATCGACTGGCCGCCGACCCCGGCGACCAGGGCCATCCAGGCGAAGGCGAGCCAGCGATAGGCCAGCACCAGCCCCATCGGGGCCGGATGCCTGCCCATCGGGGCATTGAGGTAGCCCTGCATGCCGTGTCACCCCCCAGAATTCCGGGCGCGACACTACCGAAAGGGGATCCGATGCGACCGGGCCTGAGTGAGATCCTCGGCGCCCAGTTCGCCTGGTGGCAGCTGGGTTTCCGCCTGCGCCGCACGATCGGGCGGCTCTGTGGGCAGGGCCGGGCGCACCCTGATCAACACGTCTGGACCGTGGCCGCCCGCTGGGCGCACCAGCTGCTGGCCGCGCCGTGGTGGTGGCGGCTGACCAAGACCACGCTGGTGACCGGGTTCTCCGTGCTGGGCGTGGCGGCCACGGCTGGCACGCTGTACGAGCGGCTGTCCGCGGCCTTCGCGGTGAGCGCGGCGGTGCTGGTGGTGGTGCCGCTGGCGGTGCTCTCGGCGTGGCGGCACACCTGCCTCGCGCGGGCCATCCTGCGCCTGACGCCGCCGCTGGAGGTCAAGGCGGCCAAGGGAACGCCGGTGCTGCGACTGGTCTCGGCCGGGCTGCTGGTGAGCCTGGCGGCGACCTCGCTGGTGTTCGTGGTGTGGCAGGAGCACACCGCGGTGCACGGCTGTGCCAACCGACCGGTCGAGCCGGAGGCGCACCGCTGGTGGGTGGCGCGCGGCGGCCGGGACGGGGTGGGCTGTCCACTCGGCGAGGTCGAGCGGAGCGCCCAGGGCGAGTGGGTGGTGCGCACTGAGCGGGGTGTGGTGCTGACCAGGGCGCCCGCGCTCGGCGTGTTCACCGTGTCGGCAGACCTGTTCGACGCCTGGCAGGCCAGTGGCGGGGCGGCCGGACCGCTCGGGCAGCCGATCGAACTCCAGTCCGCCGACGGCGCCAGCGAGTACGTCAACTTCAGCGGCGGGCACCTGGTGCGCGCGCCGGGTCAGTCACCCCGGCTGGTGCGCGATCAGCCCTACCTGCGCACCCTGGAGGTGGGCATCTGCGTGGGCCCGGACCGGCCGTGCCTGGTGCGGGCCAGCCGGATCGGAGGGACGATCCGGCTGGGCTGGCACTGGGGCAACGCGGATGCCTACAACGTCTCCTGGTGGTCGGCCGGCGGCTTCGACGTGATCGGCACCGAGGTGGCCGGGACCGGGTTCACCATCACCGGCGTCGATCCCGGCCGTGCCTACGGCATCGGTTTGCAGGCCTGTGACAAACGGTTCCTGCGGAAATCCCGCTGCACCCAGAAAGCGGAATACATCGTCCGGCCCTGACCGGAATGGGCAGGCGCGGGAAGTCCCGCACCTGCCTTTCCGCCATTGCTCAGGCGACTGCCTTCCACTGCTGGTTGTTGCCGCCCCAGCAGCCGGACTGGATGACGTCCGCGCCGTGCAGCTTGCTGGCGTCCTTGACATCCAGGCATTTGCCACCGGTGTGGGTGGGCAGGAATTCGCGGTAACCGTCGCTGGTCTCCCGCTGCCACCAGCGCTGGTTGGTCCGGCGCTCGCAGTTGGCCTGGAGCACGTTGGCCCCGGAGTGGGTGTGCGCCCAGGCCACGTCCAGACACATGCCGCTCTTGCGGTTCACGATCTCGAAGACGTTGCCGCCCACGTGGTTGACGTCCCACCGCTGGTGCGCGTCACCGTTGCAGTTGCCCATCCGGACATCGGCCGCGTGCTGGGTGCTGGCGTCGACGACCTCCATGCACATGTTGGCGTCGGCGGCGTGCCGGGGGACGAGTTTGACATTGGTGAAATCCTGGGCCGCGTTCGCGGTGCCCGCGGTCATCAGTCCCAGACTGGTCATGAGGGTGCCCACGGCCAGCACGGCGGCGGCTGTTCTGTTGCGCATGTTCTCTCCTTGGTTCGTCCTGCCGCCACAGCTTGCCGAGTTCGGCCGGGGCGCCACCACGTCCAGGAATTCCCATTTTCACTGGGTATGTTTACCCACGCGGCACCAGAATCCAGGCGAGCAGCGCACCCAGCGCCGCCGCGATTCCGGCCACGGTGAATGCCAGCATCGGTGAGACGGCGGTGAGATAGCCGCCGATGGCCGAGCCGATCGGATGCCCGACCAGGTTGAGACTGATCGAGACCGCCAGCACCCGGCCCAGCCAGGCCGGGTCGGTGCGGCGCTGGCGCAGGGTCAGCAGGCCGACGTTGACCGGACCGGCGGCGAAGCTGAGCAGCATCAGGCCGAGCACCAGTCCGGCGGTGCCGCCGAGGGCGATCAGCGGGATGGCGGCCACCGCGGAGATGAGAATGCCGAGGACGATCGCGAACCGTTCCCGGCCCGCGCGCAGGTGGTGACCGGCCAGCAACGCGCCGAGCATCCCGCCGAGCCCAGCCAGGCCCCAGAGCAGACCGGCGATGTCCGGGGCGGCGGTGGTCACCGCGACCGTCAGCACACCCCAGGCGATCTGGTACAGGCCGTAGGACAGGACCAGCGCGCGCAGCAGCGGATGGCCGAGCACGAACCGCACACCCTGCGCCGCCGAGCGGACCAGGCCGGTGTCCGTGGCGGCCGGTGCGGTGCGCCCGGCGTTGGCGGGCAACGTGATCAGCAGCAGCCAGGCCCCGGCGTAGAGCACGGCGATGGTGACCAGGGTGAGCTGTCCACCCGCCAGCGCGAACAGGCCACCGGCCAGCACCGGGCCGGCGATCTCGACCAGGTTGTAGGCGCCGGAGTCCAGGGCGTTGGCGCGTTCCAGGGCGTTGTCCGGGACCAGCCGCGGCATCAGGGTGCGGATCCCGGCCAGGCTGAGCGGGCTGGTCAGCGAGTACAACGCGGCCAGCAGCACCAGCGCCACCGCGTCGCCCGGACCCGTTGCCAGCACAGCGATCGCGCCGATCAGCAGCGCGCTGGCCAGCTGGTCTGCCGCGATCGCGCGCACCGAGCCGAAGCGGTCCAGCACCGCCCCGGCCAGCGGGCTGAGCAGCACACCCGGCGCGTAGGCGGCGAACATGGTGATCCCGGCCAGCGCGGGCGAACCGGAGACCGCCAGCACGTGCAGGACCAGGGCGAGCGAGAGCATCTCCCCCGCGAGCCGGGCCAGCAGCGCGGAGCCGAGCAGCCGCCCGACCCTGGGCAGCGCGAGCACCTGGCGATAGGTCGACATACCGATCATGCTGCCGGAAACTCGTGTTGGCCGTTGTCGTACGACTCTGTTGGCGAATTCGCCCTGGCGTGCCGATCTTCCGGCGAGTTGGGCCAACTGGTACGCCGGTTTGGCTCAAGTGGGCGTACCAGTTGGCCCAAGTTGTACGGGGTGTGGATCACGCCGCCGATTCGCCAACAGAGTCGTACCAGAACGGCCAACACGATGGCGGGTGGGGGTTAGAGCGGGTCCAGGGTGAGGTCGTCGAACTGGGCCCAGGTGTCCTTGCCGTCCAGGGCCCAGGCTCCGGCGAAGACCTCGATCTCGGCGCGGTCGGCGACGAAGTCCACGCTCAGCCGGGTGTAGTCGCCGAGGTGGCCGAACTTCCGCTCGGCCAGCACACCCGCGTCCCGGCGCACCCCGAAGTAGCCGTCGGTGGTGGTGGCCGAACTGCGCGCCCAACCGGTCAGTCGGTAGCGCTGTCCCGGCCGCACCGCGAGCCGCTGGGTCACCGCGTGCCAGCCGCTGGTCTCCCGCACCCAGGCATTGTTCGCCCCGGTGTGCGCCAGGCCCGAGCCGTAGTCGATGCCGCCCTTGCCGGTGATCGTCCACGGACCGGCGCCCGCACCGGCCGGGCGGTCCTCGAAACCGCCGTCGGACAACAGGTTTGACTCCGGCAGCGACTGGTCCAGGCGCAGCCGCATGAGCTTGGAGTGATACGGACCCCACTGCGACATGACGAAGTGGATCTCGTTGCTCCGCGCGCTGTCCGGGTGCAGGAACGCGCCGTAGAGCGCCGGGTGCTCGGTGCCGCGCACCACCACCCGGCCGCCGGTCCACGGTCCGGTCGGGGCGGGCGCGGTGCGCAGCACGATCGCGGCCCGGCTCTCGTCCAGGGTCAGCGCGACCCAGCGCCGCAGCACCGTGTTGTACTGCACCGACAACTCGCCGATCTGCCCGCCGAAGACCGGGATCGCCCGGTCCAGTCCGCCGAGCTGCCAGCCGTCGGCTGTCCAGTACTCATAGACACCCAGTTCCAGGACTCGGTGCTCGGGCACCCTGGCCAGGTGCGCCGCGCCAAAGCGGCCGTTGGGCGTGCCGAACAGGTAGGTGTAGCCGCCGTCCTTGGCGAACGCGCCGAGCTGGAACCGGGCCCCACCACCGGAATTTGACCAGCGCGGCGCCGGATCCTTGACCCAGCTGCGGCCGCCGTCGTCGGAGTAGGCGAGCCCGGCGTAGTTCGTGGTCCACGGGCCCCAGCTCTTGATCGACATGTAGTGCACGACGTCCCGGTTGCCCGCGGCCACCCCGGCGGTCGGGATGACGGTGATCTCGGAAACCGCCGGATCGCGGTGCAGCAGTTCCGCGGCGTGCCCTGGCCGGTCGGTGATCATCGAGTCGATTCCCAGGCCGTCGGCCAGGTTGGTGTCGGTGGAGTGGGCCAGCACGTTGAACCGCCAGTCCGCGGTCTCCGGCCCGGCCCCGTGGCCACCCCAGCCCGCGCCGTAGGTGTCGCCGAACATGATCGCGGTCCGGCCCCGGCCGTCCCGCCACATGATGCCCAGATCGGTGGCGTGCACCGCGAACCGTTCCCTGGTGCGGTTGATGTCGTTGGCGCCCTGACCCGCGACCAGCGCGACCGGCTCGGCCAGCGCGGGCGCCGCCGCTGCCGGAACCACGCTCACCAGACCCAGTGCCAACCCGGTCACCAGTACCGCGCCAACGCGGCGATTCATCCCCATCTCCCCATCCTGGCCCACTCCGGGGTCCTGGCGGGATGGCCGATCAGCAGTTCGGTGAGCCGCACGGCCGCGGCCCGTTCCCGTTGACCGGCATCTTGACGATGAACTGGCGGTGTGGCGTCAACCGCCCACGTGGATGACCGGCCTGCGGTCCGGGTCCTCCTCCGCGGTGCGCAGGATCTCGCGCACCACCGGCGGGGTGTCGCCCTGGCCGAGGATCAGGTAGCGGAACAGGTGGCCGAGCGGGCTGCCCTCGCTCCACTCGAAGTGGCAGTGCGGTCGCATCCCGGTGGCATCGCGCAGGGCCAGCAGGATGGCCGCGATCGCGTTGGGCGCGGCCGGGCTGTCCACCCGCAGCACCCGGTGGCCGTCGATGTCCACGCCGCGGACCCTGAGCACCTCGGCGAAGTCGGAGGGGTCGACCACGTCGATCTCCAGGAAGATCACGTCGGCGGCGCCGGGCACCGGGTTGAGCCCGCGCTGTTCGCGTTCCTTCGAGGAGTACTCGGCGTCATCCCCGTGCTGGCGCTTGTTGGCGATGATGTTGAGCTGGTTGTCGTGTTCGATCGAGTCGGCGATGAACTTCCGCGCGGTCTCGTCGAACTCGATGTGCTCGGCGCGCAGTTCGGTGGTGCGCGAGATCCGGGAGATCAGCGAGACCACGATGATGCCGAGGATGAACAGCGCCGAGATGGCGATGCCGTCCGGCTTGCGGATCACGTTCTCCACCAGCGCGTAGATCAGCACCAGGGTGAGCACGGTGAACCCGGCGGCGGCCCGCTTCTGCCGGTGCCGCCAGGCCGAGATGGCCACCGCGACCGCGCCGGAGACCATCATGGCCAGGATCCCGGTGGCGTAGGCGCCTGCCTGCTTGTTGACATCGGCGTTGAACGCGATGGTGATGATCACGCTGATCAGGGTGTAGACCAGCACCACCGGCCGCACCGCACGGCCCCATTCCGGGGCCATGCCGTAGGCGGGCAGGTACCGCGGCACGATGTTGATCAGTCCGGCCATCGCCGAGGCGCCGGCGAACCACAGGATCAGGATGCTGCTGATGTCATAGGCGGTGCCGAACAGCTCGCCGAGTTCCTGGTGCGCCAGGTAGGCCATGGCGCGGCCGTTGGCCGGGCCGCCGGGCTTGAACGCCTCGTGCGGGATGAGCACGGTGGTGATCAGGCTGGTGGCGAGCAGGTAGACGGACATGATCAGCGCGGCGGCGGTGAGCAGTTTGCGGGTGTTGCGGATCCGGTCCCGCAGCCGCTCCTGCTCGGTCTTCCCGTCCGCGGCGACCAGCGGCATCATGCTGACCCCGGTCTCGAACCCGGACAGGCCCAGCACCAGTGAGGGGAAGGCGATCAGGGCCGGGCCGATGATGCCGGTGAACCCGCCCTGGCCGGAGGTCAGCGCGTCGAACCACCGGTCGAGGATCTCGGGATGGCTGAACACATCCACCAGGCCGACCACCGAGACCACCGCGTTGAGCAGCAGGAACACCGCGACCAGGGGGATGGCCACGCCGACGGCCTCGCTGAAGCCGAGCAGGAAGACGAAACCGAGGATGAGCAGCAGGCCGATGGTGATGGGCACCGCCAGGCCGTGCAGGGCCTCGCTGAGGTAGGGGTTCTCCAGCACGTGCACGGTGGCGTCGGCGGAGGACAGGGTGATGGTGACGATCCAGGAGGTCACCACGAAACCCAGTAGCACCAGCACGAATATCTTGCCGCGCCAGAACGGCAGCAGGTCCTCCAGCATGGCCACCGAGCCCTGGCCGTGCGGGCTCTCCGCGGCGACCCGGCGGTACATCGGCAGCATGCCGAGCAGGGTCAGCGCCACGATCACCAGCGTGGCCAGCGGGGAGAGCCAGCCCGCGGAGAGCACCGCGATACCTGGCAGGTAGGACAGCGTGGAGAAATAGTCGACGCCGGTCAGGCACATGACCTTCCACCAGGACTGCGGCTTGGCGTGCGCCTCGTCCGCCTCCGGGCCCACCGGGGCGACCCGGTTGGCCAGCAACCAGCGGCTGACCTTGCCGCGGGGGTGCCGTGGGGGCATCGGACTGTCCATCCGGTCCGGGATCGTGACCCGCTCGCCGCCGCTCATCCGTGTGTCCCCTCCACCGTCTCCGCCCCCATATCGCGCGCCGTGACCATGCCAGGAAGCAGATCGCCGCGCAGCACCGGGCCGGTCATTGACCGGTTTGTCCGGTGGAGCCCGATTGCTGATATCAACACTTCGTGCACAGTTCACCCGATCGTGTCTCCACCATGTGATTCTCAGCAGGTGGTAGCGCCAACCCTGCGGCGCCGCTCCTGGGGAGAGGACACCCGATCGTGCGTCCCTGGCATTCGATCGCCGTACTGATCGCCACCGTCACGGTGGCCACCGGACTCATCGCGCAAGCCCCCGCGGCCACCGGCGCGGCGCCGACGATCACGGTGGCCCAGGCCATCGGCCAGCAGAACGGGGCCGCGGCCACCGTGCGCGGCTACGTGGTCGGCCAGCCCACCGCGACCAGCACCGTGCTGCGGGCGAACTTCCCCAACGACTACGCCCTGGCACTGGCCGACACCGCGGCCCAGACCAGCACCGGCCAGATGCTCTACGTGCAGATCAGCTCCGGCTACCGCGCCGCCTGGGGCCTCAAGACCAACCCGGGCCTGCTGGGCAAGCAGATCGAGGTCACCGGCCCGCTCGGCGCCTACTTCGCGCACCCCGGCCTGACCTCCCCGACCGGCTTCGCCTTCGCCGGCACACAGCCGACCGCGAGCACCAGCAGCACCACCACCGGCCCGACCACCACCAGCACCGGCGGCGGCCCCGGCGAGTACGACAGCACCTATTACAAGAACGCCATCGGCCACACCGGGTCAGCGTTGAAGTCCGCACTGCACACCATCATCAAGTCCCAGACCACACTCAGCTACGACCAGGTGTGGAACGCGCTCAAGGCCACCGACCAGGATCCGGCCAACGCCGACAACGTGATCCTGCTGTACTCCGGCCGCTCGCAGAGCAAGAGCGGCAATGGCGGCAACCCGAACGACTGGAACCGGGAACACGTCTGGGCCAAATCGCACGGCGATTTCGGCACCGCCACCGGCCCCGGCACCGACCTGCACCACCTGCGCCCCGAGGACGTCTCGGTCAACGCCGACCGCGGCAACAAGGACTTCGACCAGGGCGGCTCCCCCGCCGCCGAGGCCCCCGGCAGCTTCACCGACGCCGATTCCTGGGAGCCCAGGAACGGGGTCAAGGGCGATGTGGCCCGGATGATCTTCTACATGGCGGTGCGCTACGAGGGCGGCGACGGCTTCGCCAACCTGGAGATCAACGACAGCGTCAACAACGGCAGCAACCCGTACCAGGGCCGGTTGTCCGTGCTGCGGCAGTGGAACGCCCAGGATCCGCCGGATGCCTTCGAGAAGCGCCGCAACCAGGTGATCTACGAGACCTACCAGCGCAACCGCAACCCGTTCATCGACCACCCGGAGTGGGTCAGCTCGATCTGGGGCTGAGTTCCGGCCGGAATTCTCGGCAGCCGGGCGCCGGGCCCGGCTGCTAGTTTCCGCTCGTGTTCAAGAAGATGCTCGGCGCCTTCGGCCTCGGCAGCCCCACCGCCACCACGGTGCCGCACACCCAGGAGATCGAACCCGGCCAGCCACTCGCCGGCACGGTGCACCTCCAGGGCGGCAACACCGACACCGAGATCAGCCAGGTGGCCCTGGTACTGGTCACCGTGGTCACGGTGCCCTGCCCGGAACGCCTGATCATCGGCGAGTTCCAGCGCGTCGTGGTGCGGCAGTCGGTCCTGGTCCCCGCGGGAGCGCAACTCACCGTGCCCTTCACCATCCCGGTGCCGTGGGAAACGCCGATCACCGCGGTGGGCCCGGCGTTGCTGCCGGATGTCGCGGTCGAACTGCGCACCGAGCTGATCACCAGCGGCGCGCCGGTCAAGGTCGATCCGGTGTCGTTGCTGGTGCAGCCGATGGCCGGGCAGGACCGGGTGCTGGACGCGGTGGGCGAGCTGGGGCTGCAGTTCCGCAACGCGGAGGTGGTGGCGGGGCGGGTGCCGGAGGCGGCGCAGGAACTGGGGTTCTTCCAGCGGTGGTTCTTCCACCCGCCGGCGCGGTTCGCGGGGCGGTTGAACGAGGTTGAGCTGGCTTTTGTGGCTGGGGGTGGGGGGTTGGTGGTGTCGCTGATCGCGGATCGGCGGGTGGCGGGGGCGGCGCGGTACTCGCTGGGGGCGGCGGAGGCGGCGGCGCTGGAGTGGGAGTCGGTGCTTGGGGAGTGGCTCGCGGGGGTGTCGGCGGGGGCTGGGGTCGCGGGGGCTGGGATGCCGGGGGCTGAGATGGTGGCCGAGCCGGGGATGACGAGCGGGTCTGCGGTGGCAGCCGGGTCTGGGGTCGCCGCGGGCGGGCTTGGGGTCGCGAGCGGGCCGGGGATGGGGCCGGCGTTGGGCGGGGTTCAGTCCGGCGCGGCCTCGGCACCAGGGCATGAGCCGGTTTTCCAGCAGCAGCAAGGCTATCCGGGGCAGCCGGGTCATCCTGGACAGCCGAATGAGCAGGGATCGCGGGGATCCGGCGTTGGCGGCTCGTCCTGTGGCGGGGCGGGATAGGGCATGCGCAGGTAGGCGCAGAGCACGTCGACGATCATCTGGCGGTGGTCGGCGTTGCTCTCGGCCAGCCGGGCCAGCGCGTCCAACCCGTTCAGCCGCACCGGCGCCTTGTCCGGCCCCAGCTGATCAGCCGCCTTGGTCCGCAACTCGGTGATCCGCTTCTCCGCCGCGTCATACCGGACATCGGCGGCGGTCTCGGCCTGCAACCCCAATCCCGCCTCGATCGCCCGTTGCCGCCGCACCGCCAGCAACAACGCCAGCGCCGCCCCCGCCCCGCCCGCGGCGGCTCGTTCGGGGTCGCCGTGCCCGTGGACGCACGGTTCAGGGCGCTAGTCCCACCATTGGACGATGGCGAGTCTCCGGTGCGCGGCCTGGGCAAGGAAGGACTGGAGGGCTGCGTGCGTCGCGGCGAGGGGTTCGGCCGGGTGCACGACTGGATCGGGGAGGACCCCGGCCGCGGCCAGCAGGTCGCGGTTCGCGGACACGGCGGACCGGATCGTCTCGGCGGTGATGGTGTGCAAGGCGGCGGCGACCTCGGCGACCCGGTCTGGTTCCAGTGCGGTGACCGGGTGTTCCCAGATGGTGTCCGGGGCGTCGCGGTAGGCCGGATTCACCTCCTGGTCGCCGTCGAAGGCCCGGTGCAGCAGACCCAGGGTGTCGGGGTTGGTGCCGAGCAGTGTCCAGGTCGCCTTCAGCGCGGCCGGCCACCAGTCCAGGTCCAGGTGGTCTTCGGGTGGGGCGGACTGGAAGGAGCAGACGCGGTCCAGGTCCGGCACTGAGTGGCGGCACGTGGTCAGCAGCGCGGCGGGGATGCGGGCGAGCTGCTGGGTCACGGCCATGTGGCGAGTATGGCCGAGGCCGGTGATCAGGACCGCGTGGTTTTCGCTGGTTGCGGGCGGGCACCTCCGGGTGGTGTTGGGTCCGCGGTTCCGCGATGCCTCGGGGTCGCGGTGTGCGGACGGGTTTGTTCGACTGGCGGGCTTGGACGCTCGTCAGGTGGGCTGGTGGGCGTTCCGGGGTACCCGGGTTGGGCAGGGTGGGAGTGGGGCGATATTGGTAGGGCATGACTAACGTGCATCCGGTCGATGAGCGGCTTGGCGCTGGGCGGCTGGCGGTGCTGGGTTTGCAGCACGTGCTGGTGTTGTACGCCGGGGCGGTGGCGGCGCCGGTGGTGCTGGCGGCGGGGCTGGGGTTGCCTGCGGCGGATGTGGTCTATCTGGTGGCGACTGATCTGTTGTTGTGTGGGCTGGGCACCCTGTTGCAGTCGCTGGAGGTGTGGAAGGTCGGCGTGCGGATGCCGATGGTGCTGGGGGCGGCGTTCACCAGTGTCGCGCCGATGCTGGTGATCGCGCAGGGGCATGACATCCGCACCATGTATGGGGCGTTGCTGGTTTCCGGGGTGTTCATGGTGCTGGCGGCGCCGTTGTTCGCCCGGTTGTTGCGGTTCTTCCCGCCGGTGGTGATGGGGACCGCGATCACGTTGATCGGGATCCAGCTGGTGCCGGTGGCGGCGGGGATGATCGTGGGGGTCAATCCGGCCGCGCCGGGGTTCGGGAGCCCTGGGGCCATTGGGCTGGCGCTGGTTGTGGTGGTGGTTGTGGTTGCGGTGCATCGGTTCTTGCCGAGTGGGGTTCGGCAGGTGTCGATTCTGATTGGGCTCCTGGTGGGTACTGGGGTTGCCGTGGCGTTGGGGTTGGTTGAGCTGGGGGCGGTGTTCCGGGGGCCGGTGGTGGGGTTTCCGGAGCCGTTTCACTTCGGGCTGCCGAGTTTTGAACTGTCAGCGATCCTGTCGCTGATCATCATTCAGATCGTGATCATGGTGGAGTGCGCTGGGCAGGTGCAGGCGGTGGGGACCGCGGTGGACAGGCCGGTGGGGCCCGGGGATGTGGCCGCGAGCCTGCGGGCCGATGGGCTGATCACCATGCTGGCGAGCGTGTTTCAGTCGTTCATGTACGTCACCTATGCGCAGAACATCGGCATGGTGAGTGTGACCAAGGTGCGCAGCCGGTACGTCACGGCGGTGGCGGGTGGGATCGCGCTGGTGTTGAGCTTCTTCCCGTTCATGGGGCGTGTTGTGTCGGTGGTGCCGCAGCCGGTGCTGGGTGGGGCCGCGTTGGTGATGGTGGCTACCGTGGCCTTGGTGGGGGTGCGGATTCTGTCCACTGTGGACCTTCAGGATGGGCGGAACCTGGTGGTGGTGGCTGTTTCGCTGGGGGTTGGGTTGTTGCCGACGGTGCAGCCGGCGTTCTACAGCCAGTTTCCGCCTTCGGCTCAGTTGTTCCTGAGCAGCAGTGTGGCGACCGGGACCGTGGTCGCGTTTGTGTTGAATCTGGTGCTGCCTCAGCGTAAGGACTGAGCGACCAGGTCGAGGGCATGCAGGGACTCCTGCATGCCGGACTCCATGCCCGACTCCAGGATCAGGTCGCGCAGGGCCTTGTCCGGATGGTCGACCAGCAGGTGCAGGTGGGTGCGGTCGCCCTCGCCGGTGAAGGTGTAGGTGCACACCACGGGCTGCTCGGGTTCGGGCACGCCGGGCTGCTCGTACACCTCGGTGCAGACCACCCGCTGCTCCGGCACGATCTCGCGGTACTCGCCGTGGAAGGCGACCTCGAAGCCGCCGTTGGCGATCATGACGAAGCGCCACTGGCCGCCGGCCCGGAGGTCGATCTCGGCCGAGGTGACCTGGCCACGTTGACCCGCCCACCAGCGTTTGACCAGTTCGGGCGTTGTCCAGGCCTTGTACACCAGATGCCGGGGCGCGTTGAACTCGCGCGTGATCAGCAGCTGGGTGTCACTGGGCAGCGTCAGCACCGCCGAGTGGTTCGCCGTTGTGCTCATGCTCTTCCTCCTTCAGCTCCGCCAGCACGTCATCCAGCAGCTCGAAACGCTCTTCCCACAGCTGTTCATAGCGCCGCACCCAGTCGTGGATGGGTCTGAGCGGCTGCCCGTTCATCCGATACAGCCGCTGCCGCCCCTCCTCGCGTACCTCGACCAGGCCGACCTCGCGCAGCACGCGCAGGTGCTTGGACACCTGCGGCTGTGCCAGGCCGAGCGCGCTGACCAGGTCGTTCACCGCTCGCTCACCGCCGGAGAGCAGGTCAAGGATCTCCCGCCGCCGGGGTTCGGCTATCGCGTTGAACGCGTCTGTGGTCGTTGCCGCTCGCGCCATGGGGCCATCGTATACCCATATGGGAATAGGTCAAGTTGGCAGGCAGGCGCGGGCGATGGCGTCCGCGTCGGCCAGGATCACCGAGGCGGCGAAGGGGCGGATGCCTGCCGCGGTCAGCCAGTGCGCGCCCTCGGTGGGCACGCCGAAGGCGAACCGGCGCGGATGCACTCCCCCGGCGGCGTCGAGCAGGTGGCAGGGTCGCCTGGTCACCGCCAGACCGCCGGTGACCAGGTGCCCACCCTCGGCCAGCGGCAGCCGGTGCAGGGTGGCTTCTCCGCGCTCGAACAGGGTGCGCAGCAACGGATCCCGGGTGCGCCGCAGATCGGGCACGGGCAGCCGGGCCTCCACCAGCGCCCGTACCGGGTGTGCTTCGGGCAGCGCGGAGTGGATCACGAACTCCCCCGGTTCGCAGGCCACCCGGATCCGCGGCCCAACCACCTCCACCACCCCGGCCCTGATCAGCGCGCCCAGCTCCTCGACCCGTTCCAGGGGTGGCCCGATGGCCAGGAACGCGTTGAGCGGGTCGAACCAGCCGCGTAGTTCGGTCCGCCAGGACTCCGCGCTCAGCCCGCCGTGTTCGACCAGCTCGCGCAGTTCGTTACGCAGGTCCCGCAGCACATCCAGGGCGGCCTTGCGTGGCCCGGACCGGTTGCCCCGCCTGGCCTGTAGCACGTCCTCGTCCACATAGGACAGTAGCCAGTCCCGGTAGGTGCGGGCGCTGCCGAGGTGGCCGGGCGCGGACGGGTCGGCCAGCCGGTGCCAGTCCCAGGGCGGCGGATCGGCCAGGCCGGACCGCGCCAGGTAGGTGCCGTGGTAGACCGCGCGTACCTCGCGATCGAGTTCGGGCCAGATGTCCTCGCGGAAGCGCAGCGGGGTGCCGCCGTCGGCGCGTGCCCGCAGTTTGGCCACCCGTTCCGCGGTCAGGAACACCGGTTCGTGCCGCCCGGCCGCGCCCTTCTGGTTGACCGCGCGGGCCTGGTGCGGCACCCCGCGTCGGCAACCCGCGACCAGCCGCGGCTCGCGCCCCGACTCGTGGTAGCGCAACCGCCCGCCCTGCTCCCGGCGGAACCGACCGCCGCGGCCGACGGTGAGCAGCGAGAGGTAGTCGAAGAAGCACAATCCCATGCCGCGCAACGCCACCGCCTGTCCCGGCGCGAGCACGTCCAGGTCCACCTCGGCCGGATTTCCCAGCGGCACATAGGTCAGCCCGTACCGCCGGGCGAACTCGGCCAGCGCCAGCTCAGCCGGATCGGGCAGCTGACCGAGGTGTCCCTGGGCCAGCACCACCGCGTCCAGTCCACTCAGGACAGTGCCGTCGGCGAGGTGGACCCGTTGCCGCCCATCGGCTTCCGCGGTCAGGTCGACCGCGAGCACCGGCTGCCGCCGGATGCTCACCTCGGCGGGTGCGGTGCTGATGACCCGCCGCAGGAACCAGTCGAGGTACCGGCCATAGCAGGCCCGTGAGGCGTAGGTGCCCGGCGACAGTCCCGCCCATTCGGCCAGGCTCGGGCCAGTACGCACCGGACCGGCGCAATCGACCGTGTGGTCGGGAAACATGCTGACCTGCTCGGCCACCGTGTTCATCACCAGCAGCGGGGACACCCCGGTGTGCCAGGTCCGCCCGCCCGAACCGAGGTGCGGGTCCACCAGGAATACGGTCAACCGTCTACCGGCCGGTCGGTTGGCGCACAGGCGGGCCAGTACCGCGAGGCCGCGCGGACCGAGGCCGATCAGACAGATCCGGATCTCACGCGCATGCACCGGGGGCCTCCACAAACGAATGCGGGAATGGCGCCGATTCTGTGCAGGACAGGTGAACACGTCAATTGCCGCAGTCACACCGGGGCTGACTCACACCGAAAGCATGACCGCCTACTCCGGTCGAGTCGCCCCCAGACGTGGTTCCTCTCACGCAAGGCCACCAGAACAACCGATTACCGCCACTGACCAGTCGATCAGGTGTCACTGGGATTAACCCGGTCAAAAATACCAACCCACTGGTAACGTCGAAATCAGGCGGAGCGGCTGACCACGCCGGTCCATTGACTCGCGGACAATTTTGCGAAACACAGGAGATTTCCCATGCGCAGGGTTGCACTGACTCTTGCCGCCGTATTCGCGGCCGGCGGCGCACTGACCGGAACCGCGCAGGCCACCCCGGCGGTCGGCGAAGTGATCGTCTACAGCCTGGACACCATGCCGGTGGAGGTCTTCGACAACCCCAGGGGCTGCTACTCGATCCCGGTCTGCGCGCTGCTCCCGATCCTGACCCTCCAGGAGGACACCGGGGCGCACGCGCCACCGGCCGCCGGTTCGTTCCGGGTCTAGTCATCACGCCATCCATGCAGCTAGGAGCCATCTCGTGGGGTTGGACCTTGTCGTCCTCGGGCTGGGTTACGTCGGGTTGCCGCTGGCTCGGCTGGCCAGCGTGGCCGGACTGTCCGTGGCCGGATACGACCTCTCGCCGACCGTGGTCAGCGATCTCCACCGCGGCAGGCCGAGTACTCCCGATGTGGCTCCGGCGGAGATCGCGGCCATGCTCGCGGCCGGTTTCCAGGCCACCACCGACCCGGCCGTGCTGGACGCCGCCGACACCGTGGTGATCTGCGTGCCGACCGGTCTGACCAGTGACGGAGCCCCGGATCTCGGTCACATCCGGGCGGCGGCGCACACCCTGTCCACCCGGTTGCGGCCCGGGATGCTGGTGGTGCTGGAGTCGACCAGCTACCCGGGCACGACCGATGAGGTGCTGCGGCCGATCCTGGAGCGGGGTTCGGGCCTGCGCGCCGGGGAGGACTTCCACCTCGGGTTCTCCCCGGAGCGCATCGACCCGGGAAACCGCAGGTACGGGCCGCGGAACACGCCCAAGGTGATCAGCGGGCACACCCCGCTGTGCGCCAAGCACGTGGCCGCGTTCTACCAGGACCTGGTGGACACGGTGATCGTCGCGGGCGGCACTCGGGAGGCCGAGATGGCCAAGCTGCTGGAGAACACCCACCGGCTAGTGAACATCGCGCTGGTCAACGAGGTCGCGGTGTTCTGCCGCCTGCTCGGCATCGACGTGTGGGACGTGCTGCACTGCGCGGCCACCAAACCCTACGGCTACTCTGCGTTCACGCCGGGGCCGGGTGTGGGCGGCCACTGCATCCCGGTCGACCCGCGCTACCTGCTCAGCAAGGCCGAGTCGGCGGGTTTCACCTTCTCCCTGGTCAACGCGGCGTTCCAGGTCACCGAGCGGATGCCGGAGTACATCGCGGACCGGGCCGGGGAGCTGCTGGCCGAGGCAGGCGGGCTGGCCGGGGCCGAGGTGTTGTTACTCGGGGTGACCTACAAGCCGGATGTGCCGGATCTGCGTGGCTCGCCCGCGTTCGCGGTGGCCGAGGCACTCCGGCGGCACGGCGCCGACCTGCGCTTCCATGATCCGTTCGCCGCGGAGTTCGTCGTCGCGGGCGCCCCGGTGCCCAGGGAGCTGGACCTGGCCGCGGGGCTGGGCCGGGCCGATCTGACGATTCTGCTGCAGAACCACCGCTGTTATCAGCCGAACCGGTTGGCCCGTGCCGCCCGGCTGTTGTTCGACACCCGCGGCACGGTGCCGGGAGGGAGTGTGGCCCACCTCTGACCGATCGTCTGTGACTTTTTGCGCATTCGATCAAAGTTTCACGCGGACTGACGGGCCGGGTGCCCATCCGGTTTCCGCTGTTCTACGTTTGACTCATCAGCGAGTCTTCGCCTTCTTGCTGTTCTCTTATCGAGGAGAGGGAGTTCGAGTTCCATGACAACCGCCGTGAAGAACGAGCGCCAGATCCAGCGTTTCAAGAAGTGGGATGTCAACGGGAACGGCCGTATCGAGCGGTCCGACTACGAGGCGGAGGCCAGGCGCATCATCAACGCCTTCGGCGAGAACGAGTCCAGCCCACGCGGGCGGGCGGTGCTGGACGCGTTCATCGGCATGTTCGAGTACCAGGCCACCGAGGCCGGGGTCGGGCCGGGCGGATCGCTGTCCGAGCAGCAGTTCCTCGACGTGAACGAGAAGCTGATGTTCCGGGACGGCGATGTCGGCTTCAGCCGGCTGCTGCGCCCGACCATCCGCGCCATCGTCGACCTGTGTGACACCGACGGCGACGGCGAGGTGAACCCGGCCGAGTTCAAGAAGTGGATGAAGGCGATCGGGGTGCCGGTGGGCGACGCGGACGCCTCCTTCCGCGCGATCGACAGCAACGGCAACGGCGCGCTGTCGGTGGAGGAACTGGTGAACGCGGTGCGTGACTTCCACAACGGCACCCTGGACGTGCCGCTGCTGGGCAGCTGATCCGGATACCGCGAGGTCCCCGGGAATGTTCACTCCCGGGGACCTCGGCCTGTGTTCAGCGGCGGAGGAGCTGCGGGATCACCGCGGGTTGCTGGACGAACCGCACGGCCTGTTCCGGCCGCAGGTCCAGCTCCTCGCCGCTGACCGGGGTGGCCGCGGCGATGAGGATGTTGTAGTGGTTGGGGAAGTGGCAGGCGTCGAAGCCGAGCACGGTGCCGATGTGGTGGTGGCCGATCCACACCTCGTCGCCGCGGTCGATCACGCCGGCGTCGGTGATCTCGGCGAAACCCAGGAACCCGACCCGGTCGATCCGGCTGCCGGGCGCGGTGTCCCGGTGGTCGGTGCTGATCAGCTCGTGCACCTCGCCGCGGCGCACGCACCGGCTGGCGTGCTCCTCCAGGTGCATCCCGCGGTCGGTTCGCTTGTGCACCAGCACTTTCACCAGCACGGCACCGATGTTCCGCTTGGGACCGTTCTCCCGCATCAACGCTCCTGACCGCTCGGTAGGGAAAGTTCCGCCTGGTAGACCTCGTGCACCAGGGACAGTGCGGCCAGGCCGTCCGCCGACTCGCCGCCGGTGCGCACCAGGTGGGCGAACTCGCGCAGCACGCCGAGGTACTCGTGCCAGAGCGAGCCCTTGAACTCGCTGTGCCCTGCGAGCATGTCCGCGTGCAGCATCTGTCCGTCGGCCAGGGTGACCCACACGTCCTTGGTCTCCCCTTCGAACGACCAGTCCAGCTCGACCTCAGCCGGGATTCCGGTGGCCGAGCGCAGGCGCACCAGAGCCTGCCGGTCAACGCCGGTCTCATCGCGCCGAACGTCCGCGCCGGTCAGCTCGACCGGGCCGAGGAACTGGCGGACCAGGTCGAAGGCGTTGGGCCCGTTGTCGGCCACGCAACCGCCGCCGCAGCGGGCCGGGTCCAGGTACCAGCGGTCCCGGCCCACGTGGTCCTCGATGCGTTCCAGGTAGCGCACCCGCAGCGCGGTGATCGGCGGCAGCGCGGGCAGTCGTTCCAGCAGGGCGCGCACGGTGGCGTTGTAGCACCGGTGGAAGGCGGTGAACAGCGGCAGCCCGGCCGCGCGGGCCTGCGCGGTGAGGGCGCGGCCCTCGGCGAGGGTGGTGGCCACCGGCTTTTCCACGCACACCGGCAGGCCGAGGGACAGCGCGTCCCTGCTGACCGGGACGTGCGCGTCATTGGGCACGGTGACCACCACCGCGTCCAGGCCGGGCCGGGTGAGCAGGCCGAGGTGGCTGGTGTGGCAGGGCACCTGACCCCGGTGCGGGGCAAGGGTTTCCGGGTCCCGGTCGCACACCCCGGCCAGTTCGATGCCGTCGATCTCCTTGATCGCGGCCAGGTAGAACCGCGAGATCACCCCGAGTCCGATCACACCTACGCGCATCACAGCCTCCCGATGCCAAGCAGTTCTGCGACCTCGTTGAGTTCGGCGTGCAGGGCCGGTGGAATCGGCACGCCGTCACGCAGGTGACTCGCGGCGCGTTCGCCTTCGTGCCAGCCGGGATAGCGCACGCCATCATCCGATGTGGACGGACAGTCGAGCAGCGCGCCGAAGACCTCGGCGGTCTGGCGCTGGAAGGATTTGCTGTGCCGCAGGGCGGCCGGGGCGATGGCGATGGCCGCGTAGCCGATGTCGTCGTCCTGGCCGCGGTCGCCGGTGTAGGCCTCCCGGCTGGGTCCGGTCCCCGCACCGGAGACCAGCGCGCCAAGCACCTCCACCACCAGGCCGAGCCCGAATCCCTTGTACCCGCCGGTTTCCGGATCGCCGCCGAGCCAGCGCAGCTGTGCCTCGCCGCGGTCGAAGGCGGCCGGGTCGGTGACCGGTTGACCGTCCACATCGGATAGCCAGCCGGGCGGGATAGACTCTCCGGCGCGGGCGGCGGCGCGGATGCGGCCGGTGGGGACCACGGTGGTGCTCATGTCCAGCACGAACGGATGGCCTGCGCCGGCGGGGGCGGCCACGCTGAGCGGGTTGGTGCCGAGCATGGCGACCGTGCCGCCGGGCGGGTGCGCGATCCGCTGACCGCCACAGTTGCCTGCCAGCAGGCCGATCATGCCGTGCCGGGCGGCCAGTGCGGTGTGGTGGCCAGCGCAGCCGAAGTGGGTGGCGCCGCGGACCGAGACCAGGCCGATGCCGTGCGTGCGGGCCCGGTCGACCGCGTCGGCCATCGCCTCGGTGGCCTGCCACAGCCCGAGTGCGCGGCGGGCGTCGACCAGGGCGGCGGCGCCGAGGTCGGTGAGCACCACGGGTTCGGCTTCCGGGTCGGCCCGGTTGTCCCGGAACAGCGGCAGGTACAGGCGGGTGAGGTTGGCCAGGCCGTGCGAGGTCAGGCCGGTGAGGTCGCCATGGCAGAGCGCGGCGGCCGCGGCGCGGGCCCGGCCCGGCGGCAGGCCGAGGGCGCGGAACACCTCGGTTGTCCAGCCCAGCAGGTCCACTGTGGACACCCGGGTGGCGACGCCGGTGGTGGTCATGGGGCTCCGATCTCGGTGGCGAAGGCGAGCAGCAGGCGTCGGATGGTGTCGGCGAAGGCGTCCAGGTCGGCCAGGTCGGCGAACTCCCCGGCGGCGTGCGCGTTGTTGCCGTCCAGGGTGCCGGGGCCGAGCACCACGGTGGCGGTGTCCGGAACCCCGGCCAGCCAGATCGCGTCGCAGGTGAACGCGGGTTGTTCGGCTGGCCAGCGCGGGATGTCCAGTCCGGTCAACAGGTTCTCCGTCCACGGGTCGGCGCCGGTGAGCGCGGGCAGGCCGCGTTTGTGCCAGTCCAGGCGGGTGATGGACTCGGCGTCGGCGGCGGTGCGGGCGAACTGGCGGCTGTGCGCGAACCGGCGGCGGAAGGCGGCCAGGCCCTCCCGCACCGCGGTGGTGACCGCCTGTTCGAGGTGGGCGGCGGAGGCTGGTTCGGCGTAGGAGAGGTTGAGCAGCAGGCGGCCGGAGCCATAGACCCGGTTGTGCAGCCGGCCGGTGTGCAGTCCGGCCACGCACACCTCGCCGTCAGTGTGCCGGGAGTCCAGGGCTTGGGCCAGGTGCTGGGACAGGAAGCCGAGCAGCACGGTCGCGTTGTGCCCGGCGTAGGGCGTGTCGTCGATGGCGTCCTGCCCGTCGACCCGCACGCAGGCGGTCATCGCGGCGGTGGCCCTGGGCAGGTAGCGGCCGCCGGTGGGTTCGCAGAAGACGTTGAGCCGCCCGACATAACCGGCTTCCACCAGTGGCCGGGTGCCGATGGTGCCGAGTGCGCCGCCCTCCTCGCCGGAGACCGCCTGCACCAGCACGCCGATGTCCTTGCCCAGCCTGGGTTCTCTCGCGCAGGCCGCCCGGATCCCGGCCAGCAGGGCCACTGCTGGCCCCTTGGCGTCGATCGCCCCGCGGCCGTGGAACCGGCGGCCGTCGAAGGCGACCGGTTCGATCCCGGCCACGGTGTCCAGGTGCACGTTGAACATCACCGTGCGGGCTCTGGGTTGTTCCGGACCGAGGCGCAGCACAAGACTGGGTTGGCAGGCAAGGAAATCCGGGTTCTCGGCGGCGGCACGGACCACACTGGGCACATCCGGTCGCCGGGCTGAGGCGAGATCGGCCGGGGCGTGCCGCACGGTGTCCAGGCCGAACTCGGCGGCGGCCTCGGCGTAGACCCGCTGGGCGTCCCACAGCCGGGGCGGCGGGCCGGTGTCCTCGATTTCCAGGGGTCCGGCGGTGGGGAGTTCGAGCAGGTCGAGTAGCAGCCAGTGGTCAGCGGGTCGCAGCACGGCCGCTCATCTCGTTGCGCAGCAGGGTTTCCAGCGCGAGCCCCGCCTGGTGGAAGGACTCGGCCTGATCTCCCTGCGTTTTCAGGCTTTCGTGCGGGACCAGGGCGAGATGTGGTTCCAGGGACAGGGATCCGGTGTAGCCGTGGTCGAGCAGCAGCCGCAGGCAGTCAGCCACTCTCGCTTCGCCCGCGCCGGGCACGGTGTAGACCGGTCCGGCCAGGGCGTCCTTGACGTGCACGTGCGCGACGTGTTCGACGATCTGGGTGAGCACCTGGTAGGCGTCGTATCCGGTGGAGATGCCGTTGCCGGTGTCGAACAACAGTTTCAGCGCCGGGGAGTCCACTTCGGACAGCAGGCGCAGCATGTTCGCCGCGCTCGTGCCCGCCCAGCCCGAGCAGTTCTCGTGCAGCAGGGTGATCCCGGCGGACTCGGCCAGCTTGGCCAGCACCCGGATCCGGTCCACCACCCGCCGCCGCCAACTCGATTCGGGCAGGCCGTCGTTGGGGTAGGACATGATCCGCACGTACCGGCAGTCCAGCCGGTGGCAGTGCTCGATCAGCCGGTCCAGTTCGGCCAGGTCCGCGGCCAGTGGGGTGCTGATCGGGCGGGACCAGTTGCCAATCCGCGAGGCCAGGCAGACCACCTCGATCCCGTCCAGCCGCAGCCGGTCCGGGGCCAGGTCGGCCAGCCACACCCCGTCCACGGTGCGCAGTTCGATCTCGCGCCAGCCCAGCCGCCGGATCACGGCCAGCTGACCAGGCAGGTCCGGTGCGGCCTCATCGCCGATTCCGGTGCGGCGCAACGGTTCAGCCGACATGGATCGGCAGCTCGGCGGTGCGTGCCGGCGGGATCAGCGGTGGTTCGGGTTCGGTGAGTCCGGCGCGGGCCTTGGCCTCGGCGAGCAGCCGGACCACCTCGCATTGCAGTACCAGCGAGGTGGTGGACGGGGCCTGGCGCTGGTAACGGCGGTAGGTGTGCAGCAGGAACGCGGTCAGCGAGTCGTCGGGGAAGCTCAGGTTGACCACCCGTTCCGGGGTGCGCACGCTGAGCTGGGCGTGGTGGTCGTCGGCGCTGACCGGGTAGTGCCCGACCGCCTCGCCGCCGTCGAAGCTGAGGGTGATCCGGCGTTCGCGCACCGGCGAGGTCAGCGAGGAGGTGATCTCGGTGCGCACCCCGCCGCCGTGCTGCAGGGTGAGCCAGGCGCCGCCCAGGCCGATCCGGGTGCGGCCCTCGCTGACCAGGTCGGTGGCGCCGGAGTCGACCAGCTCGGCCCGCCCGGCCAGCCGCAGTGCCACGCCGACCGAATGCGGGAGTTCCACGTCGAAGGCGGTGGGGTGCCCGGCGGAGGCCAGGGAGCGGCGGAACCGGGATTTGTGCTGGGCCACGCTGATCCGGCGCAGCGGGCCGAGCTGACCGCCGCGGACCAGGTCCTCCAGTCGCTGGGTCAGCGCGCTGGACTGCCACTGGGCCACCACCACCAGGTCCAGCCAGCGGCGTTGCCGCAGCTCGGACAGGCGGGCCAGATCGGTGATGCTGGTGGCCAGCGGTTTTTCCACGATGATCTTGCGGAAGCCGTGGTCGGCGAGTTCGGCGAGCAGGGTCGGTCTGCTGGTCGGCGGAGTGCACAGGTGCACCACGGCCCGGATCGGCTCCAACCGGGCGGCGGCCTCGGCGATGCTGCCCGCGACCACCACGCCCGCGGGGGCGCTCTCCGGTGCGGAGGTGTCGCAGGCGATCACCGGCCCCGGGTCGAACAGTCGTGGGTGCTCGCCGGACTCCCTGGCCCGCAACAGGATCGGCAGGTGCAGTTCGGCGCCGGCCCGGCCCAGTCCCACGACAAAGGTCTGCAACATGTTCTACCCGTTCACCCCGAAAACGGCGGACCCGGAATTCCGGACCCCGGACAGCAGTAAGAAGCCGACCGACATCAGTTGTCGGACGACAAATTGGCGACAGTGACCCCTTTGCACATTCATCCCCCGTGGAAGCGCTGTCAAGGCGGCAATCGGCACCGCTACCAGATGAGGTGAATCTTTCTCCGAGTGTGCGATCGGCCCTCGACAAGACAGGCGTGATTCCTACGCTCAGTCGCGAGCACCGACACCGAGAGTAGCGGAGGTGGGCGTCCTGAGCAGCCCTGTGCAAGCGGGTATTTCGCATTCCGCGGCGGTTCCGTTTTTCACCCAATCCGCCTCGTTCGAGCAGCTCTGGCCACTGATCAGCGAACGAGTGGGGCAGGTTTTTTCACACGGCAAGTACTCGCATGGCCGCCAGGTCGCCGAACTGGAACAGGCTCTGTGCGCCTATACCGGCGCCCGGTACGCACTCGGGGTGAACAGCGGCACCGACGCGCTGGTGCTGTTGCTGCGGGCCGCCGGGCTGGCGCCGGGCGATGAGGTGCTGGTGCCCGCGTTCACCTTCATCGCCACCGCCTCGGCGGTGGTGCTGGCCGGGGGCAGGCCGGTGTTCACCGACATCGAACCGGCGAGCTACGCGATGGATCCGGCCGCGCTCGCCGCCGCGATCACCCCGCGCTGCCGGTTCGTGCTGCCGGTGCACCTGTTCCACCAGCTCGCGGACCTGGACGAACTCGGCGCGGTGGCGGGCCGGGCCGGGCTGACCATGATCGAGGACAGCGCGGAGGCGATCGGCATGCGCTGGAACGGCAGGCACGCCGGGCTGTTCGGCGCGGGCGGGGTGCTGTCCTTCTTCCCGACCAAGACCCTGGGCGCGCTGGGCGATGCCGGGGCGGTGCTGACCGACGATCCGCTGATCGCCGACCGGGTGGCCGCGTTGCGGCATCACGGGCGGGGCGGGCGCACCCTGGACCATTTCCCTGGCATCGCCAACGAAACCGGGCTGTCCGGGTGCAACAGCAAGATGGACGATCTGCAGGCCGCGGTACTGCTGGCCAAGCTCACCCGGCTCGACGCGGACATAGCCCGACGCGGTGAACTGGCCGCCGCGTATTCGGCGCAGTTGTCCCGTATTTCCGGGATAACCCGGCTACCCACGGTAGTAAAAAGAAATGCGGCCACCACCGGGGCGTACTACGTATACCTGATCGAGGCAGACGACCGGGACGGTGTGGCCAGATACCTGGCCGACCGCGGGATCGAAACCGAGATCTACTACCCCACTCCGCTGCATCTCCAGCCTTGTTTCGCCCACCTGGGGCATCGGCCCGGTGACTTCCCGGTGGCCGAGGCGGCCTGCCGGCGCGCACTGGCCCTGCCGCTGTACCCGGACCTGACCCTGGACCAGGTGGACCGGGTGTGCGCGGTCATCGGCGAGTTCTACTCCGGGAGCGCGTGATGGTGCCCTTCTTCCCCGACGACCTGTTCGCCGCCGACCGCGAGGTGCTCCTGGACCTGCTCTACGAGCTGGGCACCGGGCCGGCGCAGCGGTTCATCCTGGGCGAGCACACCGCCAGGTTCGAGCGGGAACTGCGCGAGCAACTCGGCGCGGCGGACGTGGTGGCCTGTTCCAGTGGCACCTCGGCGCTGACGATGTTGTTGCACGCCATGGACGTCGGCCCTGGCGATGAGGTGATCACACCCGCTTTCGGTTGTGCGCCACTGGCTTCCACCGTGGTCAACCTGGGCGCGCGGCCGGTGTTCGCCGATATCGACCCGGTCACCATGACCATGGACCCCGAGCAGGCCGAGCGACTGATCTCGCCGCGTACCAAGGTGTTGCTGCCCGCGCACATGTTCTCCGCGATGGCCGATATGCCCGCCTTCACCGATCTCGCGGCGCGGCACGGGTTGCGACTGCTGGAGGACTCCGCGGTCGCCCAAGGCGGGGTGCTGGACGGGCGGCCTGCCGGACTGTGGGGTGAGGCGGGGGTGTATTCCTTCGTCCAGGTCAAGACCTTCGGCGGTATCGGCGAGGGCGGGGCCGTGGTGACCAAGGATCCCGGACTGGGCCGGGCGGTGCGGATGTTGCGCAACCACGGCCAGGACGGCCGGACCCGGTTCCGGCACCACCGGATCGGCTACAACAGCCGCTTCGACGAGCTGATGGCGTTGTTCCAGCTGCACCGCCTGCCCGGCCTGCCCGAGCGGCTGGAACGGCGGGCGCACCTCGCCGCCTACTACAACGCCCGGTTCGAACCCCTTGCCGCCCAAGGGATCCGGCCACCGCCGGGTGGTCGCAACGGGCGCTGCTACTACGTGTACTGCCTGCGCGCCACCCGCCGGGACGAGCTGCGAGCGCACCTGGCGCGACAAGGTGTGGGCACCCATGTGTACTACCCCCGGCCGCTGCCGCGTCAGCCCGCTTTCGCTTCCTGGGCAACGGGTTCCTGGCCACAGGCCGAGCTGGCCAGCCGGGAGATCCTGGCATTGCCGATCTACCCGCACCTCACCGACGCCCAGGTCGAGCGGATCGCCGACGCCGTCTGCTCGTTCGTGCCTGCCCCGGCCCCGGCGGGCACCCGATGAAGGAGAGCGCGTGAGCACCGTCGCCCTGCCCGTGGAAGGCAGGCTGCGCACCTACGCGCGGCTGGCCAAACTGGACATCTTCGACTACTACCTCAGCCTGCCACTGGTCCTCACCCTGCTGCCGCTGGGCCTGCTCACCGAACCCAGGATCCTGGTGCTGCTCGGGCTGTTCCTGGCCGGGGAGATCATCCTGATGGCCTCGCTGGTGGCCTTCGACGACCTGACCGGGTTCCGCGACGGCAGCGACGCGATCAACTACGGCCCGGACGCGCCCGCCCGCCGGATGCTGCGGAAACCCTTGGTGGCCGGGACGTTGACCGAGGACCAGGTGCTCCGCTTCGCCTGGGGCGCGTTCCTGCTCGGCGCGCTGTGCTGGGCGGGCGCGGTGTGGCTGGCGCCCGCGCCACCGGTGTGGGCGCTGGTGCTCACCGGAGTGATGCTGGCGCTGTACCCGCAATACTCCTACGGGCTCAAGCTCAGTTACATCGGCTGCCAGGAGTTCTACCTGGCCTTCATCGGCTGGGTGCTGGTGCTGGCCCCGATCGGCCTGGCCGGGGGCGAGCTGACCGGGTTCACCGTGGTGCAGGCACTGCTGTTCGGGTTGGGGCCGCTGCTGTTCGGGGTGTACTCCAACACCAACGACGTGCGCGGGGACCGCACGGTCGGGCGGATCACGGTGGCCACCAGGACCAGCGCGGCGGGCAACCGGCTGTTCGTACTCGCGCTGACCCTGGCCGAGATGGCGCTCATCGTCGGCTCCTCGGCACTGGAGATCGCGCCCTGGTGGTTCGCTTTCGCTTTGGCGCCAACGTTGATCCTGCGCGCGTTGCAGTTCGGGCAGGGCTTCCGGGACGGCGACATCCTGCGGGCCCGCAGGCTCGGCATCCACGTGCACCGGATCACCGTGACGCTGCTGATCGTGATCAACCTGGTGGTGCGGCAATCATGAGCCCGGACCTGGATGTGGCGGTGGTCGGCGCGGGCATCGCCGGACTGACCCTGGCGCACACGTTGCGGCAGGCCGGGCGTTCGGTGCGGGTGTTCGAGGCCGCCGAACACGTGGGCGGGCGGATGGCCACCATGCGCCGGGACGGTTACGCCATCGACACCGGCGCCGAGCAGATCTCCGGCCGCGGCTATGACCAGACCTGGCGACTGCTGCACGAACTGGGCGTGGATCCCGTTGCGGTGCCCAAGGTCTCCGGCGAGATCGGGATGTGGCGGGACGGCCGCGCGCACGCCGGGGTGGCGCATCCGCGCGGGGCGCTCACCGGGGCGGGGCTCTCGCCGCGGGCCCGGCTGGACCTGGTGCGGCTGATGGTCACCGGGGCGAGCCGGGCCGGGACGGCCACGGTGGCCGAGTTCGGCAGGCGGTACCACCCGGACATCGGCGCGTACCTGCTGCAACCGGTCACCGGCGGGTTCTTCGGCTGGCACCAGGACCGGTCGGCGGCGGCCCCGTTCCTGCACCTGCTGCGGATGGTCGGGCCGTCCACCGGGTGGCGCACCTACCGCGACGGCATGGACACCCTGGCCCGGCTGCTGGCCACCCGGCTGGACGTGACCACTGGCTGCGCGGTGCGGGAAGTGTTGGCGGGCAACGGATCCGCGCGCCTGAGCAGCAGCGCGGGCACGTTCACCGCGCGCACGGTCGCACTGTGCCTGCCCGCACCGCAGGCCAGGGCGATCTACCTGAACCCGCCCGCCGCCGAACAGTCCTATGTGGACGCCTGTACCTACACGCCGATGCTCAAGGTGAGCTGCCTGCTGGACCGGCCGCTCGGACCGGAGTGCGCGCGTGAGCTGTACTGCCTGCTGCTGCCCGAGATCGAGGACGGCGTGCTCGGCGGGATCGTGGTCGACCACGCCAAGCACCGCTCGCGCGCACCCCACGGCAAGGGGCTGCTCACCCTGCTCGCCGCACCCAGGGCGATCCCGGATCTCCTTGACGCACCGGAGGATCTGGTCACCGGCATACTGACCACGGCGGCGGAGAAGTACGTGCCCGGCCTGGCCGCGGCCCTGATTTCCGCGCACAGCCACCGGTTCCGGCACGGCCTGCCCGAGGCCACCCCGGCCGCACTGCGGCTGCAACCCGCCTTCCACCGGCGGCCACCCGGTCCGGTGGAGTACGCGGGCGACTGGATCCTGTTGCGCCCCAACAGCGAGGCCGCCGTACAGAGCGCACTGCTGGCCGCGCGGCGGATCCAGGCCTGCACCACACTCAGCCCGCGGAGGGAACCGGCGTGAGACCACACGACATGGGCGTGCTCTTCGACGAGTGCGCCGAACGCGGCAACGGCACCATCGTGCACCTGGACCGGCCGTTCGACCTGGCCCCCGGCACCAGCCACGACCTGCCCGCACTGGCTGGACTGGTGCGCGCCATGGCGGGCTGGCTGGCCGCCGCCGGACTGCGCCGGGGTGAGCGGGTGGCCATCCTCAAGGACAACCACTGGGACTACGACCTCCTTGCCTGCGCGGCGATCCGGCTCGGCGCGGTGCCCGCGCTGCTGTCCGGCCACCTGCCGCCGGAGACGGCCGAGGTGCTGCTCAAACGCCTCGACCCGGCGCTGCTGGTCAGCGCCGGCCGCCATCTCGCCATGGGTGACCTGCCCGCGCTGGCCCGGCGCACGCTCACCCTGGACCACGGACCCGAGGGCGTGCTCACCCTCGACGATGTGCGCGGCCACCAAGCCCCTGGGCCGCAACGGCGCGCCGAGGACGATCCCCTGGTCATCAACCACACCTCGGGCACCACCGGGCTGCCCAAGCTGGTCACCCACTCCACCAGGACGATCATCGGTCGGCTGGCCCGGTTCGAGGCGATCCGCTGGCCGGTGATCGGCACCCGGCGCACCGACACGGTGGCCAGCGCCAGTTCCTTCGCGCACGGCCGCACCTTCTGCTGGACCGCCAGCGTGTTGTGCCTGGCCCCGGCGAAGATCCTCATCCTCAGCGGCGAGCACGACCGGGAGCTGCTCGAACAGCATCCGCCGAGCACCCTGGAGGCACTGCCCTCCTGGTACGTGCGGCACCAGCACCTCACCGCGGACCCGGCCAACCCGTTCCGGCGAGTGCGGCTGTTCGTCAGCACCTACGACGCCATGCATCCGCCCACCGTGCGCGCCTACCTGCACGCCTCCCGCCGCAACCGTCCACTGTGGATGCAGGGCTGGGGCCAGACCGAGACCGGGCCGCTCACCTTCCGCTTCCTCACCCACAAAGCCCTGGCCCGCGGCCACGATCCGGAACCCACCACCAGGAACCTCGGCCACCCGCTGCCGGGACGAACCCGGTTGCGGGTGGTCGATCCCAGCACCTTCGCCCCGCTGCCGCCAGGGCACACCGGGCTGGTACTGGCCCGCACCAAGGCCCGCTGCCTGGACTACGTCGGCGAGCCGGACCGGTTCGCGGCCAAGGACACCGCGGGCTGGTGGAACACCGGCGACCTGGGCAGACAGACCCGCTCCGGCGCGATCCTGTTCCTGGACCGCGAGGTCGACCGCACCCCCGAACTGAGCTGCGTACGCACCGAGGACCTCCTGGAAGAGCGGCTGCCCGAGGTCCTGGAGGCCGTGGTGCTCGGCGTGCGCGGGCAGCCGCCGATCCCGGTGCTGGTCACCGCGGACGGCACCCTGGACCCGATCGCCTGGCAGCGCGCCCTGCGCGACCTGCCGCCACTGGCCGACCCGGTCGCGCTCACCTGGGCGGAGGTCCCACGCACCGGCACCGGCAAGGTCCGCCGTCAACAGCTTCTCGACCGACTGGTCGGTAGGGCTGAGCGACACGGCAGCGGGCGGTGGACATGAGCGCCCCGGTCTTCTCCGACAACCGCAGCGAACACGCCGCTGACCAGCACCGATTCCTCGCCGATGCCTACGACCCGATCACCAGGTCACGGCTGGCCGAGGCCGGGGCAGGCAGCGGCTGGCGGTGCCTTGAGGTCGGCGCGGGCAACGGCAGCATCGCCCGCTGGCTGGCCGGACGGGTCGGCCCGGACGGCTGGGTGCTGGCCACCGACCTGGAACCCCGGCACCTCACCCCACAACGCCGGCTGTCCGTGCTGCGACACGACATCCGGCACGATCCACTGCCGAGTAACGCCTTCGACCTGGTGCACGCCCGCCAGGTGCTGCCGCTGCTGCCCGAACGACTGTCCGTGCTGCACCGGCTGGTCGGCGCGTTGCGGCCCGGCGGGGTGCTGCAACTCGACGATCTCGACCTCGGCTACGGGCCCGCCCTGCTCACCCCGGACCAGCGGGCCGCCGAGCTGTACCAGAAATTCCTGACCGCCAAGGCCGCGGTGATGTCCGCGACCGGCGCCGACGGCGCCTGGGGCAGCCGGGTCGCGACCGCGATGCGGGCCGCCGGACTCGTCGAGATCGACCCGGTGCCGTACCTGAGCCAGTGGCGGCCGGACTCGCCAGGGCTGCGGCTCCAGCTCAACCACACCTACCGATTGCGAGAACCCTTGCTGGCCGCCGGACTGACCGAGCACGACCTCACCGAACTGCGTGCGCTGCTCACCGATCCCGGCTTTCGCGCCGCCTCCTGCGTGTTCTACTCGGTGCAGGGACGGCGGCCGTGAGCCCGGTGCGGCTGGACACCGAGGCCGCCGCCGCGCGCATCCTGGCCTGGCGGCAACTCCAGACCCTGGGCGTGGAGGGCCAGGACGCGGACTGCGTGGTGGACTGGGCCGGTCCGGTGGCCGCGCCGCTGCTGGACGAGACCACCGTGCAGGCCGCCTGCGGGATCGCGCACGTGCACGGCCGCCGCTACGGCAGACCCACCACGCTGGACGTGGACTACGCCACCGTGCTGGCCGGAGTCCTTGCCGCGCAAGGAGTCCTGGCCGTCCTGGTGGCCCGGCACCGCGGCCTGCGGCTACGCAGGGCAGAGACCTCGGTGGCGCAGGCCGCACTGCTGTCGGTGTCGCAATACCTGGCCGCGCGCACCGCCGGGGACGACTGGATCGAACCCCTGCACCCCGGCGGTCCGCCCTTCCTCGCCAGCGACGGGGTGCGGTTCGAGGTGGAGACCTTCGAAGCCGAACGCTGGCACCGGTTCTGGACCGTGCTGGCCGCCGAACCGGAGGCGATCCGGGCAGGCTGGCGGCCGTTCCAGCACCGCTACGCCACCGCCACCTGCCCACTGCCCGAACCCCTGTTCCGGGCCGCGAACCGGGTCTGTTTCGGTGCGGTGCACGCCGCCGCCGACCTCACCGGAGTCAGCGTGCTGCGGCTCAACCCGGCCGGGCACAGCCTGGCCGACCTGCCGCCCTGGCGGATCACGCCGCTGGGTCCCGCGTCCCGACCGAACGGTCGGTTGGCGCGCGAGAATCCCCTGGATGGCCTGGTGGTGATCGAGGCCGGGCGGCGGTTGCAGGGCCCGATGGCCGGGCACCTGCTGCGGCTGCTCGGCGCCAGGGTGATCCGCCTGGAACCCCGTGGCGGCGACCTGTTGCGCGGCATGCCGCCGATGGCCGGGGACACCTCGGCCCGCTTCCGCGCCATCAACGACGGCAAACACGTGGTCGAAGTCGACCTCAAAACCCCCTCCGGCCGGGCCGAACTGCTGGACATGGTCACCGGCGCGGACGTGTTCCTGCACAACTGGGCGCCCGGCAAGGCCGCGCAACTCCGGCTGGACGCCGAAGACCTGGCCAAGGTACGCCCCGGCCTGGTCTACGCCTGGGCCTCGGGCTGGGGCGATCACCTCGGCCCCCGCCCGCCCCTGGGCACCGATTTCATGGTGCAGGCCTACAGCGGACTCGCCGCCGAGGTGCGACCCGCCAGGGAACCCGCGGCACCCTCGCTGATGACCCTCACCGACATCCTCGGCGGACTCGTCAGCGCCCAGGGTGTGCTCGCCGGTCTGCTGGCCCGCTTCCGCGAGGGCCGCGGCCGCCGGGTCGACTCCTCACTGCTCTCCGCCGCCGCCGTGCTGCGCCGGATGCCGCGCACCCCGCGCCGCGAACCACTGTCCACACTGGACGGCTGGCTGGCGATCTCGGCGGATCCCAAGCACAACAACAGGATGGCCAAGGCCTTCGACCTGCCCGACCCACCCGGTTACGCCCACCTCGCGGCGCGCTGCGCCCAGCAGTCCACCAGTCACTGGCTGGACCGGCTGACCTCGGTCGGCGTGCCCGCGGTGCGAGTGTGCACCGACCTGGCCGAACTGCCCCGCGATCCGCGGTTCGGCGCGGTGCTGCGGCAGGACAACGGCTTCGCCACCCCCACCCTGCCCTGGGAGTTCTCGTGAGCTGGACCTCGAACAACGGCATCGTGTTAGGTGATCTGGTGCCGCACGCGCTGCGCAGGCAATGGGTCCGCGAGGGCCACTGCCCCGACCTGGACGTCTACACCGCCTTCCGCAGGCAGGTGCGGGCCCGGCCGTGCCGGATCGCGGTCAGCGACGAACTCGGCAGCCTGGACTACGTCGACCTGGACCGGGAGGTGCGCCGGATCGCCACCGCGTTGCGCGCGGCCGGGCTGGGACAGCGGGACATCATCGGCATCCAGCTGCCCAACGGCCGCCACGCGGTGGCCGCCGAACTCGCGGTGGCCGCGCTCGGCGCGGTGTCCCTGCCCTACCCCTACGGTCGCGGCACCCGGGACTCGGTCAGCCTGCTCGGCCGCTCCCGGGCCGCCGCGCTGATCACCGTGGCCCGCCCCGAACTGCCCGCACTGTGCCGGGTCTTCGTCTTCGGCCCGGCCCCCGAGGGCTGTGTGTCCCTGGATGAGACCCCGGTCCCGCCGGAGCCGTGGACACCCGCGGTGATCGATCCGGACGGGCCAGTGCGCATCCTGGTCACCTCCGGCTCCGAAGCACAACCCAAGATGATCGCCTACTCGCACAACGCCTTCCTCGGCGGCCGGGCCCGCTACGTGCGCTCGCTGCACACCGGCGAGGGCCCGATGCGCAACCTGGTACTGGTGCCGCTGTCCTCCTCCTACGGCTCCCTCGGCGTGCCGGTCACCCTGGCCGCACTCGGCGGAACCCTGATCACCCAACCGAAATTCGACCCGGCCGGGGCCCTCCGGCTGATCACCGAACAACGCCCGACGCACCTTTTCGGCGTGCCCACCATGCTGCGCCGCATGGTCGGCACCCCCCGTCAGTCCACAGAGGACACTTCATCACTGCGAGCAGTGGTGTCCAGTTCGGCCGCGTTCCCGCCCAGCCTGCTGCCGGACTGCCGGAAACGGCTGGCGGACAACGTGATCACGGTGTACGGCTCGGCCGACGGCGTCAACTGCCACACCGCGCGCACCGGCATCACCCCCGCCACCGGCACCGGCCTGCCCGACCCGGCGGTCGCCCAGCTGCAAATCCTCTCCCCCACCGGCAGGCCACTGCCCCGCGGCGAGGAGGGCGAGATCATCGCACTGGGCCCGATGACCCCGCTGTGCTACGTCGCCGATCCCGGTCTGGACGCCACCTACCGACTGGATGGTTGGGTGCGCACCGGCGACCTGGGTCAGCTGGACCGCGACGGCTGCCTGCACGTCTCCGGCAGGCTCAAGCAGATCGTCAACCGCGGCGGCCTCAACATCAGCCCCGCCGAGATCGAAACTCACCTGGGCGCCCACCCGGACATCGCGGACGTCGCCTGCGTGCCGGTGCCCGACCCGGAACTGGGCGAACGACTGGCCGCCTGCCTGGTCCAGCACCCCGGCACCGAAGCACTGACACTGGCGGCGCTAGCGGGATACCTGGAACGGGAACGGGGCCTGGAACGGCGGAAGTTGCCGGAGGTGCTGATGCTGCTGGCGGAGTTGCCGCTGGGGCCGACCGGGAAGGTGTGCAGGCACACGCTGAGCGCACTGGCCGCCGACCGCCCCGCGCCACCACCGCCGCGGCAACCGCAGGGTCAACCCGCGCGCAAGTGAAGTCGGTGGGGCATACCGGGCCCCACCAAATTCGGTTGCCGCACCACCCAGCCCCGGCGCACCCTCCCGGCATGACCGAAACCCTGACGCTGCTGCCCCGACCCGCCGACCGACCGGCCGGTCGGCAGCAGCGCACCCTGCTCCCCTGGAGGCCGATCCACCCCCGGTCATGATCGAGGCGCTGGTCGCCGGACTGCTCGCGGGCTATGGCATCGCCATGCCCGTCGGCGCGGTCGCGACCTACCTCGTCGCCCTCTCCGCCCGCACCAGCCTGCGCATCGGCGCCGCGGCTGCCCTGGGCGTCGCGGCGGCGGACGGTCTCTACGCCTTACTGGCCGTGCTCGGCGGGGCCGCGCTCACCGATCTGCTCCGGCCGATCGCCGAACCACTGCGCTGGGCCTCGGTGCTGATCCTGGTGGGACTGGCGATCCGGACCGCCTACGCCGCGGTGCGCCGGTTCCGGGACGGCCAGGACCCGGCTTCCACGGCGTCACCGCCGAGGCCGGGCCGGGCGTTCCTGTTGTTGCTGGGGATCACGATGCTCAACCCCACCACGGTGGTGTACTTCTCCGCGTTGGTGCTGGCCCGATCCAGCACCGCGGCCACCGGGTGGAGCGCGATCGTGTTCGTACTGGCCGCTTTCCTCGCCTCGGCGAGCTGGCAACTGGTGCTGGCCACCGGCGGCAGTCTGCTGGGCCGGCTGCTCACCGGACCGCGCGGACGGCTGGCGACCGCACTGGCCTCGGCGGCGTTGATCACCGGGCTGGCGATCAGCCTGGCGTTCAGCTGACGCACAGGAGGCGGCACCGCACCTGACGGTGGGGTGCCGCTCCGCGCTGGCTAGGCGTCCTTCATCTTCAGGCCGAGGGACTTGCGGATGGCGCGGTAGTCCAGCTTGTCGTAGCGGTAACCGATGTAGCTCCACGGCAGTCCGTCGGTGATGCTGCGCGCGCTCACCCTGGACAGGTGGTCGCGGGCGCGTTCGCGTTCCCCGGCCAGGTACAGCCCGACGCCGAGCAGGTGGTGCGCCTCGATGTTGCGGTGGTGCGGGCGCAGGCCGGCCAGCCAGGTGTCGCTGATCCGCACCAGTTGCGCGCTGATGTGCGGGCGGCCGAAGTAGTCCAGGGGTTCGGCGTCGGTGCCCATCATGACCTCCAGGTGCGCGGCCACGGTCAGCGCGCCCAAGGGCTCCCCTGGCGGGGCGGAGTCGGCGACCTCGCTGGTGAATTCGAGGACCTCCCGGTGGCTGCCCTGCCACTTCTCGCACAGCACCTGGACCCGGGAGTAGTGCGCGCCATAGTGGTACGGGTCGCGGTCGGTCAGCTCCTGCCAGACCTCGTCCATCTCGTCCCGGCTGACCTGCAGACCCAGTCCGCGCCACTGGAGTTTGTCCCAGGGCACCGGGTCCGCCGGGCGCAGCTCGGCCGCGCGCATCAGCGGATCGTAGGCGCCGCCGAGGATGAACCAGAACTGCTCGAACTGCTCCCGGCTGACCTGGTCGGCGGTCGCCCCGGTGCGCACCTTCCAGGCGTGCTGGATCCGGGTGGCGCCCAGCAGCAGGTGCAGGTCGGCGTCGTCGGGGTTGGCGGCGGCGATCTTGCCCAGCTCGTCCACGTTGCGGACCAGGATCTTGCTGATCTTGCCGATCCGGTCGGCGCGCAACTCGTGGTCGCCCTGGGTGGCCGCGGCCAGCTTCCAGGCGACCTCCAGGTCACCCTTGTAGAGGTCGTGCTCGGCGGCCTTGAAGTCCGGGTCGGGCTGGCCCGCGTCGGTGCTGATGCCGATGTCGCGCAGGACACGCATGATCATCATGAATTTGCTGGGCACGGCGTTTCTCCAGGCACGAGAAGGGGTTCAGTGACGCTTGAGGCGGGCACGCAGGCGGCTCCAGGAGCTGCTCCTGACCTGCCGGGGGATTTCGTGGTCGGCCCGAGGGGGTTTGGGCACCACCACCCCTGGCGGCACGCCGCGGTCGATCAGGTCGGGCAGCGCGGCCCCGTACTTCCACAGGGTGGGCTCGATCCGCAGGTGCAGCCCGTCCCGGCCGATCAGGTGCCGGGCGCCGTCCGGCCAGGCCAGCATCGCGGCGCAGTCGGCGAACCGGATGGTGATGAACTCCGGCCCGCTGATCAGGCTGATCCCGGTCGGCCCGACGCACAGCCGCGGCCGGCCGGTGGTGCCGGGGCCGAACGGGTTCTGCTCACCGGGCTGGGCGGATTCGATGGGCAGCAGGATCTCGCCCTCGACCCGGCCGGTGGAGGTGTGCGGCGCGGCCACGTAGCGGTCGCCCGCTGGGGTGTGGCCCTCGGGGACCATGAGCAGGATGTTGTCCCGCACCGTGATCCCGACGTCCTGGATGTCCTCGGCGCACAGGGATTCCAGCTCGGCCTCCACCGAGGCGATGGTGGGCGGTTCGGCGCCGAACAGTTCGGCGTGCGCGGCACCCACCGGCAGTCCGGCCCGGATCCTGGGGTCCAGCAACGGGGCCCGGCGCAGTTCGATCAGCTCGGCCACCTCGTGTTCCTTGGGCGGCAACTCGGCCAGCCAGTCGATCACTTCGGTGAACCCGCGGACCAGTCGCGAGTGGACAGAGGACAGGCCGTCGGCGAAGGCGGTGATCTCGGCCAGGTACGCGTCCCGCCGGTCATAGGTGGCGGTCTGGCTGTAGCTGATCCCCTCCGCGGTGCGCAGGCTCTGGAACAGCCTGCGCTGCAACAGATCCGCGTAGGCGGTGGCCGCGGTGGAGCGTTCCACCACACTACCCGCGGCCACCCCGTTGAGGCTGGCGTTGAAGTAGGCGGGGGTGCGGCGCAGCGTGCAGGTGGGTTCCGGCGTCGGGATCCGTGGCCCGGCGGGCAGTGGAAGCCGCAGCCCGTCCGGGGGCGGGCCGCCGATGAGCCACAGCGCGGCGTTGCCGGTGGTGAACCAGGCCCGCGCCCAGGCCCGGACCTCTTCCGGACTGTGCTGGCCGACGCCGAATTCGTCGTAGCCGCTCAGGCCATAGGTGGCCGCGCCGTAACGCCAGATGGCCAGTGAGGACTGGATGTCCCGGCTGCGGCCGTCGGCCTCGGTGAGCAGCAGCTGGTTCTCCGCGGCGATCCGGTCCACCGGCGGCTCGGCCAGCGCGGCGCACAGCCGGGCGAAGAAATCGCGCACGTGCCCGGCGTCGCCGTGGGTGAGGAAGGTGGTCAGGGTGGCGTCGACGCTGCCGTTGGACTGATCGTGCCTGGCCCCGGCCTGGTGCAGCGCCAGGTGCTCGACCAGGTGCGTGATCCCGCGCCGGGCGAGTCGCTCATCGGCGTGGCCGACCCGGAACACCAGGCCCGCGGTCAACTCGCCCTCGTGCTCGGACCAGAACACCGGCACACCGTCGATCTCGGTGCGAACCCACTCCACCCCGTGACTCCCCATACGCGCATACCCCGATCGGGGCCGCGCGCACTATACGACGGGGTGACGGGGCCGCGCGAGTGGTTCTCCGCCGGGCGTCCCCGGTTTACGTGACATTCATCAGATCCAGGGCGCTGTGCTGGCGGGCGGCGTCGGCCCGGTCGAACGGCCCTGCCCAGCGCAGGCCGTAGGTGTCCAGGCTGGTCCGGGTCCGCGTGTACGCCGAGTCGGCCTGTCTGCGCAGGTAGGAGCGGTAGGGACGGTCGGGCAGGAGCTGGTTGAGCGCGCCGAGTCCGCGGACGTAGGCGCCCTTGAACGAGGGTCCGTCCGGATCGCAGTCGTTGTTGGGTTCGCAGGGTTCGCGCAGGATGCCGCCGGGGTTGAGCGCGCTGCTGGTGGTGGAGGCGTCGGCCAGGCGGCGGGCGCGGGCCAGCGGCGCGGGGTCGCCGGTGGCGCGGTGCAGTTCGACCAGCGCGTTCAGGATGACGCCCTGGTTGTAGGTCCACGCGGGCTTGCCGTCGTTGCGGCAGGTGGCCATGGTGACGCCGTCGTTGACCAGCCCGGCGCTGTTGATCATTCCGGTGCCCTGGAACCAGGTCCACCCGGCGCGGGCCCGGTCGCGGAAGGCGGTGTCACCCGGGATCCGGTTGTGCAGGGCGGCGTTGAGCTGGATGTAGAGCGAGTTGGTGATCGCGTTCTTCACCCGCCGGTCGGTCTTCCAGTACACCCCGCCACCGCAGCGGCCGTCCCAGTAGGCGTGCATGTGCCCGGCGTCGGCCCGGGCGGTGTTGAGGTAGCGGCGGTCGCCGGTGAGGTCGTAGGCGGCGATCCAGGCCAGGCCCCACCAGCCGGTGTCGTCCAGGAACTCGTTGCGGAACTCCCCGAGCGCGGCGGCTCGGTTGCGGTCGTAGGTGGTGGCGATGACGTGCCGGTAACTGTCCATTCCGGACACCCGGATGTTGTCGATGATCGCGGTGAGCGCGTTGGCCGAGTTCCACCAGCCGCTGGTGTCGAACAGGCCGGTGTCCCGGTTGTAGAACTGCATCAGCGCGGTGGCCGCGGCGGTGCGCCGGTCGTAGGCGTTCCAGGTGGTCCGGGCCCAGGCGGTGCAGGCGATCTCGGGGCGGTCCTTGACTTTCGCGCAGGCCCGCAGCGCGCCTACCGCTCGGTTGGCCCAGTCGTCGACGTTGTACATCAGCGTGCGCCGGCCGCTCCGTCCGGCGGGCACGGCGGTGTTGCCCAGGCGCGGGGTCCAGGTGCGGCCGCCGTCGAAGGAACGGTCCAGCCAGACCTCGTCGCCGGAGGTGGCGGCGTCCAGGGCGGCCCAGCCCATCGCGTCGGTGTCGTTGAAGTGCAAGGAGATCCGGCGGCCGAACAGGGTGACGTCCAGGGCCGCGCGGTCCTGCGGCGCCAGGGCGGGGTCGCGGGCGTCGCAGTGCCGGTTGCACACGGTGGCGGCGGCGTGCGCGGGCGGGGTCATGGTCAGCAGGGTCGCGGCGATCAGGGCAGCGGTCAACGCCGGGCGCAGCATGGTGACCTCCTGGACCGGGCGCTCCGGCAGGGGTGGGTGCGCGGCCGGGTCCAGCTCGAACGTAGGCCGGGTCGCGGCGGGCCGTCAACGGCCGGAATCGGTCAGCCAGGCCAGAATCCGTTCCGTGACAAGACTCGCCGACTTCCCCTCCGGCCCGAAGTGGTCCAGTCCGGGCAGCGGGATCGGCGAGCGGAGCGAACTCCGCCGCGGCCCGTCCGCCGGTGGGCAGCGGCATCGGCGCGGTGACGGCGGCGAAGCCGGGCAACCGGGCCCGCTGGGCGGCGATCTGCTCGTGCTCGGCCAGGTTGGCCGCCGGTGGCGGTCGTGGCCGCCGCCAGGCCGGGCCGCGGCAGGCGATCCGCGGCGCGCCGCCCGAGCCGCGCGGGAAAGCGGCGAACGCGCCGTGGTCGTCGCCCGCGGCCAGCGGTTCCCGGTAGCGCGCCATCCAACCGGGGTGCACGGTGTGCGTGCGGGCTAGGGCGGTGGCCAGCGGCAGGCAGTCCTCGGCGGTGCGCAGCACGCCGCTACCGACCGTTCGGTAGGCGAGCGGTGCGGCGGTCATCCGGCTCACCGAGGGCCGGCCACGCCGAGGCCAGCGCCCGCCGGGGGTCGCGTCCAGCTCGCCGACCAGGGTCAGGGCGAGGAACCGCCGGTAGGACACCCCGTGTTCGGCCTGCGGGATCCGGTCGGCCGCCCACATGCGCGCCTACCGGCCGTTCGGTAGGTACGCGTGCGTGACCGGGTTGGTCAGGCCGGGTAGGTGCGGGTTTCGGTGGCCTTGAGGGCGGCCCAGAGGGTGTCGCCGGGGGTGAGGCGGAGTTCGGCGACGGTGGCGGTGGTGACGTCGGCGAGCACCGGCGGCCGGCCGTGCAGGCGGACCCGGGTGGTGTGGCCGTGCTGCTCGATGCCGTCCACGGTCACCGGCCACACGTTGCGCGGGCTGCCGCTGGGTTTGTCCCGGTGCAGGCCGACCGCGGCGGGCGGGAAGGCCACGTGCACCGCTCCGGTGGCGGGTTCGGCGATGGTGAGGCTGCCACCGGCGTCCAGGGTGACGGTGCCGCCGTCGGCGTGGCCGCGGTGCAGGTTGAGGCCGACCAGGTTGGCCACGTAGTCGGTGCGCGGACGTTGCGCGACCTCCAGGGGCGGGCCTTCCTGGACGATCCGGCCGTGTTCCAGGATGACCAGGCGGTCGGCCAGCACCATGGCGTCCAGGGGGTCGTGGGTGACCAGCAGGGTGTGGCCGGGGTAGTCGCGCAGGTGCCGGCCGAGGTCGGCGCGCACGCGCAGCCGGGTGCCCGCGTCCAGCGCGGCCAGGGGTTCGTCCAGCAGCAGCAGGTCCGGGCTGGTGGCCAGGGCGCGGGCCAGTGCGACCCGCTGGGCCTGGCCCCCGGAGAGCGCGCGCGGGCGGGTGTTCGAGTGTTCGGCCAGGCCCACCCGATCCAGCCAGCTGGCCGCTTCGGCGCGTGCCTCGGTGCGACGGATTCCCCTGGCGCGCAAGCCGAAAGCCACGTTCTCCAGCGCGGAGAGGTGACCGAAGAGCAGGTAGTCCTGGAAAACCACGCCGATCGGGCGGTGTTCGGCCGGGCGGAACATCTTGGGCGGCTGGTCCCAGACCTCCTCCCCGAGCCGGATGTGCCCGTCGGTCAACGGAAGCAGCCCGGCCAGTGTGCGCAACGCGGTGGTCTTGCCCGCGCCGTTGGGGCCGAGCAGGGCGATGACCTCGCCGGGTTCGATGGTGAGCGGGAGGTCGAGGCGGAACTCGCCGCGGGTGAGCCGGAGGTCGGCATGCAGGGTCATGTGGCTCCGTTGATCCACCGGTCGCGCAGCAGGGCGAGCACCGCGACGGAGACCAGCAGCAGCACCAGGCTGAGCACGATGGCCGCCTCGGGTTCGGTCTCCAGGGCGAGGTAGACGGCCAGTGGCATGGTGGTGGTGCGGCCGGGGAAGTTGCCGGCGAAGGTGATGGTGGCGCCGAATTCGCCGAGTGCGCGGGCCCAGCACAGCACCGCGCCCGCGATCACGCCAGGGAAGATCGAGGGCAGGGTGACCCGCCGGAAGGTCAGCCACCGGGACGCGCCCAGCGTGGCCGCGGCCTCTTCCAGCCTGCCGTCTCCGGCACGCAGCGCGCCCTCCACCGAGATGACCAGGAACGGCAGTGCGACAAAGGCTTCGGCGAGCACCACGCCCGCGGTGGTGAACGGCAGTGAGATGCCGAACCACTCGTCCAGGTACTGTCCGAGCACCCCGCGCCGCCCGAGTACCAGCAGCAGCGCGACCCCGCCGACCACCGGCGGCAGCACCAGCGGCACGGTGACCAGGGCCCGGATCAGTCCGCGCCCCGGCAGGTCGCCCCTGGCCAGCAGCCAAGCCAGCGGGATGCCCAGTACCAGGCAGATCAGCGTGGCCAGGGTCGCGCACAGCAGCGAAAGCCGTAGTGCCGCACCGATTTCCGGGCTGAACAGCTGTTCGGGCAGCCGGGCCCAGGGCGCGCGCACGAGCAGCCCGAGCAGCGGCACGAGCAGGAAGGCCAGTCCCAGCAGGGCCGGGACGACCAGCAGCGCCGGGCGGCGGCGGGCGACGCGCCGGGTCACGGACCGTCGAACCCGGCCTCGGCGAGCACCGCCCGGCCCTTGTCCGAACGCACGTAGTCGACGAATGCCTTGGCGCCACTGGCATTGGGCGCCTTGGCCAGGGCAGCCAGGGGGTAGTCGTTGATCGCCTGATCGGCTTCGGCGAAGGTGATCCCGTCCACTTCGGCGCCTGCGGAGCGCACGTCGGTCCGGTAGACCAGCGCCGCGTCCACCTCACCTAGACGCACCTTGGTCAGCACCGCCTTGACGTCCTGTTCAAGAGTGTCCGGCTGCCCGGTGACCTTGGCCGCCTGCAACACTTTCTTCGCCGCCGCCCCGCATGGCACCTGCTCCGCGCACAACGCGATCTTCAGCTCGGCCCGCCCGAAGTCGGCCAGCCCGGCGATCCGGGCCGGGTTTCCCTTGGGCACCGCGATCTGCAACCTGTTGCGGGCGAAGGTCACCGGCGTCTCGGTGACCGTCTTGGTGTCGGTGACCTGCTTCATATTCGCCGGCGCCGCCGAGGCGAACACGTCCGCGGGCGCGCCCTGGTTGAGCTGCTGGGCCAGCGCCGAGGAGGCGCCGAAGTTGAAGGTCACCTTCGCGCCGGGGTTGGCCGCCTCGAAGTCCTTGCCGATCCGGGTGAAGGACTCGGTCAGCGAGGCCGCCGCGAACACGGTCACCGCCCCACCCGCCCCGGCCGGTGGCGGCGCCGGGGTCGATCCGCAGCCCGCGAGGACCAGCAACGCTACTAGGGGAACAACCCGCCGCATTCATGCCTCCGGAATCTCGACAACGACATGGGTGGACTTGATCGAGGCGACCGCGACGCTGCCCACCTCCAGGCCCAGCTCGTCCGCTGCTTCGCGGCTCATCAGCGACACCACCCGGAACGGCCCGGCCTGCAGCTCCACCTGCGCCATCACCCCGTCCTTGACCACCCGGGTGACGATCCCGCGCATCCGGTTCCGCGCCGAGGCCGCCACGGTCGCCCCCGGCTCCGGCGTCTCCGCCAGCCGCCGCGCGAACTCGGCCAGCTCCCGCCCCTCGATCGCCTTACGCCCGTTAGCCCCCACCACCACGGGCAGCCGCCCCTGCTCCACCCACCGGCGCACGGTGTCATCGGAGACCCCCAGCAGCGCGGCGGCCTCGCTGATCCGCAGATTCGGCATGCCGGGGACTCTACCTCCGCGCTTGCGGCGCACGGCGTGACGTGGGTGCTCGTTCGCGGATCAACACCGCACGGTGCCCGCGCCGTGACCCAGGGCGAGGTTTCCGCGCTTGCTGAATCCGGCCCGCCCGAGGGCGCCGATCTCCTACTGTGCCGCGGTGCGCCGAACCCTGCCCGCCCTCGCCCTCCTGCTCACCGCCTGCGCCACTCCCCCGCCGCCACCGGCCCCGGCACCGCCCTCCGCCCTGACCGCCACCTCCACCAGTGCCGCCCCGGCCAGCGCCGTCGCCATCCCCGACCTGCAGGCCCGCTGGTGGACCTGGGCCTCCTCCCGCCCCGAGGCCACCAACCCGGTCGCCGACCGCACCGGCGCGCACTGTGCGCTGGACCAGCCCAGGGACGTCTGGCTGCTCGCCGGTTCCTTCGGCGAGAACCTCAGCCGCCGCTGCACCGTCCCCGCCGACCTGCCACTGGCCGGCCCGGTGGTCAACCTGGTCGCCGACAAGGCCGGCTGCACCCGGTTCCTGGCGGCGGCCAGTGGCCAGTTGCTGCTCAACGGCGAACGCCAGGAGATCGAGCGGATCGAACCCACCGAGATCACCTTCCGCTCGGTCGCCGGGAACCCGGTCACCCAGCGGCCGGGCCGGACCCGGACCCACGGCTGCGGGCTGTGGTTCACCCTGCCCAGGCTCAAGCCCGGCAGGCACAGCCTGGTGATCACGGGGCGCAGCGCGGATTTCGCGCTGGAGGTCACCTACGACCTGACGGTCTCCGCCCGAACCTGAGCCAGGCTCGCCGGCGAGTTGGGCCAACCGGTACGCCAGTTTGGCCCAAGCGGGCGTACCAGTTGGCCCAAGTGGTACGCCCATTCGGCCAACACGCCGCCCATAACGGCCAACTCACCGTACGACAACGGCCAACACGGTGCGGGTGGGTGCTTCGGCTGCTTGTTCAGGGGCGGGGGATGTTGCGTAGGTTGCTGCGGGCCAGGTCGATCATCTTGCCCACGCCGCCATTCAGCACCGTCTTGCCCGCCGCCAGGGCGAAGCCGCGGACCATCTCGCCGGTAATCTTCGGTGGCAGGGACAGCGCGTTGGGGTCGGTGACGAGTTCGACCAGGGCCGGGCCGGGGTGGGTGAAGGCCTCTCGCAACGCGGTCTCGACCTCGGCGGGCTTCTCCGCGCGGATCGCGTGGATGCCGGCGGCCCTGGCGATCGCGGCGAAGTTGACCTGGCGGTGGTCGGTGCCGTGGTCGGGCAGGCCGTCGACCAGCATTTCCAGTTTGACCATGCCCAGGCTGGCGTTGTTGAACACCACCACCTTCACCGGGATGTCCGCGCCGGAGAGGGTGAGCAGGTCACCGAGCAGCATGGACAGGCCGCCGTCGCCGGAGAGGGCGACGACCTGGCGGTCGGGGTAGGCGAGTTGGGCGCCGATGGCCTGGGGCAGGGCGTTGGCCATGCTGCCGTGGCGGAAGGAGCCGATCATGCGGCGGCGGCCGTTGGGGGTGAGGTAGCGGGCGGCCCAGACGTTGTTCATGCCGGTGTCGATGGTGAAGACGGTGTCGGCGGCGGCGACCTCGTCCAGCACCGCGGCCGCGTACTCCGGATGGATGGGGGTGCGTTCGGCGATGTCCTTGGTATAGGCGTCGACGACCTTCTCCAGGCGGTCGGCGTGCTTGCGCAGCATCTTGTCCAGGTAGGACCGGTCGGTGCGCTGCTTCACCTTGGGCAGCAGGGCCCGCAGGGTTTCCTTGACGCTGCCGTGCACGGCCAGTTCGAGGGGGGTGCGGCGGCCCAGGCGGGTGAGGTCGTGGTCGACCTGGATCGTGCGGGCCTGGGGCAGGAAGTTGTCATAGGGGAAATCGGTGCCCAGCAGGATGACCCGGTCCGCCTGGTGCATGGCCTCGAAGCAGGCGCCGTAACCGAGCAGGCCGCTCATGCCGACGTCGTAGGGGTTGTCGAACTGGATCCACTCCTTGCCGCCGAAGGAGTGGCCGACCGGCGCGCCGAGCCTGCCCGCCAGTTCCATCACCTCGGCGTGCGCGCCGCGGGCGCCCGCGCCGACGAACAGCATGACCTTCTCCGCGCTGTCAAGAAGTTCCGCCAGTTCGCCTACCGTCCGGTCGGTAGGGACCACGGGTGAGGGACGGACCGTGGTCACCGGCGGGGTGGGCGCGGTGGCCTTGCGGTCGGCCAGGTCGCCAGGGATGGTCAGCACCGACACGCCGCCGCGGCCCAGCGCGGTCTGCATGGCGATGCGCAGCAGGCGGGGCAGCTGTTCGGGCTGGGAGACGAGTTCGCTGTAGTGGCTGCACTCGGCGAAGAGCTGCTCCGGGTGGGTCTCCTGGAAGAAGCCGGTGCCGATCTGCGCGGCCGGGATGTGCGAGGCGATGGCCAGCACCGGCGCGCCACTGCGGTGCGCGTCGAACAGGCCGTTGATCAGGTGCAGGTTACCGGGACCGCTGCTGCCCGCGCAGACCGCCAACCGACCGGTCAGTTGGGCTTCGGCCGAGGCGGCGAAGGCGGCGGTCTCCTCGTGCCGCACGTGCACCCACTCGATGCCCTCGGTGCGGCGGACCGCGTCCACGATCGGGTTCAGGCTGTCCCCGACGATGCCGTAGATCCGCTGGACCCCGGCCTCGCGCAGCAGGTGCACGAGCTGCTCGGCCACATTCGTCATGTTGTCCTCCTCCGGCTGCTACCGCCCAGCCTGCGCCGGGCTAACCCATGCGTCCAATGCCGAGTTTCCGGCCCATCGATACCCTTGACACATGGATCTGCGGACCTTGGCCTGGTTCCGGGAGGTCGCCGAGGGCGCCACGGTCACCGAGACCGCGCGCCGCGCGCACCTGACCCAGCCCGCGCTGTCCCGGGCGCTGGCCAGACTGGACGTGGAAACCGGCGCCGCGCTGTTCCAGCGGGTGGGCAAGACCCTGGTGCCCACCCCGGCCGGACACCTGTTCCGGACCTGCGTGACCGAGGTGCTGGACCGCTACGCCCAGGGCCTGCGCGCGGTGGCCGAACTGACCGACCCAGGACGGGGCACGGTGCCGCTGACCTTCCTGCACACCCTGGGCACCTGGCTGGTGCCGCCGCTGCTGAGCCGGTTCCGCGCCGGGTTCCCGGACATCGCCTTCGAGCTGACCCAGCACGGCGAAGCGGGTCTGGCCGCCGCGCTGCTCTCCGGCACCGCCGACCTGGCCGTCACCAGCGACGATCCCGGCCACCCGCAGCTGCGCTGGCAGCATCTGCTGACCGAACCGCTGTTCCTGGCCGTGCCGCCGCGGCACCGGCTGGCGCGCCGGTCCCGGGTCCGGCTGGCCGACCTCGCCGAGGAACCGTTCATCCTGCTCCGCCCGGGTTACGCGTTGCGCGCCACCACCGAGGACCGCTGCCACCAGGCCGGTTTCACCCCGCGGGTGGGCTTCGAGGGCGAGGAGGTGGAGACCCTGCGCGGACTGGTCGCCGCCGGACTCGGCGTCGCGCTGCTGCCGCTGCCCGGCGGCGAACCGGCCACCCCGCACCTGCGGCTCACCGACGTGCCCGCCACCAGGGACATCGGGCTGATGTGGCTGGCCGAACGGGAACTGCCGCCCGCCTCCGCGGAGTTCCGGGAGCACGTGCTCGACACCGTCGCCGATGGTCTGGACCTCCCCTGGCAACGGGGCAAACCAGCGAGGTAGGGTCCGCGTCCATGGACGCGACCCCCCTGCCCGATCCCGCGGACTGGCAACGAATCGCCCGTCCGGATCGCCGCCTGTCCATCGCACTGGCCGCACTGTATGAGTATTACCCGACCCTGGACGGTCCGCCCGGCGCCGAGCACGAGTCCTATGTGGATGGTGCGGTGGCCAGGCTCGCCCCGCCGTTCCAGGCCGACGCCGCCCGCGCCGAGGTCCTCGCCGGGGCGATCCGGCACGCGATCTCCTTCCCGACCTGGCAGTCCCTGGTCCGGACCAGCGGCCTGGTCCCCCTGGACGCGGTGCGGCTGATGGTGGCCATGGTCAAGACCGCCGCGAACGGTCCCGGCGACCGCGGCTGAGAAAAATCTTGGCCGGATTTCCGCCGTGGTGTCGATCCGGGGCTCCGGGGTTCGTGTAGAGAGCGAACCAAGGAGGAGAAAACAATGGCCCAGTACCTGCTCAGCATCTACCAGCCGGACGGCCCCACCCCGCCGCCGGAGTTCCTCGACCCGATCATGAAGAAGCTGGACGCGGTCAACGCGGACCTGATCGCCTCGGGCGCGCGGGTCTTCGCCGCCGGACTGTTCCCGCCCAGCACCGCCACCGTGATCAGGGCCAGGGACGAAGAGGTGCTGATGACCGACGGCCCGTTCACCGAGGGCAAGGAGCACATCGGCGGCTTCACCGTGATCCAGGTCGAGGACCTGGACGCGGCCCTGGGCTGGGGCACCCGGCTGGCCGAGGCGCTCGGCCTGCCCATCGAAGTGCGGCCCATGTACGAGTGATGGACGTCGAAGCGGTCTTCCGCGCCGAATACGGGCGCGCGGTGGCAGTGCTGGTCCGCCTGCTCGGCGATATCGATCTCGCCGAGGAGGCGGTCCAGGACGCCTTCGTCACCGCACTGCGCCGCTGGCCAGCCGACGGCCTGCCGCCCAGTCCGGCGGGCTGGATCATCACCACCGCCCGCAACCGGGCGATCGACCGGCACCGGCGCGAGTCCGGCCGGGAAAGCCGGGAAGCCGAAGCGCTGCGGGCGCACAGTCCCGAGGATCCGGTGGAGGTGGGTGCGGTGCGCGACGACCAGCTGCGGCTGATCTTCACCTGCTGCCACCCGGCGCTGGCCCCCTCGGCCAGGGTCGCGCTGACCCTGCGCCTGCTCGGCGGACTGTCCACTGTGGAGATAGCAAGGGCCTTCCTGGTGCCGGAATCCACCATGGCGCAACGCCTGGTGCGAGCCAAGGGCAAGATCCGGGACGCCCGCATCCCGTACCGGGTGCCGAGGGAGGCGGATCTGCCGGACCGGCTGCGCTCGGTGCTGGCCGTGCTGTACCTGGTCTATTCCGAGGGCCACACCGCCACCGCTGGCGACCGCCTGGACCGGCCCGATCTTGGCACGGAGGCGATCCGGCTGGCCAGGGTGCTGGCCGAGCTGATGCCGGATGAGCCCGAGGTCTGGGGCCTGCTCGCGCTGATGCTGCTGGTGGAGTCCAGGCGGGCGGCCCGCACCGGCCAGGACGGCGAACTGATCCCACTGTCCGATCAGGACCGTTCGCGCTGGAATCCCAGCTATATCCAGGAAGGCCAGGCGATCGTCGAGGCGTGCATCCGCCGGGGGCTGCCGGGTCCGTACCAGATCCAGGCCGCGATCAACGCCGTGCACGCCGACCCGCCACCCACCGACTGGACCGCCATCGTCACCCTCTACGACCAGCTGCTCAGCCTCACCCCCACCCCGATCGTCGCACTCAACCGGGCGGTCGCCCTCGCCGAGGTCGACGGCCCGGCCGCCGCGCTGGCCCTGATCGAAGACCTGGAACTGCCCGGCTACCACCTGCTGCCCGCCATCCGCGCCGACCTGCTGCACCGCCTGGGCCGCACCGCCGACGCGATCGCCGCCTACGAGGAGGCGATCAGCCTCGCGGGCAACGCCACCGAACGAGACTTCCTGCGCCGCCGCCGCAACCGGCACGCACCGGAGGCATAGCCCGCACGAGACAACCGGCATCGACGACGGCGGCCGTCTGGCTCAATCGGCCTCTACCGGCAACCCCGTCGGCGGCTGGGCCGATCGCACCCGGCTTCGCATACTCGGGTGATGAACGCCTGGGAGCTGCGCGTGCGGGCCGGCGGCCACGGTGAGGCAGGCCCGCTGGTGGTCGCGATGACCGGACTGGCCGCGCTGGTCGGGTTGCTGGCCGCGCTGGCGGTGGTCGGGTACGCGGCGATGAACCAGGACCCCGCGCCCTGGGCGTCGGACTCGATGCTCGTGGTGGTGCCCATCGCCATCGCCGCGGTGCTCATCCCGTTCGCGCTGTTCCTGCTGCGCCACCGGGACGTCTCCGCGCACACCGTGCGGATCACCGCGGACCGGGTCGAGACGGTCAGCCGGTCGGGCGCGGACAGCCGGCCGCTGACCGCACTGCGCGCGGTGACCGTGCAGCACACCTTCGTCAGTCACCTGCCGCGCTGGACCCAGCTGATCCTGCACTTCGAAACCTGCAACGTGCGTTCCCGGCAGTTCCCCTACCGCGCCGGCCTGGCCGCCGAACTCACCGCGGTGCTCGCGGAAGGCCAGGTCGCGGTGACTGAAGCCGTCAGTGAGACCAATCTTGGTTGAGCCACCCGCTGTCATCCGGTCGAACGACCATATCGTCCACAATGGACAGTCAGCGGATTTGGCAAATTTGCTGCCAGGGCAAGCTGAATGTGTTCGTTCGGGTAAAAACGACCTCCGCGTGTTTACGCGCCTGTCGCCGGAGCGCTAGAAAAGCTTTATGTTCGTCGACTTCCAGACCCTCCGGTTCACCAGGGACCACACCTGGGTCCGGCATCGCGGCGACACGCTGCGAGTGGGCTTGACCGATGTGCTCACCCGCGGCCTGACCGATCTGGTCGAGGTGGGCCTACCGCCGCTGGGCGGTGACGTCCACCTGTTGACCCCGTGCGGATTCCTGGCCACCCGGACCTGGTTCGGCGACCTGTTCGCGCCGATGTCCGGGCTCGTGGTGGAACGCAACGAACGGCTCTTCGACGATCCCGGCCTGGTCGTGCGCGACCCGTACGACACCGGCTGGCTCTTCGAGATCCGCACCACCGGCGACCCGCTGCTGGACACCCTCGACGGCGCCGACTACCTCGAACTGGTCAGCCAGGTTCCCTAGGCGGTAGCGAGCAGGAACAAGCCCAGCGACGGCATCCCCACCACCGCGAGCGCGCCGAGGGCCGTGGTGATCCGGTACTGCATGAGCAACGCGACGAACTCGCGGATGAACGCGCTCGGCAGGAAGTACAGCGCGGTGCGCGAACCCACCACCCGCATCCGCAGCTTCAGCTGATACGACAGCACCGCGGTGCGGAAGACGTGGTAGTTGTTGGTCACCGCGACGATCCGCGCCCCCGGCCGCGCCGGGGTCACCAGCGCCGAGCTGAACGTCAAATTCTCCTCGGTGGTGCGGGCCCGGTCCTCCAGCACGATGTGCCCGGCCGGGACCTCGCGGGCCAGCAGGTAGTCCCGCATCGCGGCCGCCTCGGTGGTGGTCTCCCCCGGTCCCTGGCCGCCGGAGACCACCAGCACCGGCTCACCGCCTGCCGCGCGATCCCGGCGGTAGAGCGCCAGACCGCGCTCGATCCTGGCCGCCAGCAGCGGCGGCACCCGGTCCCCGATCAGGCCGCTGCCCAGCACCACGATCGCGTCCACCCGGCCCCGGCTGCTCAGCGATCCGTACACAATGGAGTAGGCCAGCAGGCTGACGAACAGGAACGCGAAGTAGCCGAAGGCCAGGATCACCGCGATCAACACGAGTTGCGCCCCGCGTTCCAGCCGCCAGCCGAAGATCACGGTGAACCCGAGCAGGCCGATCGTCGTCAATCCTGTGAGCAGGGACAGCAGGTTGGCCGGCCGGAAGGACTCGCGGCGTAGCATGATCACTCCGTTGGCGAGGAGCGCGAACGGCAGCACCAGCCCGATGAGCAGGGCGAGCAGCCCCAGCACCACCACGATCGTGCCGTAGCCGTACTGGCCCAGCTCCCACAACGCCCACAGCCCACCGAAGAACAACAGGATGCCGAACCACACCGCGTTGCTCATCCGGCGGGGTTCGCGCACCACCCGCACCAGAAAGACGAGGCCCGCGATTCCTGCCAGGATTCCGAACAGCACGTCAGCCCTCTCCGACCCGACCGGCGACCGTCCACAGTGTGCAGTACCGGCCGCGAGCGCGAACACCGGGCCGCCCGCGGTATCCATTGGGCCGCCCGCGGCCGTAGACATCGGGCCGCCGATGATCCCCGGCGGACCCTCCCGAGCGGCCCGCGACAGGTGGCCGCGGAGCCCGGATCCGTGCCCGGATACCCCCGCCGACTTTCGCCAGAGCCCGCCAGCCGCCAAGGTAGTAGCCGGACCAGGAGGCGCGGTGGGCAGTTACCCCTTCGACAACGCGGTGGACGCCGCGCGGACCCGGATGGCCGCGCTGGAGGCCACCTACGACGCGGTGACCACCCCGCTGCTGACCGCGCTGGGTGTGGCGCCGGGCTGGCGCTGCTGGGAGGTCGGCGCAGGCGGCGGTTCGATCGCCCGCTGGCTGGGCGAACGGGTCGGCCCGGACGGCTACGTGCTGGCCACCGACCTGGACACCCGGCTGCTGGAACTGTCCGCGCCGGTGCGGATCCAGCGGCACGACGTGCTCACCGACCCACTGCCGCCAGGCGGCTTCGACCTGATCCACTGCCGCCTGGTGCTCATCCACCACCCGGCCAGGGATGCCGCGGTGGCCAAGCTGACCGCCGCGCTCAACCCCGGCGGGGTGCTGCTGCTGGAGGAGATCCTGCCCAAGGAGCAGCGGGTGCTCAGCACCGCGACCTGCCAGCAGGACTCGTTCTGGGCAGTGCAGACCCAGGTGCTGGAGGTGCTCACCAAACTCGGTTCCGACGACCTGGACTGGGCCCTCGGCGTGGAGAAACTGTTTGTCCACTGTGGACTCGACCAGGTCGCGGCCAGCCGGTCCACGCCGATCTGGGTGGGCGGCGGCGAGGGCAGCAGGCTGCTGCTGGCCAACGCCTGGGAGCTGCGGGACAAGCTGCGCGCGGCCGGAGTCGAGCCGGGCGAACTGGCCCAGTTCACCCGGCTGCTGCGTGATCCGGGGTTCAGCGTCACGGCCTATCCGCTGCTCAGCACCTGGGGCCGGGCACCGCGCTAGGCGTCGGGGGCCAGGGCCTTGCAGAGCAACGGGATCAGCCGGGCGCCCGCCTCGCCGCGGTAGCCGATCATGGCGTGCCCGGCGATGACCAGCGCCTTGACGTCGTGCACGTCCACGTCCGGCCGCACCGCGCCCGCCTGCTGGGCGCGGGCCAGCAGTACCCCGAGCGCGGCCTTGAACTCGGCGGTGCGCTCGGGTTCGGCGGTCTCGATGTCGAAGCCGCTGCCCGCGAAGGCGTCCATCAGGCCCTGGTCGGTGCTGTACTCGCGGATGAACCGGCTGAAGTAGCCGTAGAAGGCCGCGCCGGGATCGGCCGCCCCGGCCAGCTCCCGCGCGCGGGCGATGAGCTGGTCGAACTGGTCGGCCACGATCGCCAGGAACAGCGCGTCCTTGGTCGGGAAGTGCCGGTACACCGTGCCGGCGCCGACGCCGGCCCGCCGGGCGATCTCGTCGATCGGCACCCCGAGGCCCTCGGTCGCGAAGGTCTCGTACGCCACCCGCAACAGGCGTTCCCGATTGCGAACAGCATCCGACCTGGTCTTCTTCAACACACCCTCCCCCAGTGTTGGACAAACGGGGCGCGCGTTCCGTATGTTCGTAAACGGAACGCACACCCCGGATTATAGGTGGGAGCAGCCATGAGCAAGTGGAGTGCGGCCGATGTGCCGGGTCAGTCCGGCCGGGTCGCGATCGTCACCGGCGCCAACACCGGGATCGGCTTCCACACCGCGGAGGTGCTGGCCCAGCGCGGTGCGACCGTGGTGCTGGCGGTGCGCGATGTGGAGAAGGGCAAGCGGGCCGCGGACCGGATCGCGGGCACCGCACCGGGCGCGCACCTGGTGGTGCAGCGACTGGACCTGACCTCCCTGGACTCGGTGCGCCAGGCCGCCACCGAACTGCGGGACGGGTTCGACCAGATCGACCTGCTGATCAACAACGCCGGGGTGATGTACACGCCGAAACTGACCACCCAGGACGGTTTCGAGCTGCAGTTCGGCACCAACCACCTGGGCCACTTCGCCTTCACCGGCCTGCTGCTGGACCGGCTGCTGGCCACTCCCGGCTCGCGGGTGGTGACCGTGTCCAGCATGGCGCACAACATCCGCGCGAAGATCCATTTCGACGATCTGCAGCTGACCCGCTCCTACGACCGGATCGGCGCCTACGGCCAGTCCAAGCTGGCGAATCTGATGTTCAGCTACGAACTGCAGCGGCGGCTGACCGCACACGGCGGCCCGACCCTGGCGGTGGCCGCGCATCCGGGCGTCTCGATGACCGAGCTGGTGCGCAACTCCCCGCTGCCGCTGCGGGTGGGCTCCAAGCTGCTCGGCGGACTGTTGAGCCAGCCCGCCGATCAGGGCGCGCTGCCCACGCTGCGCGCGGCGGCGGATCCGGCGGTCCAGGGCGGCCAGTACTACGGTCCGGACGGATTCCGCGAGCTGCGTGGCGCGCCGGTGGTGGTGGGTTCCAGCAGGCAGTCCAGGGACACTGAGCAGCAGGCGCGGCTGTGGACGGAGTCCGAACGGCTTACAGGTGTGACCTTTCCCGTGTGATCACTCGGTTTCACCGGGCCGCTCCCGGTGGTATTCGGCAAGCTGAAGCCCATCAACCCTGGGAGGCGGCATGGCCGGAACGATCGTGGTGGGTGTGGACGGCTCGACCGAAAGCCTGCGCGCCCTCGGCTGGTCCCTGGAAGAGGCAGGCCGCCGGGACGCCGAGGTGGTCGCGGTGATCGCCTGGGTGCCCAATCCGGTCCCGTCCTCGGCGACCCCGTTCACCGTGGCCGATCCGGTCGATCTGGGCGTCGACCACGAGAAGGTGCACCGGGAACGCCTGGACGAGGCGATCGCGGAGGTGACCGGCGGCGGCGAGCACCCGGTGCGCACGGTGGTGCGGCAGGGCTATGCCGGTGACGTGCTGACCGAGGAGGCCGCGCAGGCGGATCTGCTGGTGGTGGGCAGTCACGGGCACGGCCGGTTGTACAGCGCGGTGCTCGGCTCGATCAGCACCGAATGCATCCGGAAGGCGACCTGTCCGGTGGTGGTGATCCCGCCGAAGCTGGTACCGCGCTAGCGGATCAGCTGAGTGCGGCGCGGATCGATCAGGTCGGGCTGGACGCGTTCGAGTTGTGTCTCGAAGGCGGTCCAGCCTTGGCTGGCCACGAACTCGGCCTCGCCGCGACTGATCGGGATCAGCCACACCAGCACGATGCCGAACGGCTGTCCGTCCGCGCCGGGTTCGACCACGGCGAAATCGTCGTCGTGGTGCACCGGCCCGGCGGCGTAGAAGGCTTCCAGCAGGCTGCCCGGCAGGATCGGGCCGTGCGGACCGAGCACGTCGCCGCGCAGCAGGGCCGTGTCCTCGGCGAGCAGACCGGCGGCGATCTGCTGGAGCATCGCCGGGAACGGGCCGTCGGCCTGCTCCGACGGCACCGAGATCAGCAGTTCCTGGTGGATTCCCTTGCCGGAGACCCGGGAGCGCAGGTGTTTGTCGCTGAGCCCGACCGTGGCGAAGGTGGTGACGCCGGGCAGCGCCCCGCCGTCGCACTGGACGATGGTGAACGGCATCGGCCCGCCGTCCGGGTCGGTGCGCCAGCCGTGCCGGATCGGGCCGAGGCGGCTTTCCAGGTGTGCGATCAGGTTCATCTTGATGGCCAGCCTAGAGCGCGGACCAGTCCAGCACCCGGTCGGCCCGGTCGCGGATGCTCGCGAGCAGGCCGAGCCGGGTGGCGCGCAGGACCGGATCGTCCACCAGCACCAAGACATCCTCGAAGAACCGGGTGACCGGGTCGATGAGAACCGTTGCGGCGCGGGCGAACCCGGCCAGTTCGGTCGCGGGCGCCATCGTGGACACGGCCTGGTGCAAGGCGATCTCGGCGGGTTCGACCAGGCGGGCCGGGTCGTACCCGGCGGCGGTGCCCGGCGGGACGATCCGGCGGACCCGTTGCACGGCGGCGACCAGGTCGGCGAAACCCGGGTCCGCGCTCAGCTCGACCAGTTCACGCAGGGTGGCGTCGGCGGTGGCGGGCGAGGCGGCCAGGGGCAGCACGGCGGCGACCCGGCGGTGGTCGTGACCCGCGTCCAGGAGTTGCTGTTCGTAGCGGCGGAGCAGGAAATCTCGGGCCTGCGCCGGTGGATCGGTGTGCAGGTGGCGGGCGGCGGCGCGCAGGCCGTCGTCCAGGGTGAGCGGGATTTCGGGGCGGGCGCGCAGGATGGCGAGGATGCCCTGGGCGGCACGGCGCAGGCCGAACGGGTCGGAGCTGCCGGTGGGCGCGGCGCCGACGCTGAACAGGCCGGCCAGCAGGTCGAACCGGTCGGCCAGGGCGAGCAGCGCGCCAACGGTGGTGGCTGGCAGGTCATCGGTGGCGGTGCGCGGCAGTTCCAGGTCGAACAGGGCCTGGGCGACGGCCTCGGACTCACCCGCGCGGCGGGCGTAGTCGCGGGCCATGACACCGGCCAGGGCGGGCAGTTCGACGACCAGGTGGGTGGCCAGGTCGAACTTGGCCAGCTCGCCCGCGCGGCGCAGGACGTCCCGGTCCACCGGGATCTCGGCGGCCAATTCCGTTGCCACCGAGGCAATCCGGTCGGCGCGGTCGGCCATCGAGCCGAGCCGGTCGGCGAAGGTCAGCGCGGCCAGGTCGGCGCGGAAACTGTCCGGGGTGCGGGTCAGATCGGCGCGCCAGAAGAAGGCCGCGTCCTCATACCTGGCCCGCAGCACCGCCTCGTTGCCCGCGCGCACCACCTCGGGCACGCAGTCGCCGTTGGCCACCGCGAGGAAGTGCGGCAGCAGCACGCCCTCGGCGTCCCGGACCGCCAGGTAGCGCTGGTGTTCGCGCATCACCGTGGTCAGGATCTCCGGTGGCAGCGCCAGGTAGGCCGGGTCGAAGCCACCCAGGATGGTGGTCGGCGACTCGACCAGGTTGACCACCTCGGCCAGCACACCGAAGTCCGGCACACCGCCGACTTCCCTTGCCAGCACGGTGGCGGCTTCGACGATCAGCTCCCGACGTTCCTCGGCGTCGGCGATCACGTTGTGCTGCTTGAGGAAATCGAGGTAGCCGGTGGCAGCGGGCACCTCGACCACCGGCCGCGGCGCGCTCCGGTGCACCCGGGTGGTCCGGCCACCGGCCACTGTGGACACTGCCAGGGGGATCTCGGTGTCGCCGAGTAGGGCGAGCAGCCAGCGGATCGGGCGGGCGAAGGAGAGCACGGGATCGTGCCAGCGCATGTTCTGCTCCGCCCGCAACTCGCCGACCAGGTGGGCCAGCGACTCGCTCAGCACGGTCACCGCGCCCCGGCCGGGTTCGATCCGGCGCACGCCGACGTGCTCGCCGATCCGTTCCAGCGCCTCGACCGCGACACCCTGACCACGCGCGAAACCCAAGGCGGCCTTGGTCGGCACACCGTCCACATAGGACCGGTCAAGGCCGGGGCCGCGGACGGTGCGTTCGGCGTCGGTCTCCCGGGGCGCGACCGCGTCCACCACGGCCACGATCCGCCGCGGGGTGCCGTGCACCCGGATCTCGCCGTGTGCCAACCGGGTCGCGCCGAGCCGCCTGACCAGGGCGTCCCGGACCGCCGTGACGGTGCGGGTCACCTCAGCGGGCGGCAGTTCCTCCACGCCGATCTCGAAGACCAGCGTCGCCGGTTCGGTGACTTCCGGCAGCACCTCGGGCAGTGTGGCGGGCGGCGGAAACGCAGTGCTGCCAAGGGGATGGCCGAGTTCGGCGCGGCGCTCGGCCCAGAGCTGGGCGACCTCGCGGGCCAGCGCGCGCATCCGGCCGAAGTACTGGGCGCGTTCGGTGGCGCTGACCGCACCGCGCGCGTCGAGCACATTGAACAGGTGCGAGCAGCGCAGCACGCAGCCGTGCGCGGGCACCGGCAGCCGCCGGTCGAGCAGGCGTCGGGCCTCGGCGGCCTGGGCCTCGAACAGCTCCCTGGTCATCGGCACGTCGGCCTCGTCCAGGTAGTACCGGCTTAGCTCGTACTCGGCCTGGCCGAACGCCTCGCCGTAGCTGATGCCGGGCGCGTAGGCGATGTCCTTGAAGTGCTCGACGCCCTGTACCGCCATCATGATCCGCTCGACGCCGTAGGTGATCTCCACCGACACCGGGGCCAGGGACTGGCCGCCCGCCTGCTGGAAGTAGGTGAACTGGGTGATCTCCAGGCCGTCCAGCCACACCTCCCAGCCCAGGCCCCAGGCGCCCAGGGCGGGCGAGGCCCAGTTGTCCTCCACGAACCGGATGTCGTGCGCGGCCACGTCCACGCCGATCGCGGCCAGGCTGCCCAGGTACAGCTCCTGCGCGTGGCCGGGATCGGGCTTGAGCAGCACCTGGAACTGGGTGTGGGTCTGCAGCCGGTTCGGGTTCTCGCCGTAGCGCGAGTCGTCCGGGCGCACGCTGGGTTCCACATAGGACACTCGCCACGGTTCAGGGCCGAGTGCGCGCAGGATGGTGGCCGGGTTCAGGGTTCCGGCGCCGACCTCGGAGTTGACCGGCTGAACGACCAGGCAGCCCTGGCTCGTCCAGTAGTTCGTCAACGCCAGCAACACGTCCTGCATGGTCGGCATGGTCGGCATGGCCCGAGTCTAGGTGCGGGCCGCCGCGGTGACATCCGGTTTTACAGGTCCCGCCGGTAGCAGCGGGACAGCTTCGAGCCGACGTAGACGCCGAAGTTCTCGATCGGCCGGTAGCCCTCGCGCTCATAGAAGCGCATCGCCTCCGGCTGTTCGGTCCCGGTCTCCAGCAGCAGGGTGCGCAACTCCCGCCGCCGGGCCTCGTTCTCCAGCGCCCGCAACAACGCCACCGCCACCCCGCTGCCGCGCGCCGACGGCGTCACGTACATCCGCTTGATCTCCACCGAATCCGGCCCCAGCACCCGCAGCGCGCCACAGCCGACCGCCTGCCCGTCGGCATCCCTGGCCAGCAGGAACACCGCGATATCGGCCGCTGACGGCGGTGGGCCAGGCTCATGGTCGTCGATGCCGTAGCGGGCGTCCAGCTCCTCCTGCTGCGCCTTGCGCAGCACGGCGCCCTCCGGATCCGCCCAGCTCACCTCGGTCACCTGGAAGCTCATCAGCCACCCCTCTCGTCGTAACAGACGTTACGGTAACATGCGTTACGAGAGGTGGTGGCCGATGGCGAGGATCGCGGATCGGGCGGAGCAGGGCAGGCGGATCTCCGCGGCGGTGTGGCGGCTGATGGCCGAGGCGGGTCCGCAGGGGCTGACCTTGCGGGCGGTGGCCGCGGCGGCGGGCTGCACCACCGGCCTGGTGCTGCACCGTTTCCCGGACAAGCGGGCGTTGCTGCGCCATGCCAGGGATCTGCTGCACGAACGGACCGGGGCCGCGATGGACGAGCTGTCCGGGACCGGCGGGTCACCGGCGGCGGTGCTGCGAGCGGTGCTGCGGCACGCCGCCTCGGTGGATCCGGCCAAACAGCAGGAGGCCAGGGTGTGGCTGGGTTACCTGGCCGCCGCCCTGGGTGACGACGATCTCGCCGACCGGCACCGGAGCGCGAACCGGGCCTTCCTCAGCCGGATCGACCGCCTGGTCGGCCAGGTCCGTCCACAGTGGACCAAGGCGCGGCGGGCCACGGTGAGCCTGTCCCTGGTCTCGCTGATCGAGGGCATGAACACCCTGGCGGTGGCCGATCCGGAGACCTACCGGCCGACCCGGCAGATCGCGGTGCTGAACTCGACCCTGGCCGCACTGGACCTCACCGATCCCCCGGCGTGAGCAGGCCCCGCGCGCATCAGACCATGCCACCGTTGGCGCGCAACACCTGCGCGTTCACCCAGCGCGCCGGACCGGCCAGGAACGAGACCACCTCGGAGATGTCCTCCGGCGTGCCGATCCGCTCCAGCGGGGCCATCTTGGCCATCCGGTCGATCAGGTCGGCGTCCTTGCCCTCCAGGAACAACGCGGTCGCGGTCGGGCCGGGAGCCACCGCGTTGACCGTGATGTCCCGGCCGCGCAGTTCCTTGGCCAGGATCTTGGTCAGCACCTCCACCGCACCCTTGGCGGCGGTGTAGGCGGCGTAGGTCGGCAGCAGGGTGCCCATCACCGAGGTGGAGAAGTTGATGATCGCGCCGCCCTGGCGGACCCGGTTCGCGGCCAGCTTGGCCACCACGAACGGGCCCCGGATGTTGGTCCGGTGCAGCCGGTCGAGCTGATCCAGGTCCAACTCGGCCACGGTGGACAGGTGCATGATCCCGGCCGCGTGCACCACCACGTCCACCCCGCCGAAGGCCTGCTCGGCCGCGTCGAAGACCGCGGTCATCGCCGCCTCGTCGGCCACGTCGGCCTGTACCGCGATGGCCTGCCCGCCGGCCGCGGTGATCTCCCCTACCGCTTGGTCGGCTTCGGCTTTGTTGCCGCCGTAGACCAGCACCACGGCCTGGCCGTCGGCGGCCAGCCGCTGTGCGCTCGCCCGGCCGATGCCGCGCGATCCACCGGTGACGATCGCGACCCGCTGCTGCGCAGGAACAGTCATCGTTCCACTCCCTAACTGGTGTTTCCGTTGCTAACGCCATCACCGTATCACTGATACCGGAGCGGCGCTACTAGAAGTTTGTTATCGTTGATTGCATGACCGAGAAGAGCGCCGAGGCCACCAGGGACCGCCTGGTGAGAGCGGCTGCCGAGCTACTGGCCGAGGGCGGCCGGGACGCGGTGTCCACCCGTGCGGTGAGCGCCGCGGCCGGGGTGCAGGCCCCCACTCTCTACCGGCTGTTCGGGGACAAGGACGGCCTCCTGGAGGCGGTGGCCGCACACGGCTTCGCCGAGTACCTGACCGACAAGGTCGCCCTCGGCGAGAGCGCCGACCCGGTCCAGGACCTGCGCCGCGGCTGGGACCTGCACGTCCAGTTCGGCCTGACCCACCCCGCCTTCTACCTGCTGATGTACGGCGACCCGAAGGCAGGCGCCTCCTCCGCGGCGGGCAAGGAGGCGGAGAACAAGCTGCGCCGGATCGTGCAGCGCATCGCCGAGGCAGGCCAGCTGCGGGTCAGCGTCAGCCGCGGCGCGGAACTGGTGCACGCCACCGGCAAGGGCGTGGTGCTGACCCTGATCGGCACCCCGGAGGACGAGCGGGACATGGAGTTCGCCGCCGCCGCCCGGGAGCACGTGATCAGCTCGATCACCACCGGCGGGCAGGCGCTCGGCGACACCGCGGTGCCCGCCCGCGCCGCCGGACTCGCCGCCGCGCTGCGCAGTGAGCCGGTGGCGGCGCTGACCGGGACCGAGCAGGCGCTGCTGGTGGAGTGGCTGGACCGGATCGCGGACGCCTGAAATCCGCTGGCCGCCCCGATCCGGGCCGCACTACCCTGCACCGGGTGGCTGGTGATCGTTTCCCGGTGCTGTGGCTGTGCGGCCCCTCCGGCGTGGGCAAGTCCACGGTGGGCTGGGAGATCCACACCCAGCTGCCGGGGACCGGCTATGTCGACACGGATCAGCTCGGCCTGTGCTCCCCCGCCCCCGCCGAGGACCCGGCCAACCACCGGATCAAGGCGGCCAACCTGGCCGCGATGCTGCCCGCCTACCGAACGGTCGGTAGAGAAGGACTGATCGTCTCCGGCATCCTGGAGAACGCCGCCATCGCCCGGCGCTACACCAGCGCGCTGCCCGGTGCGGCGGTGACGCTGTGCCGGTTGCGGGTCAGGGCCACGGAGCTGCGGGACCGGATCCACCGGCGCGGCTGGCTGACCGAACTGGCCGAGGCCGCGGTGCGGGAGGCCGCGGCCATGGACCGCGACGACTTCGCCGATCTGTGCGTGGACACCACCGGGCTGTCCGCGGTGGCGGTCGCGCGGCTGGTGCTGGAGCGGTGGCCGCGGTGACGGCGTTGCTGTTGTGCGGGCCGCGCGCGGTCGGCAAGTCGGTGGTGGGCTGGCAGATCTACGCGCACCTGGCGCGCACCGGAGTCGCCGTCGCCTACCTCGACCTGGCCCAGCTCGGCTTCTGCCATCCCGACTCGACCTGGCTGACCGCGCGCAACCTGGCGTCGGCCTGGACCACCTTCCGCGCCAACGGCATCCGATCGCTCGTGCTCTCCGGCGACATCAGTGGGCCCGCCGTGCTCGACTCCTATGCCGGGGCGCTGCCCGGGATCAGGCTGACCGTGTGCGAGCTGCGGGCCGGTCGCGAGCGACTGACCGAACGGATCCTGGCCCGCGGCCAGGGACACGGTCCGCCGATCCCCGGTGACGACCTGCGCGGCCGCGATCCGGACGAGCTGCGCCGGATCGCCGCCGAATCGCCGGTCCGCCGCCCGTTCGGCGACCTCCAGGTGGACACCGACGACCTGTCGATCACCGAGGTGGCCGTCGCGGTCCGGGCGGCCTGGCTCAGCCCTTGACCGCGCCCGCGGTCAGTCAGCGCACCAATGCCTTCTGCAACAACAGGAACCCCAGCACCACCGGGATGCTCACCACCAGCGAGGCGGCCATCACCTGGTTCCAGTACACGCTGGACTGGGTGGCGTAACCACGCAAACCCACGGCCAGGGTGCGGGTGTCGGCGGTGGTGAGCACCGAGGCGAAGAGCACCTCGCTCCAGGCGGTCATGAAGCTGTAGATCGCCACCGCGGCCACCCCTGGCAGCGCGAAGGTCAGATAGGTGATGATCAGTCCGGCCTGGCTGCCGAACAGGCGCAGCCCGGTGACCCGGTCCAGGTTGACGAACAACAGGAACAGCGGCAGCAGGAACAGGATGCCGGGGAACATCTGGGTGGACAGCAGCGCGGTGAGGAAGGCGCCACGGCCGCGGAACCGGTAGCGGCTCAACGAGTACGCGGCCAGGATCGCGATCAGCATGGAGCAGGCGGTGGCGCCCAGCGCGACCACCGCGCTGTTGAGGAAGTACCGGGCCAGCGGCACCGTGCGCCACATCTCCCGGAACGGCTCCAGGGTGAGCACGCTGGGCCAGGCGGTGAACGGGCCCTGCACATCACGCAGCGGCTTCACCGCGGAGGTGATCATCACATACACCGGGGTGAGCGCGAACCCGGTCAGCGCCACGATCACCAGCCGCCGCGACCAGCGCACCACCGCGGACTCACGCATCCCGCCGCCTCCGTCCGGTCAGCGCCAGGTAGCCGATCGTCACCAGCAGCAGGAAACCCAGCATCAGCATGGACATCGCCGAGCCAAGCCCGAAGTTCCAGGTGACGAAGGAGGACTGGTAGATGTGCAGGGACACCACGTCCGCCTCGGCAGGGGCGGCCGCGCCGAAGAGGGTGAACGGGGTGGTGAAATCGTTGCAGGACCACAGGAACAGCACCAGCACCAGCACCGTGTTGACTGGCCGCAGCAGCGGCAGCGTCACCGAGGACAGCCGGCGCCACGGGCCCGCGCCGTCCAGGTCGGCGGCTTCGTACAGTTCGGCCGGGATGCTCTGCAGCCCGGCGGTGATGGTGAGGAAGGCGAACGGCCAGGTCCGCCACACCGCGACCACGACCAGACTCGCGAAGCTGTTCGGCCCGACCAGCCAGAACATCCGGTCCTCGGTGAGGCCGAGCCAGTCCACCAGCACCGTGTTCACCAGGCCGGTGTCGCGTTGCAGCATGAAGTTCCAGGTGATCACACTGGAGAACACCGGCAGTGCGAACGGGATCAGCAGCAGCGTGCGCAGCATTGTCCTGCCCCGGAACGCCTTGCGCATCGCCACCGCGCCCGCGAGGCCGAGCAGGAACGCCCCGCTCACCGCGAGCAGACTGAAGGCCAGGGTGATCCCGAAGGAGCGCAACAGATCCGCGCCGACCGGGCCGGTCAGGTCGGCGGCCAGCCGGTAGTTGTCCAGTCCGGCCGCCGGGGCGCGGGTGAGGTCGCGGATGGCGAACTGGTTGAGCCGCAACAGACTCATCACCGCACCGGCCAGCATCGGCAGCACGTGCACCAGCAGTTCGACCAGCAACGCGGGCGCCAGCAACAGGTACGGCAGCAGCCGGACCGCGCGGCGCCGACCCGGGGCAGGCCCGTTCATCCGCCGCCGCGCATCCGCTCGTCGACCGCGACCAGCTCGGCCCGGATGTCGGCCACCGCGACGGTCCCGCCGCCTGCGACCTTGGTCAGGAGATCCTTGACCGCGGTGCCCACCAGGGTCTCGAACTGGGCTTCCTGGGGGATCATCGGCATGGTCTCGGCGGTGCCGGCCAGCACCTCCCGGAAGGTCCGCGGCACCGGGCCCTGGAACCGCGGATCGTCGTAGGCGGCGGTGGCCACCGGCAGCGAGCCGAGCGCGGCGTTGACCGTGCGCTGGGTGTCCGGGCTGGTCATGAACTCGACGAACTTCAGCGCGCCCTCGGTGTTGTCGGTGTCGGCGAACACGCCGAGGTTGATCCCGGCCACGTGGCTGGTGATCCGTTTTCCGCCCGGTGGCAACGGATCCGGCACCGGGATCGGCGCGACCCCGTAATCCTGGTCGGCCATTCCGTTGGCGCGCAGGCCCATGGTGGCGTGGCTCTGCAACATCACCATCGCGGTCCGCCCGGTGGCGAAGTCCTTGAGCGGCTGGGTGTCGTTCTGGTACTCGGCGTTGCCCGGGTTGACCACCTTCGCCCCGGCCACCAGGTCCAGGTACTGCCCGATCCCGGCCGCGAGCTGCGGTGAGTCCACAGTGGACCTGTTGCCCTCGAACAGGGTCGCGCCGTGCTGGCGGCCGAAGATGAACGCGAGGTGCGCGTTCGAGGTGTAGCTGGACCCCATGATGCCCAGCCCCCAGCGGTCCTTGGCCGGTTCGGTGAGCTTGCGCGCGGTGTCCAGGAACTCGGCCCAGGTGCCCGGCGGGGCGCTGATCCCCGCTTCGGCGAAGCGTTTCCTGCTGTAGTACAGGCCATAGGCCAGGCCGTACAACGGAACCGCCGCCGGTGGCTGCCCGGCCGCGCCGGTGGAGGTCAGTGTGCTGGGCAGGAACCGGTCCCGGCCGCCGACCTTGGCCAGCGCGGGCTCGTCGAAGGGCAGCAGCGCGCCACTGGCCTGCAGCGAGGCCGACCAGGTGTTGCCGATGTTGAGCACATCCGGCCCCTGTCCGCTGGAGGCCGCGGCCAGGATCCGGTTGAGCAGGTCCGACCAGGGGATCACCTCCAGCTCGACCTCGATGCCGGTGCGCCGGGTGAACTCGGCCAGTGGCGGGGTGAGGATCTCCCGGTCCCGGTCCAGGCTGGCCGACTGGTTGCTGGCCCAGTAGGTGAGCGTGCCGCTGCCACCGCGATCCTCGGCCGGGTCGCAGCCGGAAAGGCCGATGGCGAACAGGATCAGGCCGACCGCGGCGAGTCCGGGTAACCGCATGACGCTCCTCATCTGACCGTGGCGGCGGCAGCGTGGAATGCGCTCTCCAGGATGCCGGGATCGCCGCGGATCAGCGCCCTGCGGAGGTCGGGTCCTGACCGGTTTCAGCCGTTCGGCCGCGTTGCCCGGGTTAGGCCGTGCTGGGTGGCGCGGGCCGGATAGGGTGACGGGTGTGATCCGAGATGAGGCACGGCCGACGCTGGAGGATGTCGCCGCGCACGCGGGCGTCTCCCGGTCCACCGCGTCCAGGGCGCTCAACGAGGAGAGCTACGTCAGCGCCCGGGCCAGGGAGAGGGTGCTCGACTCCGCCCGCGAGCTGGGTTACTCGCCCAACCAGGCGGCCCGCTCGCTGGTCACCCGCCGCACCAACGCGGTCGCCCTGGTGCTCTCCGAGCCGGAGACCAAGTTCCTGGAGGACCCCTACTTCGCCGAGATCGTCCGCGGCGCCTTCCGCCAGTTGTCCGCGCTGGGCAGTCAGATGCTGATGATGCTGGTGGACAGCGAGGAGGACATTCCGGGCACGGTGCGCTTCCTGGACGGCGGGCACGTGGACGGCGCGCTGATCTTCGCCTCGCACCAGGCCGACCAGCTACCCGCCGCACTGCGCCCACTGCGGCTGCCGATGGTCTACGGCGGCGGCAGGCCGGGCGGGGCCATCCGCGGCCTGCACCTGGTGGACTTCGACAACACTGGCGGCGCGAAACTCGCCGTGGAGCACCTGCAGTCGTTGGGACGTAAGCGGATCGGCTCCGTGACCGGCCCGCAGGACCAGCGCTCGGCGGTGGACCGGCGCACCGGCTGGCAGCAGACCCTCGGCCTGTCCGACCGGGCCGCGGCCCGGCTGGCCGAGGAGGGCGACTTCACCACCGAGGGCGGCGAGCAGGCCATGCAACGGCTGCTGGCCAGGGTGCCGAACCTGGACGCGGTCTTCGTGGCCAACGACCCCATGGCCGCCGGCGCCCTGCGCGCGCTGCAGACCGCGGGCCGGCGGGTGCCCGAGGATGTCGCGTTGATCGGCTTCGACGACCACCCCGGCCTGGCCGAGGCGACCAACCCGCCGCTGACCACCGTGCACCAGGACCCACGGGAGCAGGTCCGGCAGATGGTGGCCACCCTGCACCAGCTCATCGACGGCGACACCCCGCCACCACGCCGCCGGGTGCTGCCGGTCCGCCTGGTCCGCCGCGCCTCGGCCTGACCAACCCGCCTGGCCGACCCGGCGTCCAGAGCCCTACCCCACGTTCAGCCACACCGCCACCACGACTTTCCGCGTCTCTACCGACCGGTCGGTAGAGACGCGTGCACAACACCCCCGGCCCACATGGCATCCCCGACCCAACTGAAAAGGCCGCACTTCCCAGCAGGGCAGCACATCCGTAAGCTCTGACACGTTCTGGGAGCGCTCCCAGAATCCGCCGCCTTGTGTCCCTGTCACGTCGGCAACTCGGAGTTCAGATGAGCAGATGGTCAGTGTTGCCCGTGCTCAGCACGGCGCTCGTCACCCTCGCCCTGCTGGGCCCACCGGCCCAGGCCGCACCCTCGGGCTTCTACGTCGATCCGGCCACCAACGCGGCCAAGTGGGTGGCCGCCAACCCCGGCGACGGCCGCATGCCGGTGATCCGCGACCGGGTCGCCGCGGTGCCCCAGGCCCGCTGGTTCACCAGCACCAACACCGACACCGTGCGCGGCCAGGTGCACGAGCTGGTCGGCGCGGCGGCGCGAGCCGGGAAGGTGCCGATCCTGGTGGTCTACAACGTCCCGAACCGGGACTGCGGCGGCCCCAGCGGCGGCGGCGCACCCAGTCACAGCGCCTACCGCCAGTGGGTGGACCAGGTCGCCGCGGGCCTGGCCGGGCGGCCGGCCAGCATCGTGCTGGAACCGGATGTGCTGGCGCTGATGTCCAACTGCCAGAACGAGGCCCAGCAGGCGGAAACCCGGGCGTCCATGGCGTACGCGGGCAAGAAGCTCAAGTCCGGTTCGGCCGCGGCCAAGGTGTACTTCGACGCCGCGCACTCCAACTGGCATAGTGCCGCGGAGATGGCCACCCGGCTCGCCCAGTCGGATGTGCTCAACAGCGCCGACGGCATCTCGCTGAACGTGTCCAACTACCGGCACACCAGCGCGGAAACCGCCTACGCCAAGGACATCCTGTCCCGGCTGGGCAGCTCCCGGCTGCGCGCGGTGATCGACACCAGCCGCAACGGCAACGGCCCGCTCGGCAGCGACTGGTGCGATCCGGCAGGTCGCGCCGTGGGCACGCCGAGCACCACCAACACCGGCGACCCGCTGATCGCGGCCTACCTCTGGGTGAAGCTGCCCGGCGAGTCCGACGGCTGCATCGGCCCCGCAGGCCAGTTCGTACCGCAACGCGCCTACGAACTGGCCACCGGCTGACCACGAACCAGCCACCGGCTAGCCCCACCTGGGGCAGGCGCCCAGCCTGCCCCAGGCCCTGGTCTGCCCCGGACTTCGGCCTACGTCAGTTCCCGCCGAGCAACCGCTCGATCTCGGCCAGTTCCCCATCCGCGAAGTCCAGATTGCCGGTGGCCGCGACATTGTCGGTGAGCTGCTTGACACTGCTCGCGCCGATCAACGCCGAGGTCACCCGCTCCCCACGCAACACCCACGCCAGCGCGAGCTGCGCGAGGGTCTGCCCACGCTGCCGGGCAACCTCGTTGAGCCCACGGGTCAGCGTGAGCTGCTGCTCGGTGATCCGCTCGGCATTGAGGAACGGACTGGCCCCCGCGGCCCGCGAGTCAGCCGGAATCCCATCCAGGTAGCGATCGGTCAGCAACCCCTGTGCCAACGGCGAGAACGCGATCGAACCCGCACCCACCTCATCCAGCACATCCTGCAACCCGTCCTCGATCCACCGGTTCACCATCGAGTAAGAAGGCTGATGGATCAGCAACGGCGTGCCCAGCTCCGCCAACACCCCCGCCGCCTCCCGGGTCTGCTCCGGCGAGTAGTTGGACACCCCCGCATAAAGCGCTTTCCCCTGACGCACCAAGGAATCCAGCGCACCCATGGTCTCCTCGATGGGCGTGTCCGGGTCCGGCCGGTGGTGATAGAAGACATCCACGTAGTCCAGCCCAAGCCGCCGCAAACTGGCGTCCAAAGAGGACACCAGATACTTGCGCGACCCCCACTCCCCGTACGGCCCCGGGTGCATCAGGTACCCGGCCTTGGTCGAGACGATCAACTCGTCCCGGTAAGGCCGCAGATCCGCGTCGAACAACCGCCCGAAATTCTCCTCCGCGGCCCCCGGCGGCGGCCCGTAGTTGTTGGCCAGGTCGAAGTGCGTGACCCCCAGATCGAAGGCGGCCCGCACGATGTCGCGCTGAGTCTCCAGATCCTTGGCCAGCCCGAAGTTGTGCCACAGCCCCAAGGAGATCGCGGGCAACTTCAGGCCACTGCGACCGCACCGGCGATAAGGCATGGCGTCGTAACGCGCGTCAGCGGCGAGGTAGGTCATCGTGCTCCTTGCTACCAGGTGGGCGCATCGAGGAGATCGTAACCACCCGGGGTCTCAGACCCACTCCACCGGCGGCACCGGCGACCACGGCGGCCACGACTCCGTCGGCAACTCCACCTGCACCCCACGCCACGCCGAATCCCGGCAAGCCCCATCCCTCGCCATACCTCCACCCCACAGCGCGCACGACTCAGCCAGACTGGGACACAACTCAGCCAGACTGGGATTCGGCTCCGCCGCCACTCCGCACCGCTCCCCAGCCCTGGGCGTTGTTCCCCGGCCCTTGGCGTTCCTGTTCTTCAGGTCCCCGGCTGGGCGGGTCAAGTCTGAGCCCGGGTGCTTTCGTTCCCCGGGTGCCTTTGTTCTTGGGCCTCTGGCGGGGTGGGCTCGGCTGGGTTGGGGACCTGGGGGTGTCCTGCGCCGCCCTCCGCTTTGTACTGCGGTAACGAAATGACCATGGGGCTGAGTTCCCTGGAGCGTTCACTATTACGGGGATTCCAGGTTCACCCTTGCTAGCGATCCATTGAGCCAGGGTTCACTACTCAGTGCGACTTGGGTGGTTCGGCGTTCAGCTGCGAGGCGGCGTGGGGGCCGCTCGCGGGGGTTCTGGGGGCTGGGGTTGGGGCGGGTGGATTGGTCGTGAGTTGAACATAGCGGGGAAGTTGGCGGCGTGGGGGCGGCTGTCCACAGGGTGGGGTCAGGGGGTTTGCGGAGTGGGGTAGGTGGCGTTGGTGAGGGCTTCTGAGTGGGTCCAGAGGGTGGCGGCGGCGGTGGGGGTCAGGCCCCGGCCGCGGAGAGGTTCTTGGGTTACCTGGTTTTTGTGCAGGGTTTTGCCTGGGGAGAGCAGCTGGCCGGCGGGGGCTTCGGGGGCCGTTGCGGCGTAGTTAATGGGGAGAGCGGCCTGGGTTACCGGGCGGCCGAGTAGGCCGGCGATGCCGCCGGTGATGCGGCTGATGATGGGGCCGGGGGCGCTGCGGAGCATGGGGGTTCGGGCAATGCCGGGGTGGGTGAGCATGCTTTTGACTGGGGAGTTTGTGGCGCGGAGGCGACGATCCAACTCTGTGGCGAACAGGACGTTGGCGAGTTTGGAGTTCGCGTAGGCGCGGCCTGAGCTGTAGCCGCGGGTGAGGTGGAGGTTGTCGAAGTCGAAGTGGCCGAGTTTGTACAGGAAGGACGCCACCGTCACCACGCGGGGGTCGTTGCCGTTGGTCAGGTTGGCCAGCAGCAGTGCGGTCAGCAGGAAGTGGCCCAGGTGGTTGGTGGCCAGGTGGAGTTCGTGGCCTTGGGCGGAGACCGCGTGCGGTTGGTTGCCGATGCCGGCGTTGTTCACCAGGACGTCCACCTGGTCGCCGCGGGATTCCAGGTCGGCGGCGAAGGATCTGACCGAGTCGAGGTCGGAGGTGTCCAGTTTGTGGATGGCCAGGTTGGCGCTGGGGAACTGGGGGCGCAGGGTTTCCGCTTTGGCTGGGTTGCGGATGGCCATGATCACTCGGGCGCCGCGGGCGGACAGGGCTTGCGCCACGGCCAGGCCCAGGCCGCTGGTGGCGCCGGTGATCACTGCCGTGCGGCCGGTTTGGTCGGGCATGTCGGCGAGGGTCCAGGTCCGCACAGCTACCTCCTGCTAACCGGATTTGCTATCCGCCTGCACCGTAGCATAAGCGGATGAGTCATCCGTTAGTAGGACTCCGGCGACCGTGATCTCCAGCGCCTCGCGCAGGGCTCGGATGGCGGGGGCGGCTTGGCGGTCGGGACACAGCACTGCCAGGCGGTTGCCGGTGGCGGACATGAAGTCCAGGGTGACGCCGATTCTGGTCAGGGCCTCGCAGAAGATCGGGCGGATGGCGGGGTCCGAGCGCAGGCCGGAGCCGGTGATTGCCACCTCGGCGATGTCGCTGTCCAGGGTGAGGTGGGTGAAGCCGAGGTGGGGCCGGGCCGACTGGAGGGCCGCGGCTACGCGGACGCCGGTGGTTCTGGGGACTATCGCGGCCCAACCGTCCGGTCGGTAGGTAATGGCGTAGGTGGGGACCTGCTGGTTCGCGATCGCGCGGAGCAGCGGGGCCAGTGGGACCTGGCCGGTGACGGTGATCTTGGCGTGGGTGTGGGAACTGTGGATGCGGTGCAGGACTGCCTGTTCCATGGCCCCTCCGATGGGCCAGGCGTGGGCTCCGCCGCCGAAGCCCACGCCTGGGGTCCGCTCAGCCGTACAGCACCTGGCCGTCGCCGATCCGGTGCACCCGGGACCGTCGCAGGTCTTGGGTGGCGAAACTCCGTTGCAGCCAGCGGTCCTGGCCGTCGTAGCGCGGGGTGAACCCGGTGCGGCCGTGCACGGTCACCCGATTGTCCACAATGGCCAGATCGCCGGGGACCAGGTAGTGGGTCAACGCGTTGGCGGCGAACAGGTTCTGCAGTTCGGCCATGGCGGTGCGGGCTGACTCGGTGAGCGGGGTGGTGGCGGCGAAGTCGACCAGGACGTCCGGGTCGTCGGGGGCGCCGGTGAGCACCGCGTGCGGTTCGGTCTCGCCGGCGGGCAGGCCGAAGGACGGGGGTGGGGCGGTGACGAATTCCCGGCGGAACAACACTTCCCGGCTCTGGTCGCTCAGCAGGTCGTGCACCTGGCGGATGGAGGCGGTGCGCAGACCGGCCTCGCGGTCGTGGTCGGCACGCAGGCACAGCAGCAGCACGTAGTCCGGCCGGTTGTCGTGGAAGGCGTTCTCGTTGTGGAAGGACAGCAGCACCGAGCCCTCGTTGCCCTGGAAGTCCTCGTTGCCGGGCACCGGCACCACGTTGTGCACCAGGGCGCCGGACTTCTCCGGGCGGAACGCGATCACGTCGCCGAGCAGGTGGGTGACCATCATCAGCGTGGCGGCCGGGATGGTGGCCGCGCGTTGCACGGATCCGCTCTGTGCAGGGGTTTCCGGCACCAGGGACTCGTCCACTGGGAGGCCGCGGATCACCAGCGCGCCGCTGGGACCGGAGTCCCGCCGGTAGCCGGACAGCGCGCGGCGCAGGGAGACCGGCAGCTCGTGCGCGCGTTCCGCGGCCGCGCGCACCCAGCCGCGGTCGTCAACGCGTCCATCCTCGGTGGACAGTAACGTGCTCGCGACCTCCTCGACGGCGAGTGCGTTGGCGCGGTTGAGGGTCAGTACGCCCGCGGGCGCGTCGACCTCGAGGACCATCGACATCAGTTCACATCCTTCTGCGCGTCTTCGGGGGTTGCCATCAGGCGGGTCAGTACCCGCGCCACCTCGCCGACCTGCGGCGCCCGCAGGACGCCGAGGTGGTTGCCGCCGACCCGGTGCACGTCCAGCCCACCGGTGGCCAGTTCGGCCCAGCGCTGGGTGTAGTCGACGAAGTCCACGCCGACGGCGACCTCGTGTTCACCGGCGGCCAGCTCGTCCCCGGCGATCAGGTGCAGCGACCCGGGATAGGGCTCGTGCCGGTAGTCCAGGCGGGTCTGCAGCAGCTCGCGCCACACCCGCACCCTGGCAGGCCAGAACTCATCGCCCGGCACCGGCGGATCGATCCGGCCGTCGTCGACGATCAGCTCCAGCACCGCCACCGCCTGTTCCTGGAGACCGGGCATCTCCTCGGCGGTGGCGGTGGCCAGTTCGGCTAACAGGTGTTCGGCGCGGCGGAAACGAGCCATGAACTCGTGCATGTTGGCGCGTTCGTAGCTGTCCAGCGCGGGGTCGAGCAGCATGAAGGTGACCTGCTCGCCCTCGGCGCGCAGCCTGCGGGCCATCTCGGTGGTGATCTGGCTGCCGCCGCACCAACCGAGCAGTCGGTAGGGGCCACTGGGTTGCAGGCGGCGAAGCTGGGCGAGATTCAGTTCGGCGATGTGGTGCACGCTCTCCGGCGCCGGGCAGCGGCGGCTCAGGCCGGGCCACTCGAAGGCGGCGACCGGCTGGTCCGGGTCGAGGTGTTCGGCGAGCTGGGCGAACCAGTGCGCACTGCCGGGGTGCACGCAGAACAGGGGCGGCCTGGTGCCGCCGCGGCGCAGCCACACCACCGCGTCCAGACCGTCCACTTCGGACTGTTCGGCGTTGCTGTCGCCGAGCACGCGGGCGAGTTCGGCGATGGTGCGGTGCTCGTAGAAGTCCCGAAAGGACAGTCGGATGCCGTGTTCCTCGCGGAGTTTCACGATGATCCGCATGACGCTGAGCGAGTGGCCGCCGAGTTCGGTGAAGCTGTCGTGCACGCCGATCCGGCCCCGTTTCAGCGCCTCGGCCCAGGCACGGGCCAGGATGTTCTCCACCGCGGTGCGCGGCGCCTGGAACCGGGTGCTGACCCTGGCCAGTTCGGGTTGCGGGAGCCGGGCGGTGTCGACCTTGCCGTTGCTGATCAGCGGCAGCTCGTCGAGTTCGAGGAAGGCCTGGGGCACCAGGTAATCGGGCAGGATCTCGGCCAGTTTCGCGGGCAGGGCGGTCAGATCCAGGGTGGCGCCCTCGGCTGGCACCAGGTAGGCGATGAGTTCCTTGTCGCCGGCGGGCGCGGTGTGCACGCGCACGATGACGTCCTGCAGCGGGACCTGGCGGTGCAGGGCGGCCTCGATCTCGCCGAGTTCGATCCGGTAGCCGCGGATCTTGACCTGGTGGTCGACCCGGCCGGCGAACTCCAGCACGCCATCGGCGCGGTAGCGGGCCAGGTCGCCGGTGCGGTACAGCCGCGCACCTGGTTGTGTGGCAAGGGGATCCGGGATGAACCGGGCGGCGGTCAGCTCGGGCCGTTCGACGTAGCCGCGGGCGAGCTGGGCGCCGCCGATGTACAACTCCCCCGCCACGCCGACCGGCACCAGCTCCAGGTTGGCGTCCAGCACCCGCATCACCGTGTTGGCGATGGGCTTGCCGATGGGCAGCACCCCGGGTTCCAGGCCGTTGGCCGGGGCTTCCAGCCAGGAGCAGCCGACGGTGGTCTCGGTGGGGCCGTACTCGTTGTCCACCACGGTGTCCGGGGCGTGTTGTGCCCAGCTGGACACCATGTCCCGCACCAGTTCCTCGCCGCCGGCGATGATCCGGCCGGTGGCCCGGCGGGCCGCTGCCGGGGTGAGCGACTGGTTGAGCACGGCCAGGTGCGAGGGGGTCAATTTGAGCAGGCCGAACTCGCCTTCCTCCAGCGCGGCCACCAGTGCGTCGATGCCAGGGGTGCCGTCGTCGGCGGTGATGGTGACCGGCTGGCCGGTGAGCAGCGCGGGGAAGACCGAGGTGACCGGCAGATCGAAGGCGACCGAGGAGTACAGCGGGGATCCCTTGCCGCGCAACGGGGTGTACGCGCCGAGGCACCAGAGCACGTAGTTGACCAGGTTGCGGTGCTCGATCATGACGCCCTTGGGCGTGCCGGTCGAGCCGGAGGTGTAGATGATGTAGGCCAGCGAGTCCGGAGAGGCCGTTCGGACCAGGTCCACTGTGGACTGATGGTCAAGGTTGATCTGGTCGAGGAGGACGAGTTCCTTACCTGGCACCAGGTGTGCGGTGGTGGAGTCGGCGAGCACGACCTCGGCGTGGGTCTCGGCGAGCAGGTCGGCGAGACGCTGGGCCGGGTGGGTGGGGTCGAGTGGCAGGTAGGCCGCGCCCGCCTTGAGCACGCCGAGCAGAGCGGCGACCAGGTCCGGTCCGCGGCGGAGCAGGATGCCGACCCTGGACTCCTGGCCGACGCCGAGGGACCGCAGGTGGTGTGCGATCCGGTTGGCGCGGGCGTTGAGCGCGGAATAGTCCACAGTGGACCCGTCGGCGCAGCGCAGGGCGGTCGCGTCCGGGGTCCGGCTGACCTGCTGCTCGAACAGCTCATGCAGGCACAGCTCCGGATACTCGGCCACCTCGCCGTGGGCGAAGGAGAGCAGCCGTGCGGTTTCCACCTCGTCCAGGCCGTTGTCCCTGGCGTTGCCGCCCGGATCGGCGGCCATGAGTTCCAGGATGCGCCGGTACAGCCGGGCCAGGCGTTCGCCGTTGGCGCGGCTGATCCGTTCCGGCCGGGCGGCCAGGAACAGCGCGCCGGGGAAGGTCCAGACATCCAGGGCGAACTCGTTGGGGCTGACGTCGACCACGCCGGCGGACTCGATCCGGCGCGCGTCCAGCACGTGGAAGTCCAGGTAGGTGAACGCGGTCTCCACCAGCGAGGCGCCGCCGCCCCATGCGCGTTGCATCTCCGGCAGCGGGAATCGGCGGTGCGGCCAGACCGCGACCTCCTCGGCGAAGACCTGGCGCACCAGGTCGAGCCAGGTGGAGCTGGTCAGGTCGACGCCGACCGGGACGGTGTTGAGGTGCATGCCGCGCACGGTCTCGCCGCCGCTGGTCTCCAGCCGTCCGTTGCACACCAGGCCGGTGTGGAACCGGGTGGAGCCGCTGAGCACGCTGAGTGCCTTGAGGTGCGCGGTGAACAGCACGCTCTTGAGCGAGACCCCCGCTACCACGGCGAGGGCGCGCAGGCCGGGTTCGAGATCGGCGATCGGGACGCCGATCTTGTACGCGGACTCGCCGCTGCCGGGTTCGGCCGCCCAGCCCTCGGGCAGCTCGACCCGGTCGAACCGGCCGAGGCGGTCCTGCCAGAACTCGCGGTCGGTGTTGTCCTTGAGTGAGCGCTGTTCCAGGGCGATGTAGTCGGCGAACCGGACACTGTGGACGGTTGGCTCGGCGGGTTCGCGGCCGGCGCGCAGGGCGCGGTAGTCGGCCATCAGCTCGGTGATCAGCGAGTGGTGGCTCCAGCCGTCCAGGATGGCGTGGCACTCGATGAAGGAGAACGTCCAGCGGTCGGCGGCACTCTGGTGGGCGTGGAAGCGCAGCATCGGCGTGGTGCCGACGTCGAACGGCGTGCCGCGGGTGGTGCTGATGAAGCGCTGGATCTCGGCGTCTGGATCAGTGCTGTCCCGCAGGTCGTGGTAGCCGACCTCGATCGCGCCCGCCGGGTGCACGAGCTGGAGCGGTTGACTGAATCCGTTGAGGTCGAAGGAGGTGCGCAGGATCTCGTGCCGTTGTCCCAGCAGGGCCGCGGCCTGACGCAGTGCGGTCAGGTCGAACGGGCCGTCGTCGTTGATCGGCAGCAGGGTGATGTTGTGGTACGGGCTTTCCTCGCTGTCGGCGATCATCTGGTAGACCATCGCGGCCTGCACCATCGACATCGGATAGGCGTCCACCAGCCCGGCGGGCAACGCGGCCCGGTCCGCCGGGTCGAGCAGGGCGAAGGCGCCGACCCGGTGCTCCTCGGCGTTGTCCACTGTGGACTGGTCGTGGGTCTCGCTGAACCGGGCGAGTTCCTCGACGGTCTGGTGCAGCAGCAGGTTCTGCACGGACAGGTCGATGCCGCGTGGACGCAGCGCGCCGACCACCCGGATGGCGCGGATGGAGTCGCCGCCGAGGGTGAAGAAGTTGTCCCGCACGCCGACCGCGGGCACCGCCAGCACCTCGGCCCAGGTCTCGGCGATGATCTGTTCGACCGGGTTGCGCGGGGCCAGCTGATCGGCGGTGTGCTGGGTGCGGTGGGCGTCCGGATCGGGCAGCGCGGCGTGGTCGATCTTGCCGTTCACGGTGAGCGGGAAGGAGTCCAGGGGCACGAACAGGGCGGGCACCATGTAGGCGGGCAGGGTCCGGCCGAGGTGCTCGCGCAGCTCGGTGATCTCGGCAGGCGCGCCGGTGAAGTAGGCGACCAGGCGGGACTGGTGGGCCAGCACGACGGCCTTGTCCACGGCCGGGTGGGTGGTGAGGGCGGCTTCGATCTCGCCGGGTTCGATGCGGTGGCCGCGGATCTTGACCTGGTTGTCGGCGCGGCCGAGGAACTCCAGGTCGCCGTCGACCCGGTAGCGGGCCAGGTCGCCGGTGCGGTACATGCGCGCGCCGGGGGTGGTGGCGTAGGGGTCGGGGCCGAAGCGGTCGGCGGTGAGGGCGGGGCGGCCGAGGTAGCCGCGGGCCAGGCCGGGACCGGAGACGTAAACCTGGCCGGGCACGCCGATCGGGACCGGGTTCAGTTCCGCGTCCAGCACGTACAGCCGGAGGTCGCGCAGTGCGCCGCCGACCGGGCTGCGCTGGTCCCCGTTCAGGTCGCCGCTACCGACCGGACGGTAGGTGACGTGCACGGTGGTCTCGGTGATCCCGTACATGTTGACCAGTTCGGGCCGCTGGTCGCCGAAGCGGTCGAACCAGGGCGCGAGTTCGGTGACGTCCAGGGCCTCGCCGCCGAAGACCACGGTGCGCAGGGACAGCGCGTCGGCAGAGAGGTCTGTCTGGGTGACCGCCTCGACCAGGCCACGGAAGGCCGAGGGGGTCTGGTTGAGCACGGTGACCCGTTCGCTGACCAGCAGGTCGAGGAAGTCCCGCGGGGACCGGGAGATCTCGTACGGCACGACCACCGCGGTGCCGCCGTGCAACAGGGCGCCCCAGAGTTCCCAGACGGAGAAGTCGAAGGCGTAGGAGTGGAACAGGGTCCAGACGTCGGTGGGGCCGAAGCCGAAGTCGGGTTCGCAGGCACGCAACAGGCGCAGCACGTTGGCGTGGGTGACCTGGACGCCCTTGGGTTTGCCGGTGGAGCCCGAGGTGTAGATGACGTAGGCCAGGTTGTCCGGCGCGGCCAGGGGTTCCGGGTCGGTGTCCGGGCGGCCGGGCTGGTCGACGGGAAGGCTGTCGACGCCGGGCAGCGGGGTGCCGGTGATCGCCAGGGCGACCTCGGCGTCATCCAGCAGGTAAGCCAACCGATCGGTAGGGGCGGCCGGGTCCAGGGGCAGGTAGCCCGCACCGGACTTGAGCACGCCAAGTAGGGCGATGACCAGGTCCAGGCCGCGCTCCAGGCAGACACCGACCAGGTGGTCGGGACCGGCGCCGCGGGCACGCAGCTCGTGTGCGAGGCGGTTGGCGCGGGTGTTCAGCTCGGCGTAGGTGAGGCTGACGCCGTGGTGCCGGACCGCGATCGCCTCGGGGGCGCGGCGGACCTGGGCCTGGAACACCTCGGCCAGGGATTCCGCGGCCGGGAAGTGGCGGCCGGTGCCGCCCCACGGGCCGAGCAGCTGCTCACGTTCGGGCTGGGTGAGCAGCTGCAGGGTTCCCACCCGACCGGTCGGTAGGGCGACGATGCTGGTTAGCAGCTGGGTGAAGTGGCCGATCAGCCGCTGGATGGTGGCGGGGTCGAACAGCGCGGTGGCGTATTCGAGCTGGCCGGTCAGGGAGCCGTCGGGGTGGGTGGCCAGGGCCAGGCCGAGGTCGAACTTGGCCGCGTTCCACTCGACCGGCTCCTGCTCGGCGCGCAGACAGCTCAGCTCGGTGGGCTGCTGGCTGGTGAGCTGGAAGACGACCTGGAACAGCGGGTTCCGGGACGGATCGCGTTCGGGCGCCAGTGCGTCGACGATGCGCTCGAACGGGGTGTGCTGGTGCGCGTAGGCATCCAGCGCGGTCTCGCGGACCCGGCCGAGCAGGTCGAGGAAACTCGGGTCGCCGGAGAGGTCGGTGCGCAGCACGACGGTGTTCACGAACAGCCCGAGCAGGTTCTGCGTCTCGGCGCGGTCGCGACCGGCGACCGGGCTGCCCACCACCACGTCGTGCTGACCGGCGTGGCGGCCGAGCAGCAGCTGGAAGGCGGCCAGCAGCACCATGAACGGCGTCGCGCCCTGCTGCCTGCCGAGGGCGAGCAGCGGTTCGACCAGGGTCGCGGGCAGGGTGAAGGTCTCGCTGGCTCCGCGCGGGTCGCGGATCGGGCCTCTCGACCGGTCGGTAGGCAGGGCAAGGGGGGTGAGGCCGTCCAGGGTCTTGCGCCAGTGCGCGAGCTGCTCGGTGAGCTTCGTCCCGGCGAGCTGCTCGCGCTGCCAAGCAGCGTAGTCGGCGTACTGCACCGGGACCGGCGGCAGTGGCGAGGGCATGCCGGCGGCGAAGGTGGCGTAGAGGCTGTCCAGTTCGGCCAGCAGCACCGACTCGGACCAGCCGTCGGCGGCGATGTGGTGGGTGGTGATCAGCAGGATCTGGTCCTCGGCGGTGAGCCGGATGAACAGGGCCCGGATCGGGTGTTCGGTGGCCAGGTCCAGCGGGCGCTGCCCGTCGGCGTCGATCAGCTTGGCGATCCGGGCGGCCGAGTTGGCGCCGCGCAGGTCAGCCTCGCGCCAGGTGATCGGCGCGGGCGGATCGATCACCTGGACCGGCTCACCGTCCACTGTGGAGTAGCGGGTGCGCAGGATCTCGTGCCGGGCCACGATCTCATCCAGGGCGGCGCGCAACGCGGGCACGTCGAGGCGCCCGCGCAACCGCAGGCGCAGTGGCATCAGGTACTCGGTGCCGCCGGGCTGGATCTGGTCCAGCACCCACAGCCGCCGCTGGGCGAACGACAGCGGCAGCGCGCCATCCCTGGCGACCGGGGTGATCCCGGAGTCCGGTGCGGCGGGGCTGAGACCGCGCAGTCTGCGCTGCAACAGTTCCGCGCGGGAGATTGAGCTGGTGCTCATCGTTCGCCCTTCCTGCTCCGGGTCGGCCGATCAGTGGACAGCCTGCCGAGCGGAGGGGGTGGTAGAGCAGAGTCAGCGTGGTACCTCTGTCGGCAACCGGGACTGCCTGCGTGGTTGCCGGTCCTTCTCTGTGTCCTGCTCTGGACGCCGAGAAGCATCGGGCGTATGAGCGAAGAGGTGCCGCCGCTGCGGCGTAACCGGGACTTCCTGCTGTTGTGGTCGGGTTCGGCGGTGTCCAGCCTCGGCGCGAACGCCTCCAGCGTGGCCTATCCGCTACTGGTGCTGGCGCTGACCGGCTCGCCGGTGGACGCGGGGCTGAGCGGGTTCATCGCGCTGCTGCCACAACTGGTGTTCCAGGTGCCTGCCGGGGCACTGGTGGACCGGTGGAACCGCAAGCGGGTGATGATCTGGTGCGACATCCTGCGCGCGCTGGCCATCGGCACCCTGGCGGTGGCGCTGGTGAGCGATTCGCTGACGTTGCCGCACATCCTGGCGGTCGGGTTCGTCGAGGGGGTGCTGACCGTGACGTTCAAGATTGCGGCGGCGGCCGCGGTGCCGAATGTGGTGCACCCGAGTCAGCTGACCTTCGCGTTGTCTCGCAACGAGGCCAGGGAGCGGGGTGCGGCGATGCTGGGTCAGCCGCTGGGCGGGGCGTTGTTCGGATTGGGCCGGGCGGTGCCGTTCCTGTTCGACGCGGTGACCTATCTGGTGTCGCTGGTCTCGTTGTTGTTGATCCGCACTGATTTCCAGGCCGAGCGCAAGCCGCGGCGGCTGGAACTGGGCGCCGGGATCGCCTGGCTGTGGCGGCAGCCGTTCCTGCGGATGACCACGTTCCTGGTGGCGGGCAGCAACTTCCTGTTCCGCGCGCTGTTCCTGGTGGTGATCGTGATCGCCGCGGACTACGGCGCCTCGCCGACGCTGGTGGGTGTGATGTTCGGGCTGGCCGCGGTGGGTGGGGTGCTGGGTTCGCTGGCCGCGCCCGCGCTGGAGCGCCGGCTGTCGATGAAGGTGGTGGTGATCGCGGCGAACTGGGCCTGGGGCCTGCTGGTGCCGATGGTGTTGCTGGTGCCCAATCCCTATGTGCTGGGCGCGGTGTACGCGCTGATGTGCTTTGTCGGTCCGGTGTGGAATGTGGCGATCTCGGCCTATCAGCTCGCGGTGACGCCGGATCACATCCAGGGGCGGGTGCTGGGGGCGGCGGGGATGATCGCGTTCGGCGCGGTGCCGTTGGGGTCGTTGCTGGGCGGGTTCGCGCTGGAGTGGATCGGGGCGCGGGCGACGGTGTGGGCGCTGGCGGTGTGGATGATCGGGCTGGCGATCGTGGCCACGGTGAGTCCGGCGGTGCGTAACGCGCCCAGTCTGGATTCGGCGCGGCCGGTGGCGGAGCCGGTCGCGGTCCGCTGAACACAGCGTCGAGCCCCCGCCCCGAGTGTCCGGGGCGGGGGCTTTTGGGTTGCGCTCAGCGGGGATCGGCCACCGCGACGAAGCGGAGTTCGGCGGTGTGCGGTTCGCGGTTGTGGTCGGGCAGCCAGGCCTGGTCCGGGGTGGGCAGCATCTCGGTGATCGTGAGCTGGGCGGCCGGATCCTTGCGGGCCAGGCGGCGGACGGCTTTGGCCAGGATGTTGAGGTAGACGGGGCTGTCGAAGTCGACGTAGAACGGGCGGGGTTCGGCCGGGGAGGTGACGAAGACGAAGCGGGGCAAGGTGTTCGACTCGCGCCATTGGCGGAGGCAGACGAAGCGGCGGGGTTCGGACTTCTCCTCGGCGGCGGTGACTTCGGCGGCGGGGAAGCGCCAGGTCTCACGGGTGACGACCAGGTTGTCGACGGTGATCCGTGGGGTGTGCGGGGCTTCCGGGAGGAGGCGGAACAGGTCCATGGCCAGGGTGGTCAGGACGTGGCCGAAGACGTCGATCACCGGGAACCGGGTGCCGTCGGGCAGGACCGCCTGGAGGGTGTCGTGCCGTTCGACCTGGATGTCCGCACTGGCGTGGGTGTTGGGGCGGGACGGGTCTGCGGTGTGGTCGACCAGGGCGACGTAGTGGTCCTCGGGGCGGATCAGGGTGTGCCGGATCCTGGCGGAGAGGCGGGAGCGGTGTTCCTTGGGGAGCAAGGGAAGCAGGCGGGGTTCGGGGTGGTCCCTGGTGGTGCTGGCCAGTAGTTCGGACTGGTCCGGGTGCTGGTTGACGAACAGGGAGGCGCCGAGGGTGTTGGTGGCCACGTGCAGTTCGCCGAGTACCAGGTGGTCCTCGGTGAGCAGGATGTCGGGGCTGAGGTAGCGGGCCGCGGTCCAGCCGGGGGCCCGGTTGCCGAAGGCCACCGACACCCGGTGCTCGATGTCCTTTGTGGACCGGGTGACCCGGCTGCCGCTGCCCGGATTGAGGATGATGCCCCAGCGGCGCTGGAACTCCTGCTGCAACTCGGCCGCGTCCGCGGCGGCGGCGCCGTGCAGGATCGGCATGCAGGCGAACCAGAAGTCGGCCAGGTTGACCGGGCCGTTGGCGGCCAGACGGTCGAAGACCTCCTCGGCACGGTGCAGGACCCGGTCGGCGAGGTTGGCGGTCAGCCAGGTGGCGCTGGTCAGGAACAGGGACAGCGGGGCCAGCGCGTCCAGGACCCGGTGGCCAGCGGTGGCGGTGGCGCTGCGCCGGCAGTCGGAGTAGACCAGTGCCCGGCATGGCGCGGTGCTCGCCGACTTCTCGCGGACCGCTGCGGTGTCGGTGAGGGCGACGAAGTCCTGTTCCAGCTTGCTGAGCGCGGCGGCCAGGGTGTCCGCGTCGGTGGCGGCGGCGACCTCGGCGCGGCCGCGTTCCAGGGTGTCCAGAGCGGCTTCGGCCTTGGTGCGCTGGGGTTCGTCCTCGACGGTGGCCAGCCAGGTGCGTAGCCAGCGTTCCGGGTGCGCGTCGGCGGGAATCTCCAGGCGCCACACCAGCCATCGGCGGGCGACCAGGTCGGCCAGCAGCGCGGGCACGTCCAGGTCGGGGTTGGACCGGGTCAGGTGGTGGGCCGAACGGGTGCCGTCGCACTGGGTCAGTAAGCGGTGCTGGTCCGGGGTGATCCGCTGTGGTGGGCGGCTGGGGATGGTGACCGTGTCCGGTCCGATGTGGACGAACGGGACGCGGCGCGGCGCGATCCACTGGCGCAGTGCGGGTTCCAGGGTGCGGGCGAGGGTGTCGATGGCCCAGCTGGCGAAGTAGACGTTGGTCTCCGCGATCAGCGAGTCGCCGGGGTCGACGGTGACGCCGGTCTGGGTCAGGTCCCAGCGGCCCCAGCCGACCGGGCCGAAGAAGCCGATGGTGTCGTTCTTGACGCAGAACCGTTGCCAGTAATGGGCGATGAGTTCCTCGCGCTGGCGGGGCATGCTGGTGCGACCCGCTGCGGTGGGCGTCCAGTCCAGGAAGGGTTTGATGCCGGTGGTCAGCACCGGTCGGTTCTGCCAGGCGACCGCGGCCCGGAAGTCGGGCCGGGCCGCGATGTCCTGGAGATCCCTCGCGGTCTGCACCGCGGCTTCCTGGTAGGTCTCCTCGAATCCTTGCCAGTCCACACCGGACAGTCGATCGTCCCGGTCGAACTTGTCCGCGGCCTGGGCCAGACCGGCGGGTGCGAGCCGGAGCACCCCGCTGGCGGGGAAACCCGGGCCGCGCAACGCGAACTGGTCCCACAACCGCCAGGTCTGGTCCAGGCGCACCTCGTCCGCACCCATTGGGCTCACCCCTGGACCGGGTCGAGGTCCACCACGCCGGCCAGGTCGATCGGCGAGGGGTAGGCGAAGACCAGCGCCACCGGCACCTCAACACCGAGGGCGTCCTGTAGGCGGGCGGTGATCTGGAAAGCGGCCAGGGAATCGCCGCCTGCCTCGAAGAAGTCGCTGGCGGCGTCCAGGTGCTCATCGCCCAGGGTCTCGCGGTAGATCGCGGCGATCAGTTCGGGCACGTCCACCTTGAGGTCGTTGGTCATGGCTGTCCTTTCGCTGTGGTGTTTCCGCCGGAGACGATCGCGACGGCGGTGCCGGTCCACCCGGCGCGCAGCGCGCCCGCGAGGGCGACCGCGCCACTGGGTTCGGCGTGGAACCCGTTGCGCCGCAACAGGTCGAGTGCGTGACGGACGGCCTCGTCGGACACGCCGATCAGGTCGTCCACCCGGTGCTCGATGATCGGGAACGGCACCTCGCCGGGTCGCTGGCCGCGCAGGCCGTCGGCGATGGTGTCCGGTGGCGGCAGTTCGACCAGTTGCCCGGCGGCGAGTGAGCGCGCGTACCGGCGGCAGGCGGCGGGTTCCACGCCGATCACCCGGACCGTGCTGCCCAGTGCGGCCAGGCAGGAACCCGCGAGCAGACCGCCGCCACCGGTGGGGACGAAGATCGTGTCGGTGTCGGGTGCGTCGGCGAGGATTTCCAGGGCGACCGTGCCCGCGCCCGCGACCACCAGGTCGTGGTCGGAGGAGGGCAGCAGGAACGCGCCGGTGTTCGCGGCCAGTTCCCGGGTGTGTCGTTCGCGGTCGGCCACGCCCCCGGGCACCGTGACGATGTCCGCGCCGAGTTCCCGGATCCGGGCGGCCTTGACCGGACTGGCTCCCGTGGCCATCACAACCGTGACGGTGACGCCGAGCCGGGCGCCCAGGGTGGCCACCGCGATGCCGTGGTTGCCGGAGGATCCGGCGACGACGGCGGTGACCCCGTTGCCCAGCAGGGCGTTGGCCGCGCCGCGGAGTTTGAACGAACCGCTGCGCTGGCGGTGCTCGGCCTTGAGTCGCAGGCCGGGCAAGCACGGCAGCAGCGGGGTGTGCCGGATCTGCGCGGCGATCCGGTCCGCGGCGGCCGAGACGTCGGCGTGGCCGAGTTGCAGGGCGGGCGTGGTCATCGGGCCAGTGCCTTGCGGTCGGTCTTGCCGGTGCTGGTGGTGGGCAGCTGGTCGATTCGGGCGAACCGGCGCGGCATCAGGTGCGGTGGCAGGGTTTTTCCGAGATGGGCGCGCAGGTCGGCGTCGGTGGTGGTCGTGAGGTCACCCGTGATGTGGGCGATCAGGTGGCCGCGGCCGCGGTCGTCGGTGGCGGCGGTGATGACCGCGCCGGTGACCGCGGGGTGGGTCAGCAGGGCGGATTCGACCTCGGCCGGGTCGACCCGGTAGCCGCGGATCTTGATCTGCCGGTCCACCCGGCCCAGGTACTCCAGGATGCCGTCCTCGGTGCGGCGGGCCAGATCGCCGGTGCGGTACCTGCGGGAGCCGGGTTCGCCGAAGGGATCCGGTCGGAAGCGGTCCGCGGTGAGGCCGGGGCGGTCCGCGTACCCGCGCGCCACGCCCACACCGCCGAGGTGGATCTCGCCGATGGTGTTGGGCGGCACCGGGTTTCCTTGCTCGTCCAGGAGGTGCGCGGTGACGCCGTCCACCGGCACGCCGATGTGGTCGGCGCTGAGGTCGGGGACGACCGGGACGCGGTGGCGGGTGGAGGTCATGGTGCACTCGGTCGGGCCGTACTGGTTGACCAGGCTGCCCGCGATCAGGTCCCGGCCACCGGCGGCGAGGAAGGGGCGCAGGGACTCGCCGCTGGACACCACGAGTCGCAGGCGGTACAGGTCTGCGGCGATGTCCTTGTGCTGGGCCAGGAAGGTGAGGAAGGACGGGGTCACGCTGAGCACGGTGTTGACCTCGTACCGGCGGATCACCTCGGCGAACCCGTTGGCGCGCAACAGGGATTCCCGTTGCGCGAGCACCAGTCGGCCGCCCGCGAGCAGTGGGGCGAAGATGTCCCGGATGGAGGCGTCGTAGCCCAGCGGGGCCAGTTGCACGGCGGTGGTGTGCGGGCCGAGGTCGTAGTCCCTGGCCAGGAAGCGCAGGTAGGAGTCCAGGCCGCGGCGTTCGATCAGTACCGCGTTGGGGGTTCCGGTGGATCCGGAGGTGTGGCTGACGTAGGCCAGCGACCGGGGTGACACGGCGGGCAGGGGTGCGATGGCCGGGGTGAGCCGGTCCAGCAGGGTGGTGCGGCCAGGGAAAGGCAGCTTGACCTGGCTGGTGGTCAGCAGATGCGCCGTCTGTCCACTGTGGAGCATGACGGCCAGGCGCTGGGGTGGCTGGTCGATATCCAGGGTCAGGAACGCGCCGCCGGCGTGCAGCACGGCGGCCATGGCGACCACCGCGTCCACGCCCCTGGGCACGGCGATGGCGCAGACCTGTTCCGGGCGCAGCCCTTCGACCACCAGGCATTGGGCCAGTCGGACGATCCGGTTGCGCAGTTCGCCGTAGGACACGGTGCGGTCCGGGGTGATGATCGCGGGGGTGTGCGGTGGGTTGGCCAGCAGCTCGTCGACGAAGCCGGTCATGACGCACCGCCGGTCTGGTCCACCGCGACGAAGCGGAGTTCGGAGGTGTAGCGCTGGCCCTGGTCGTCGGTGAGCCAGGCCTGTTCCGGGTTGGGCAGCATCTCGCTGACCGTGATCCGGCCCTCCGGGTCGGTGCGGGCGAGGCGGCGGGCGGCCTTGGCCAGGATGTTGACGTAGACCGGGCTGTCGAAGTCGACGTAGAACGGGCGGGGTTCGGTGGGCGAGGTGACGAAGACGTACCGGGGCAGCTCCAGTTCCGCCCGCCACTGCCGGGCCTTGACGAACCGGCGGGCCTCGCTCTTCTCCGCGGTGAACTCCAGGCTCGCGGCGGTGAATCGCCAGGTCTCCCTGGCGATGATCATCCGGTCCACGGTGATCCGCGGCGAGTGCTCGGCGTCGGTGCGCAGCGAGAAGCGGTCCATGACCCGGTTGGTGAGCGCGTTGCCGAATACATCCAGGAGTGGGAACTCGGCGCCGTCGGGCAGGATCGCGAGCAGCCGGCCGTCCCGGTCGAGCACCTGGACGTCTGCGCTGTTGAGGGCGCGCGGGTTGTGCGGATCGGCGGTGTAGTCGACCATGCCGGCGAAGTAGTCCTCGGGACGCACCAGGGATGGACGGCTGCGGGTGGACCAGCGTGGCGGCTGTTCCTTGGGCAGCATGGGCATCAGCCGCGGACCGGGGAAGTCCATTGTGGTCTCGGCGAGCAGCTCGTTGATGTCCGGGTGCTGCATGGCGAACAGGGAAGCGCCGACAGTGTTCATGGCCACGTGCAGTTCGCCGAGCACCAGCTCGAACTCGCCGCGGGCCACCGCGTCGGCGTCCTCGGCCAGGATCAGCACGTCCGGACTCACGTATCGGGCAATATTCCAAGCGTCGCCGGGTTCGCTGAACGCCGCCTCCACCTGGTCTTTCAGGTCCACTGAGGACAGTCGAACCCGGCGGGCGCCCTCGGGCGCGTTGATGATCCGGGTCCAGCGTTCGCGCAGTTCGGCCTGGATGCGGTCGATCTCGGCGGTGGAGTCGGGGTGTGGCACCGGGAGGCATTCGAACCAGAGCGCGCCCAGGTCGACCTGGCCGTGCTTGGCCAGCAGCTTCTCGTACGCGGCGCGGATGCGGGTGGTCATCGACTCGGCGAACCGGTTGGTGAGCCAGCGGGCCGCGGTCAGGCACAGGGCCAGTGGGGTGAGTTCGGCCAGCACGGCCGAGCCCAGGGTGGCGGTGGCCGAGCGGCGGCAGTCGGAGTACACCAGTGAGCGGCAGGGCGCGGTGCGGCTGTTCTTGGCCCGGACCGCGGCGGACTCGGTGAGCGCGGCGAAGTCCTGTTCCAGCGCGGCCATCGCCGCGGACAGCGCGTCCGCGTCACCATAGGCGTGGTGGATGCGTTGTTTGGCCTGTTCCAGCACGGCGAGTTTGGCCAGGGCGCGGTCGCGGACCGCCGGGTCGCCGACTCGCTCCATTGTGGACCGCAGGTGTTGCTCGGGGTGCGCGGTGGTCGGGACCTCCAGCCGCCACACCGCCCAGCGCCGCTTGACCAGGTCGTCAATCCCGGCCAGCACCGCCTCCTGGGTCCGGCCGAGCTGGGCGGCCAGGTCTACCGGGGAGCGGGTGCCGTCGCAGTGCAGCAGGAGTTCGCGCTGGTCCGGGGTGATCGGTTGAGGTGGGCGACCGGGCAGGTGCACGGTGTCGGCGTTGATCCGGACGAAGGACACTCGGCGCGGCGGGGTCCAGCGGCGCAGGGCGGGGTCCTCGCCGAGCACGCGGGCGAGGGTGTCGATGGCCCAGCTGGAGAAGTACACAGTGGACTCGGCGATCAGCCCCTCGCCAGGATCGACCGTCACGCCTTCCTGTGCCAGGTCCCAGCGACCCCAGCCGACCGGGCCGAAGAAGCCGATGGTGTCGTTCTTGACGCAGAACCGCTGCCAGTAGTGGGCCACCAGTTCCTCGCGCTGGCGGGGCATGCTGCTGCGCCCGGCCGCGGTGGGAGTCCAGTCCAGGAAGGGCTTGATGCCAGTGCCGAGCACGGTGCGGTTCTGCCAGGCCACCGCGGCGCGGAAGTCGGGCCGGGCCGCGATGTCCTGGAGTTCCAGGGCGGTCCGCACCGCGGCCGTGCCGAACTCCTCCTCGAAGGCAGTCCAGTCCACACCGGACAGTGGGGTGCCCCGGTCGAACTTGTCCGCGGCCGCGGCCAGGCCCTCCGGGGCCAGCCGGAGCACTCCGGCCGCGGGGAAACCGGGGCCACGCAGAGAGAACTGGGACCACAGCCGCCAGCCGCCGGTGGGGAGGAAGACGTTGTCGGACATCGCGACGGACACCTTTCGGATCAGGCCGTGCACCATTCCAGGACGGCGCGTGCGCTGTGGTACTTGTTCTCCGCCTGCGTGAACGCGATGCTGGCCGGGCCGTCGAGCACCTCGGCGGTGACCTCCTCGCCGCGGTGCGCGGGCAGGTCGTGCATGAACACCGCGCCGGGACAGGCTGACAGCAGCGCACTGTCCACTTGGAACGGTGCGAAGATCGTGCGCCAGTCGGGGTCGGGTTTGCTGGTGCCGGTGGTCTGCCAGCGGGTGGTATAGACGACGTCGACCTCGGGCAGGTCGGCCAGGTCGTGTCGCTGCTCGATCCGGGCGCCGCTACGTTTGGCGCTGATCTCGCCGCGTTCGACGAAGCTCGCCGGGACGCCATAGCCGGGTGGCGTGCGCAGGTGCAGTTCGGTGCCGGGGAAGCGGGGCAGGGCCAGGGTCAGCGCGGTCGCGGTGTTGTTGCCCTCCCCCGCGTACAGCACGCGAAGCCCGTCGACCCGGCCGAAGTGGCGGGTCAGCGTGGTGAGGTCGGTGAGGGCCTGGGTGGGGTGTTCCTCCGCGGTCATCGCGTTGATCACCGCCATCCGCTGTTGGGCCGCGTAGGCGCGGAGTTCCCGTTCCGGTCCGGCGGTGCGGGCGACCAGGACGTCGAGCATGCCGGCGAGGACCGCGCCAGTGTCCTCGACGGACTCGCCGGTGTTCTCCTGGAGGTCGCCGGGACCGTAGGTGATCAGCTGGGCGCCCAGGCGCAGCGCGCCGGCGGAGAAGGCGGTGCGGGTGCGGGTGGAGGTGCGGCGGAACAGCACCGCGACCACCAGGTCCCGCAACGGTCTCGCGCCTTCGAGGTCGCCCGCGGAATATTCGGCGCCGCGCTGGACCAGCCAGCGCAGGTCCTCATCGGACAGATCGTCGATGGAGATCAGGTGTCGTCGGTCGGACATCGTTGACTCCTCACCGGTTCCGGGTGCTGTGCAGGGCGTCGCGGAGCACGTCGAGTCCACGGTCCAGCCGGGCGATGTCGATGGTCAGCGGCGGCAGCACCTTGATCACCTCGTCGTGGCGGCCGCACAGCTCCACGATCAGGCCGTGCTCGAAGGCGTGTCGCTGCACCAGATCCGCGCGCTCCGGCCCACCGGCATCGGCCAGGTCGATGCCCAGGGCCATGCCGCGGCCGCGGGTGGTGATCGCCGGGTCCAGGAGTTCGGTGCGGAAGCGGTCCAGACGCCGGGACGCCACGGCCAGGTCGGTGTGGAACTTGGTCTGCCGCCACAGGTCCAAGGCGGCGGTGGCGGCGACGAAGGCGAGCTGGTTGCCGCGGAAGGTGCCGGTGTGCTCGCCCGGCTCCCACACGTCCAGGTCGCGACGGAACAGGGTCAGCGACAGCGGGAGTCCGTAGCCGCCGATGGACTTGGACACGGTGACCATGTCCGGCACCACCCCGGCGTGCTCGAAGCAGAAGAAGGTGCCGGTGCGGCCACAACCGGCCTGGATCTCGTCGAAGATCAGCAGGATGCCGTGCCGCTCGGTGAGCGCGCGCAGGGAACGCAGCCAGTCCGGGGAGGCCGGGTAGATGCCGCCCTCCATCTGCATCGGCTCCACGATCACCGCGGCCGGGATCTCGAAGCCGGAGGACGGGTCGGCGAGCAGCCGTTCCAGGTAGCCGACCGAGTCGAAGGTCCCTTGTGGACTGTCCTCATAGGGCACGAAGGTGACTTCGGATGGCCCGATGCCGCCGGCTCGGCGGGCGCGGCGGCTGCCGGTGACGGCCAGGGAGCCGCGGGACATGCCGTGGTAGGCACCAGTGAAGGCGACCAGGCCGGTGCGGCCGGTGGCCTTGCGGGCCAGTTTGAGCGCGGCCTCGACCGCGTCGGTGCCGGTGGGCCCACAGAACTGGATCTTGTAGTCCAGGTCGCGCGGCCGGAGCACGATCTCGGCGAAGGCGTTGAGGAACTCGCGTTTGGCCACGGTGTGCATGTCCAGGCCGTGCACGATGCCGTCGGCGGCCAGGTACTCGGTGAGGCGGCGCTTGATGAAGTCGTTGTTGTGCCCGTAGTTCAGGGTGCCCGCGCCGCAGAAGAAGTCGATGAAGACCCGGCCGTCCTCGCCGTGCAGTTCGGCGCCCTTGGCGCGGTGGAAGACGATCGGGAACTTCCGGCAGTAGCTGCGCACCTCGGATTCGAGGTCCTGGAACACCGAGAAGTCGGTGGCCGCGGTGTGCGTGCCGGGGTGGTGCGCGGTGACGGTCATCGTGGGGTCCTCTCGGGTGGTGGCGGTCAGCGCTCGCCGGGTTCGGCCAGCAGAGCGGCGACTTCTTCGTCGGAGAGTTGGTCGATCTCCGCCTCGATCGCCTGCTGCACCGCCTCGGCCAGGGTGGCGACGGTGGTGGCCTCGAACAGGCGGCGCAGCGGCAGGTCGATGCCGAAGACCACGTTCAGCCGGGCCAGCACACGGGTGGCGAGCAGGGAGTGCGCGCCGAGGGCGAACACGTCGTCCTCGACCCCGATCCGGCTCAGACCCAGCACCTCGCCCCAGATCCCGGACACGATGTGCTCGGTCGGGGTTCTTGGTGCCAGATAGGGGCTTTCGAGGTCCGGGCGGTCGATCTCGGGTTGTGGCAACGCCTTGCGGTCGACCTTCTTGCTCGGGGTGAGCGGCAGTTCGGGCAGGAAGGTCCACAGGCCGGGCACCATGTACTCGGGCAGTCGCTCCGCCGCGAACGCGCGCAGGTCGGTGATCTCCGGTGTCCGGTCCTGCGCCACCAGGTAGGCGACCAGTCGCCGGTCGCCGGGCTGGACGTCCCTGGCCACCACGACCGCGGCGCGGACCGCCGGGTGCTGGGCGAGCACGGCTTCGATCTCGCCGAGTTCGATCCGGAAGCCGCGGAGTTTCACCTGGTGGTCGATCCGGCCGAGGAAATCGATGGTGCCGTCGGGCAGGTAGCGCACCAGGTCGCCGGTGCGGTACAGGCGGGCGCCGGGTTCCGCGCCAAACGGGTCGGGGACGAACTTCTCCGCGGTCAGTTCGGGTCGCCGGTGGTAGCCGCGGGCCAGCCGAAAGCCGCCGAGCAGCAGTTCTCCTGGCACACCAACGGGTACCGGGTCACCATGTCTGTCCACAATGTACGCGCGGGTGCCGGGCACCGGGCGGCCGATGGGCAGGGCGGCCTCGGCGCGGGCCTCGGCGGGTACGGTGGTGATGGGGCGTAGCAGGCAGGTGACGGTGGCCTCGGTGGGGCCGTAGTTGCACAGGAACCGGCCGGGAAGTCCGGTCGCGGCCCACTGCCGGGCGTCCTCGACGGTGACGACGTCGCTGCCGACGTTCATCAGGCGCAGGCCACGCAGTCGCGGATCGCCGGGCTGGAGAGTGCGCAGGACCTCGCGGTAGTAGGCGGGGGTGATCTCCATGATGGTGATGCCGTGTTCGTGGATCCGGTCGGGCAGTTCGGCCGGGCTCCAGAACAGCGGGTCGGCCACCACGATGCTCGCGCCGACCAGCAGGGTGGCCGCGATCTGGTCCATGGCCACGTCGAAGGTCAGCGCGGACAGCAGTACCACCCGGTCGGTCGGGAGGATGTCGTACTGCTCGGCGATGACCCGGCAGTGGTGGGCGTAGGAGCCGTGTTCGATCAGCACGCCCTTGGGACGCCCGGTCGAACCCGAGGTGAAGATCATGTAGGCCAGGTGGGCCGGGGTGGCCAGCGGAGTGAGGTTGGTCGCCGGGCGGTGGGCGATGGCCTGGGCCTCGTCGGACAACCTAACGACCGGTCGGTCGGTGGACAGGTGCCGGTCGCCGGTGGTGATCACCAGGTGCGCGGTGGCGTCGGCGAGCATGAAGGTGAGCCGGTCGGCCGGATGGTCCGGGTCGATCGGGACGTAGGCGCCACCGGCTTTGAGCACGGCGAGCAGGGAGATCACCGCGTCCAGGCCGCGGTCCAGGCAGACCGCGACGATGGTCTCCGGGCCGACGCCGTGCGCGCGCAGGTGGTGGGCGAGCTGGTTGGCGCGGGCGTTGAGTTCGGCGTAGCTGAGTCGTTCGGGGCCGAAGGAGACCGCTTCGGCGTCCGGGTGCTGTTGCACGCGCTGCTCGAACAGCGCGGGCACGCAAGCCGGGGTTTCCACGGGGGCCCGCGGGTTCCACTCGTGCCGGAGCTGGTGCTGCTCGGGTTCGGTGAGCATGGACAGTGCGTCGAGCGGCAGGGCTGGGTTGGTGACGGCGTCGTGCAACAGGTGCAGGTAGTGCCCGGCCATCCGCTGGATCGTGGACTCGTCGAACAGCGCGGTGGCGTACTCGAACAGTCCGGTGAGACTGCCGTCGGCGCGACGGCCCAGGGACAGGGTGAGGTCGAACTTCGCGGTGTGCCACGGAGCCTGCACGCGTTCGACGGTCAGGCCGGGCAGGCGGAGTGGGGTGCGCTGGGCCTGTTGCAGCTCGAACATGACCTGGAACAGCGGGTTGCGGGACAGGTCGCGTTCGGGTTGGAGTTCGTCCACCAGGCGCTCGAAGGGCAGGTCCTGGTGAGCGAAGGCGCCGATCACGTGCTCGCGGACCTGGTCGATCAGCGCGCCGAAACTGGGGACACCGGCGAGGGATTCGCGCAGCACCACCGTGTTCAGGAAGGCGCCGAGCATGTCCTCCACCTCGGCCCTGGTGCGCCCGGCCACCGGGGTGCCGACCGCGACGTCGGACTGGCCGGTGTGCCGGGACAGCAGGAGGTGGAAGGCGGCCAGCAGCACCATGAACGGGGTGGCGCCGTGTACGCGGGCCAGGGTGTCGACGGCGGTGGTGGTGTCGGCGGGGATCTCGATGGCGAGCAGGTCACCACGACTGTCCCTTGTAGACGGGCGCGGGCGGTCGCTCGGGAGTTCGAGCTGGGGCAGGTGGGCGAGGCGGTCGCGCCAGTAGATCAGGTGGCGTTCGGGCTCGGGGCCGGTGGACCAGTGGTGTTGCCAGGCGGCGAAGTCCGCGTACTGGACCGTGGGTGCGGTGGGCGGGTTGTCGCCGGTGGTGCGGGATTCGTAGTAGTGGCCCAGGTCGCGGGTGAGCACGTCGATGGACCAGGCGTCGACCGCGATGTGGTGGGCGGTGAGCGCGATCAGGTGCTCGTCCGGGCGGATGCGGATCAGCAAGGCGCGGAACGGGATGTCCTCATCCAGCGCGAACGGGCGGGCGGTGTCGGCGTGCACCAGGGTTTCCGCCTGGGTGACGGCTTCCTGGTAGGGCAGCGTGGTCAGGTCGATCGGGTGCAGGTCGAGGCTGACGGCCGGGTCTATGAGCTGGATCGGATCGCCCAGCGGGGCCAGGTAGCGGGTGCGCAGGATCTCGTGCCGGGCCACCACATCGTCCAGGGCGCCGCTGAACGCGGTGAGGTCCAGGGGGCCGCGCAGGCACAGGACCAGGGGCACCAGGTATTCGGCGCTGCCGGGTTCGAGCTGGTCCAGGAACCACATCCGGCGCTGGGCCGAGGATGGCGGCAGGTCGACATCCCGTGGCACCCGGACGATCGGGTCGACTCGTCTGTCCGATGTGGACACCAGGTCGGCGAGCGATCCGACGGTGCGGCGGGTGAAGACCTCGGCGACCGGTATGTCCACGCCGAAGGCGGTGCGCAGCCGGAAGACCAGGCGGGTGGCGAGCAGAGAATGCCCGCCCAGGGCGAAGAAGTCGTCGGTCGCGCCGACCCTGGCAGTGCCGAGCAGTTCGGCGAACTGGGCGGCGATGGTGATTTCGGCCGGGGTGCGGGGTTCGACGTGGTCGGTAGCGGTGTCGAGGCCGTCGAGGCCGGGCAGCGCGGCTCGGTCGATCTTGCCGCTGGCGGTGAGCGGCAGTGCGTCCAGGAAGCGCAGTACGGCGGGGATCATGGCTTCGGGCAGCCGATCAGCGAGGTGCGCCCGGATTTCGGCCGGGTCGGTCTCGGTGCTGGTGACCAGGTGTGCGACCAGGCGCTGGTCGGCGCCGACGGCGTAGACCTCGACTGCGGCGGCGGTGATCGCGGGGTGTTCGCACAGCGCGATCTCGATCTCGCCGGGTTCGATCCGGACGCCGCGCAGTTTGACCTGGCGGTCCATGCGGCCCAGGTATTCGAGCACGCCGTCCGCGCGCCACCGGGCCAGGTCGCCGGTGCGGTAGAGGCGTTCGCCGGGTTCGACCGGGAACGGGTTGGGCGCGAAGCGTTCCGCGGTGAGGTCGCCGCGGCCGTGGTAGCCGCGGGCCAGGTTGACTCCGGCCACACACAGTTCGCCGGGCACGCCGATCGGGGCGAGCTGGTTGTCCCGGTCGAGGACCAGGATCCGGGTGTTGTCCAGTGGGCGGCCGATGGCGACGATCTCGTTGGGCTCGTCGCCGGTGTACTGCCAGGCGGTGACGTCGATGGCGCATTCGGTCGGGCCGTAGGTGTTGGTGAGCCGCACCGGGACCTGGCGGAGCAGGTCGTCGCACAGGTCGGCTGGCAGGGGTTCGCCCGCGCAGAACACCAGGCGCAGCGCGGTGCAGTCGGCCAGACCTGGTTGCTGGACCAGGATTCTCAGCACCGAGGGCACCAGCTGGAGCACGGTGACCCGGTGTTCGATCATCGCGGCGACCATGGCGGCCGGGTCGCGGGGCACGCCGTCGGCGGCGACCACCACGGTGCCGCCGGAGACCAGCGGGGCCAGGAACTCCCACATCGAGGCGTCGAAGCTGACCGTGGTCTTCTGCAGCACCCGGTCGGCCGGGCCGAGGCCGTGTTCGCGCACGGTCCACAGCACCCGGTTGCGGATGGCCTCGTGGCTGATCACCACACCCTTGGGGCGGCCGGTGGAGCCGGAGGTGTAGATGACGTAGGCGGCACCGGCCGAGTCCAGTGTGGACAGTGTGTCAGTGCTGGGCCGCGGTCCTGGTTCGTCCAGCAGCAACAATGGAATCCGGGTGTCCGGAAGGTCGTCGCGGATCCAGGACTGGCTGATCAGGACCTGGGCGCCGCTGTCCCGGAGCACGTGTTCTCGGCGCTGCGGCGGGTGGGCCGGGTCGATCGGGACGTAAGTGGCCCCGGCCTTGAGCACCCCGAGCACGGCGGTGACCAGGTCGACGTCCCGGCGCAGGGCGACCGCCACCGGGGTTTCCGGGCGGACGCCGAGGGTGCGCAGCTGCCGGGCCAGGCGGTCGGCGCGGGTGTGCAGTTCGGCGTAGGTCAGCGTGGTGTTGCCGAAGATCACCGCGGTGGCGCCCGGGGTGCGGTAGGCCTGTTCGGTGACCAGGTCGGGCAGGGTGGCCGCGGGGCGCTGGGTCCAGGCATCGGTCCAGCCGGTGGTGAGGCGGGAACGCTCGGTGTCGTCGAGGACGTCGGCCTGGTGCAGCGGGCGATCGGGGTCGGCCAGCACGGCGGCGAGCAGACGTCCGTAGTGCCCGGCCAGGCGTTCCACAGTGGACTCGTTGAACAGGGCGGTGGCGTACTCGAAGCCACAGCGCAGCGAGCCGTCGGTGCGGTGCAGCACGGAGAGCATCAGGTCGAACTTGGCGATGGGCCAGCTGATCCCGATCTGCTCGACACCCAGTCCGGGCAGGGTGAACGGGGCCGGATTGTCCGGGCGGACCTCGAACATCACCTGGAACAGCGGGTTGCGGGACGGGTCGCGGTCGGGGGCGAGTTCGGCCACGATCCGCTCGAACGGGATGTCGGCGTGCGCGTAGGCGTCCAGGGCGGTGTCGCGGACCCGGGTGAGCAGGTCGGTGAAGCTTGGATTGCCGCTGAGATCGCCGCGCAGCACCAGGGTGTTGGCGAAGAAGCCGAGCAGGGCGTCCAGTTCGGGGCGATCACGTCCGGCGACCGCGGTGCCGACCGGGATGTCCTGGCCGCCGCCGTGCCGGGCGAGCAGGGCCTGGAAGGCGGCCAGCAGCACCATGAACGGGGTCGCACCGTGTTGCCGGGCCAGGGTTTCCGCGGCGCGGCCGAGTTCCGCGGGCAGTTCGATGGCCAGCCGGTCACCACGCCAGTCGCGTACCCGGGGGCGGCGTCGGTCGGTCGGTAAGTCCACTGTGGACAGATTTGCCAGGGTCCCGCGCCAGTGGTCGAGGCGGGTGGCGAACTCGGGGGTGTCCGCGGTAGCGCGCTGCCAGGTGGCGTAGTCCGCGTACTGCACCGGGGGCGGTGGCGGCGGGGTTTCGCCGTGGCGGCGGGCGGTGTAGAGGCGGTTGAGGTCGGTGGCCAGGACCTCGGCGGACCAGCCGTCGGAGCTGATGTGGTGCAGGGTCAGCAGGAACAGGTGGTCGGTGGCGCCGACCCGGATCAGGGTGGCACGGGCCGGGAGCTGGGTGGCCAGGTCGAAGGGCTGCCGCAGGTCGGCGTGCACCAGGTCCAGGGGGTCGCCGTCGGTGTTCAGGGTGGTGAACGGGATCCGCGCGGCCGGGTCGACGAGCTGGACTGGTTCGCCGTCCTGTTCGGCGTAGCGGGTGCGCAGGATCGCGTGCCGGTCGGCCAGGTCCTGCACGGCATCACGTAGTGCGGGTTCGTCGAGTTCGCCGGTCAGGCGCAGGGCGAACGGGACCAGGTAGTCGGTGCCACCGGGGGCGAGCCGGTCCAGGAACCACAGGCGCTGCTGGGCGAAGGACAGCGGCAGCGGACCGTCGTGGGAGACCGGGGTGATCGGCAACTGACCGGGTCCGGCGGCGGTGATCACCTCGGCCAGGCGGGCCACGGTGCGCGCGGTGAAGACCTCGGCCAGGGGCAGTTCGACGTCGAGCTGGGTGCGCAGCCGGGCGGCGATCCGGGTGGCGAGCAGGGAGTTGCCGCCGAGCAGGAAGAAGTCCTCGTGCACACCAACCCGCGGCAGCTCAAGGAATTCGGCCCAGACCGCGGCCACCGCGTGCTCGATCGGAGTGCGCGGGGCGACCTGTTCGACGTCGGTGGGCCGGCGATGTGCGGCCGGGTCGGGCAGGGCCTTGCGATCGACCTTGCCACTGGCGGTCTTGGGCAGCACGGGCAGCACCACGTACTGGGCGGGCACCAGGTGTTCGGGCAGGTGCTGGCCCAGTTTGACGCGCAGGCCGGCGACGTCGATGTCCACTGTGGACGCCAGGTAGGCGACCAGGTTGCCGCGGTGCGCGACCACGGCGGCCTCCCGGATGTCCGGGTGCGTGGTCAGCGCGGCCTCGACCTCGCCGGGTTCGATCCGGAAGCCACGGATCTTGATCTGGGTGTCCACTCTGGACACGAACTCCAGTTCACCGTCGGCCCGGTGCCGTACCAGGTCGCCGCTGCGGTACAGCCGTGCGCCGGGGGTGAACGGGTCGGGCACGAACTTGGCCGCGGTGAGCGCGCTCTGGTTGTGGTAGCCGCGGGCGACCTGGTCACCGCCGATGTACAGCTCCCCCACCGCACCCGGCAGCACCGGCCGCAGCTCGGTGTCCAGGACGTACATGGTGGTGTTGGCGATCGGCGCGCCGATCGGCAGCGGGCCGGGATCGAGTTCACCGGCCCGGCGGATGAGCACCGAGCAGCCGACAGTGGTTTCGGTGGGTCCGTATTCGTTGAACACCACGGTGTCCGGGGCGTGCCGCCGCCACGGGTCGAGCAGTGCGCCGGTGAGCAGCTCGCCGCCGGCGACCACGTGCGGGGCACCGGTGCGCAGGGCGTGCGGGGAGAGTTCCTGGCCGAGCACGCCGACGTGCGTGGGGGTGAGCTTGAGCAGGTCGAAGGTGTTGTGCTCCAAGGCATTCACCAGCGCGTCCAGGCCGGCTGAGCCGTCGTCGGCAGTGAGGGTGACCGGGATGCCGGTGAGCAGCGCGGGGTAGAGCGAGGTGACCGGCAGGTCGAAGGCGACCGAGGAATAGAGCGCGGTGCCGTGGGTGTGGCTGCCGTAGGCGCTGGCCGCCCAGCTGACGTAGTTGACCAGGTTGCGGTGGGTGATGGTGACACCCTTGGGCTTCCCGGTGGAGCCGGAGGTGAAGATCACGTAGGCGGCGTTGTCCGGGTGGACCGCCTGGACCGGAGCCGTGGCGCCCGCGACGCCCTCGTCGGCCGGCACCGTCACGGTGGCCCCGGTCCAGTCCGCCGGCCCCGGCTCGCCACCGGTGACCAGCAGCGTTACCCCAGCCTCGGTAAGCAGATCGGCTCGCCGGGCGGCCGGGTCCGCCGGGTTCAGCGGTAGATAGGCCCCGCCCGCCTTCAACACTCCGAGCAGCGCCACCACCAGGTCGAAGCCGCGCGACAGGCACACTCCGACCAGTGACTCCGGCCCGATCCCCTTGCCCCGCAGCAGGTGGGCGAAGCCGTTGGCGCGCTGGTCCAGTTCGCGGAAGCTCAGCTCGCCGTCCGGACCGCGCAGGGCGACCGCGTCCGGGGTGCGCGCGGCCTGGACCGCGAACAGCTCGTGCAGGCAACCGCCGGGCAACGCGGTGGCGGTGTCGTTGTACTTGGCGATCAGGTCGCGGTGGTCCTCGGCGGAGATGAGTTCGATCTGTGCCACCGGAGTGTCCGGTGTGGACAGTGCGGTGCGCAGCAGTTGTTGGTAACCCTCGGCGATCCGGCGCACGGTGGACTCGTCGAACAACGCGGTGGCGTACTGGAGTCGCGCGGCCAGGGTGCCGTCGGCGCGGATGTCCATATCCAGCAACAGATCGAACGGGGTGCCCAGCAGCGGGGTGGGCACCAGGTCGGTGTCCAGGCCGGGCAGGGTGATCGGCTCGGCCACCGCGTTGCGCAGCGAGAAGGAGACCTGGAACAGCGGGTTGCGGGACAGATCGCGGTCCGGGGCCAACTCCGACACGATCCGCTCGAACGGCACCTCAGCGTGCGAGAACGCGGCCAGTGCGGCGACCCGCACCCGGTCCACCAGGTCACCGAAGGTTGGCCGGCCGGAGACGTCGCCGCGCAGCACCAGGGTGTTGGCGAACAGGCCGATCAACGGTTCGGCCTCGGTGCGGGTGCGACCGGCGACCGGAGTGCCCACGGCGAGGTCGGTCTGCCCGGTGTAGCGGGCCAGCAACGCCTCGAAAGCGGCCAGCAGCACCATGAACCGGGTGGCGCGGCGGCTCCTGGCGTAGGCGTCGACCTGGGCGACCAGCTCGGGCGGCAGCTGGAACCGGACCACATCGCCCGCCCCGTCCCAGACGGTAGGGCGCGGCCGGTCGGTGGGCAGTTCCAGTGGGGTCAGGCCGTCGAGTCCGGTGCGCCAGAAGTCGAGCTGCTTGCTCAGCCGGTCCCCGGTGAGTCGCTCCCGCTGCCAGGCGGCGAAGTCCGCGTACTGCAAGGACAACTCGGGCAACTCGGCAGCGGGACCGCCGGTGCGCTCGTGGTATCCGGCGGCCAGCTCACGGGCCAGCACGCCCCAGGACCAGCCGTCGAAGGCGATGTGGTGCACCACGAACAGCAGCAGGTGCTCGTCCGCGGCCAGGCGCACCAGGGTCAGCCGCAGTGGCGGCGCGGTGCTCAGGTCGATCGGGCGGCGCAGTTCCAGCTCGACCAGCTCGGCCAGCCGGGTTTCGACATCCGGCGTCCCGTCAAGGTCGTGCATGCTGGGCACACTGTCCACTTCGGACTCAATGATCTGCCCGACCGTGGTGTAGCGGGTGCGCAGGATCTCGTGCCGCGCGATGATCCCGTGGAACGCCCCGGTCAGTGCGGACACATCCAACTCGCCGTGCACCCGCAGCGCCAGTGGCAGCAGGTAGTCCGGCGCGCCGGGACGGAGCTGGTCGAGGAACAACAGCCGTTGCTGTGCGAACGACGTCACCCTGGCACCGCTGTCCACCGGTCACCTCCACCTGCTTGGCCCTGGTCCACCGAAGAGTGCGGCCGACGCCCCCTGCCTCGCCAGGGAAGGAACAGCAGCGCTCGACCGCCACTGCCGGTGCGCGTTTGTCCCTATGGCCCACCGGCCACGACGGGGGACGCTCGGCGGGCCAGTACACCGACCCGGGAGGACGGCATGACCGAGGAGAACGACGAGGCCGTGTACCGCGTCGTGCGCAACGACGAGGAGCAGTACTCGATCTGGCGGGCCGACCGGGAACTGCCGCTCGGCTGGCACGCCGAGGGCACCGAGGGATCCCGGCAGGTTTGCCTGGACCACATCGGCCGGGTGTGGACCGACATGCGCCCGCTGAGCCTGCGCCGCCGCATGGAACAGGTGAGCTGACCGGCATGAGCGGCTACGGCGCCGGTTCGGCCGGGGTGCTCGGCACGATCGGCGGGACCCCGCTGGTCGAGCTGACCAGGTTGTTGCCCGGCAGCGGGTTCCGGGTGCACGCGAAGCTGGAGGCGGCCAATCCCGGTGGCAGCATCAAGGATCGGTCCGCTTACGCGATGCTGACCGAGGCGGTGCGCACCGGCGCGGTCGTGCCCGGCCGGTCGGTGGTGGTGGAGTCCAGTTCCGGCAACCTCGGCATCGGACTCGCCCAGGTGTGCCGGATCATGGAACTGCGCTTCCTCTGCGTGGTGGACCCGCGCACCAACCCGCAGAACATCGCGATCATGCGGGCCTACGGCGCCGAGGTGCACACCGTCACCGACCGCGATCCGGCCACCGGCGAGTACCTGCCGATGCGCCGGCGCCGGGTGCGGGAACTGCTGGCCACGCTGCCGGATGCCTACTGCCCCAACCAGTACGGCAACACCCGCAACGCCTGGGCGCACCGCGGCACCATGCGCGAGATCGTCGAGGCGCTGGACGGCGAGCTGGATTTCCTGCTGTGCACGGTGAGTTCGGCCGGGACGCTGCGCGGGTGCGCGGAGTACGCGCGGGAGCACGGGCTGGGGGTGCGGATCATCGCGGTGGACGCGGAGAGCAGCGCGATCTTCCACACCCCGGTGGGCAACCGGCTGATTCCCGGGCACGGCGCGGCGGTGCGGCCGGAGTTGTTCCGGCCGGGGCTGGCCGATGAGGTGGTGCATGTCAACGACCTGGACTGCGTGGTCGGCTGCCGCAGGCTCGCGGGGCGGGAGGCGATCCTGGCCGGCGGGTCCTCCGGCGCGGTGGTCTCGGCGCTGCACCGGCTGCGGGAGCGGATCCCGGCCGGGGCGAACTGCGCGCTGATCCTGCCCGACCGCGGTGAGCGGTACCTCGACACGATCTACGACGACGACTGGGTCGCGGCCCAGTTCGGCGACGTCACCGAACTGTGGAAGGACGACGCGATGGAGGTGGCCCGGTGCTGATCCTCGGCAACGACACGGTCCGGCGGGTGCTGGACGGGCGGGAGCTGGAGGTGCTGGCCGCGGTGCGGCAGGCCTACGTGCAGCACGCGCGGGGCGAGACCGCGTTGCCGCACTCGGTGTTCCTGCGTTTCCCGGACGACACCCGCAACCGGATCATCGGCCTGCCAGCCTATCTCGGTGGCGCGCAGGCGGTCGCCGGGATGAAGTGGATCGCCAGCTTCCCCGGCAACGTCTCCCTCGGCCTGCAACGGGCCTCGGCCGCGATCGTGCTGAACTCGATGCGCACCGGCAATCCGGTGGCACTGCTGGAGGGTTCGACCATCTCGGCCCGGCGCACCGCGGCCAGCGCAGCCCTGGCCGCGGCGACTTTGCCCGGCGCCACGCCGGATTCCGGGGTCACCCTGATCGGCTGCGGGGTGATCAACCGGGAGGTGCTGCGGTTCCTCCGGGTGGTACGGCCCGAACTGCGCGCGGTGACCGTGTTCGACCTGGACCGCGAGCGGGCGGCGGCCTTCGCCACCTGCGCCGACCCGGAGCTGACCGTCACCGTGGCCACCGACCTCGACCAGGCCCTGGCCGCGAACCGGCTGATCTCCTTCGCCACCACCGCTTCCGTGCCGCACGTGGACCTCAGCGCCTGCCACCCGGGCACGCTGGTGCTCGGCCTGTCCCTGCGCGATGTCACCATCGACGGGGTCCTGGGCGCGGTGAACATCGTCGACGACCACGATCACGTGTGCCGCGCGGCCACCTCGCTGCACCTGGCCGAACAGCACCTGGGCCACCGCGAGTTCATCACCGGCACGCTCGGCGACCTGCTCGACATCGGCACGGACCACCGGCGGGACCCGCACCGGGTGACCCTGTTCTCCCCCTTCGGTCTCGGCGTGCTCGACCTGGCCGTGTCCGCGCTGGTGCTGCGGGTCGCGCGGGAGTCCGGCCTCGGGGTGGAACTCACCGACTTCCTACCCGCCGAGGAGGCCGCCTTGAGTTCCACCGGCTGATCGCCTGCCGCACGAAGGCCCCGTCGCGACCGACGGGGCCTTTTCCTGGTGTGACAGTGAATCTCCGGAGATCAGATCAGTCCGGCGCGGACCGCGCGGGCCACCGCGTGCGAGCGGTTGCGCACCTGGAGCCGGGCCATCAGCTCGTAGATCACGTTCTTCACGGTGTGCTCGGAACAGGACAGCGAACGGGCGATCGCGGCGTTGCCGTGCCCGTCGGCCATCAGGGTCAGCACCGCGGTCTGCCGCGCGGTGAGCGTGCGGGGCGCGGTGACCACCGCGGTCTCCGGCCCGGACAGCAGCCGGGCCAGCACCTCCGAGGGCAACCGGCCGTCGCCGTGCCGGGCCGAATGCACCGCGGCGACCAACTGGTCGGTAGTGGTGCGCCCGGCGTGCAACAGCACGCTCACCCCGGTGCGCACCGCGCGCAGCACGCCCGCGGGGGCGAAGGTGTCGGCCAGCACCATCAGCCGCCGGTCCCGCCCGGACCGGACGGCCGACAACGCGGGTTCCGGCGTGGCGAGGGCGGCGTCCAGGGCCTCCTCCACCGTGCCGCCCGCCGCCAGGGTCACCGTCGCCTCCGCCGGGTCGACCGCGATACCCGCGCGGGACAACAACTCCAGCGCCCCGGCCCGGACCGTGGCGTCGGTCGCGTCCAGCCGCACCCGCAGCTGCGCCACCGCGGTCACAGCAGACCTGCCCGCAACGCGTAGGCCACCGCGTGCGCCCGGTTGCGCAGCCGGAACCGGTGCGTGATGTCGTGCACCACGCTGACCACGGTCCGCGGCGAGTAGCACAGTTCCTGGGCGATCTCCCCGGTCTCCCGCCCGTCCGCGACCAGCCGCAGCACCTCGCGTTCCCGCTCGTTCAGCGCCACCCCGCCGACCCCGGCCCGCTCGACCGGCCGGGCGCGGTGCTCCAGCAGCGAGTCGAGCAGATCCGGCGGCACCGTGCAGTCCCCGCCCGCGGCGGCCAGCACGGTGCGGGCCAGCCGGTCCGCGCTGGCCTCCCGGCGGCGCAGCAGGCCGCGGGCGCCCGCGGCGATGGCGTGCAGGGCCTCCGCGGGTCGCAGATCGGTGGCCACCAGCACCACCTCCGGCCGGTCCGGGCGGTTCCTGGTCTCCCGCACCAGGTCCAGCACGGCCTCGGCCACCGCGTCCACGATCACCACGGTCACCTCCGCCGCCTCGGCCGGGCCCGCCACGGCCACATCCGGGCAGCTGTGCAATGCACCGGTCGCGCCGGCTTCCAGCATCGGGTCCATCGCGACGACGCTGACCCGCACCGGCTCACCCATCCGGTCCCTCCTCGGTCGTGTTGCCTCCTGTTGACAAGCCAATACGTGCCCGACCGACGGCACATCGGGTCCGACCACCCACATTTCCGCCACCCACGCACCGGACCACCCACAATCTCCGCCTACCGACCGGTCGGTAGGCGGACCTGCCGCTCAAGCCACCCCGCCGACGTGGATCACGCGGTCAGCGTGGCCGGGCTGTCCGGGTAGTTGAAGACGATCAACGCCTGACCGGGGCCGCCACCGTGCAGCGCACAGGGCAGCAGCACCTGCCGGCCGGAGTCCGGGCTCCGGCCCGCCGACAATTCGACCAGCACGCTGGTCACCTGCTCGGCGGCCAGCGCGGGCCAGGCCGCTGCCGGGTCTTCCTGGTGCAGCACCAGGGGTGTGCGCAGGTGGCGACGGGCGGCCAGCTCGTGGCCGCGCCGCGCCCTCAGTCCGCCCAGCCCGGCCAGGTCAGGGTCGCCAGCTCGCGGCCGGAGGAGCCCAGATCCGGTGGCAGCTCAGGGTTGTGGCCGTGCTCCCGCAGCACCCGGTCGACCTCGGCGGCGGACTCCGGTGGCAGGCACAGGCGTCGGCGGGTGGTCTCGACCAGCTCGGCGAAGTCCCGGTGCTCGGGTTCCGAGGGTCGCCGCCAGCGGGTGAGGTGGGGGTGCACGCCGAGTTCGCCCAGTGCGGCGATCAGATCGTCGACGGTGGGACCCTCGGGGCGGGTGAGGCCGTGAAAGTGTTGCCACAGCGGGTTGAGGTCGACCAGCGGGTGCCGGGCCGCGGTCTCCAGCACCACGCTGCGCCGCGCGGCCGCGGTGAGGGCGGCGATGAACGGGGCCAGGTCGGGCACGTTGTACACCACGTTGCCGCACACCACGACATCGGCGACGCCGGCTCGCTTGGCCAGGTCCGGCCAGCGGCCGCGCAGTCCGCGGGTGGGCACGCCGAGGGAGTCCGCGCCCTCGATGCAGGCGGCGAGCAGGTCGGCGTCGGCGTCCACCGCGGTGAACTCGGTGACCAGCCCGGCGGCCAGCAGCGGCAGGCTGCTCGTCCCGGCCCCGGCGCCGATGTCCAGCAGCGAACCGGATTCGTCCAGTTCCACCCGGGCCCGGTCAAAGGTGGCCCCGGTGGGCGCGGCGAGCTGGGCGGCGGCGCGGCGGCGGAACACCTGACGCGGCAACACCCACGGCGATTCGGCGGCCCCGGCCAGCACATGCGCCGGGATGGCCCAGTCGGCGAGCTGCCGGGCCCAGCGTTCCTGTGCGGTGCTCACCGGGCAAGCATAGGGCCGGGGCCGCGGGCTCCTCGCCCCGCGGCCCCGGCCCGTTGATGCTATGCGGCCAGCGCGGGCGTGTCAGCCTTGCGCTGCTGACGCTCCAGCAGCAGGCCGAACACACTGGCCAGCACTGTCCACAGAGTGGCCAGCTGGATCAGCGAGTACAGCCGGAACTGCCAGAGCAGCGGGGCCGGGATGTCCGCCGGGATCGGGTCGTTGTTGGCGGGCAACAGGAAAACCACCAGTGCCAGCAGGACCACAGTGGACAGTCCGGTCAGCACCAGCCGGACCGAGCGGTCAAGACCCTTGCCCGCCAGGAACCGGTTGAACCACGGCGCGAGGTTGGCCAGCACCAGTCCCGCGACGATGACCGCCAGGTACAGCAGCGTGCGTTCCTCCACAGTGGACGGATCGCCGACGCCGGGCGGGTTGGCCGGGTACTTCAGGCCGGGCAGTAAGGAGATCGTCAGGAACCCGACGCCGCCCAGCAGCAACGCGCGGTCCAGGTCGGCCCGGCCGGGCAGCCGGTGGCGCAGCCGCGCGAAGGCGACCGCGAACACCAGGCCGATGGACAGCCCGATCACCACGGTGGCCAGCAGTCCGCCGACGAGCTGGGTGCCCCGGTCGAACAGCTCCTCGTGGTGGTCGCCCGCCGCGGGGTCGGCCGGGCGGGCCTCCTCCACGGCGAGTGCCGCTTCCAGGGGGATCTCGGTCAGGAAGTACTGCACCGCGGCGCCGGCCAGCCCGGCGACCACACCGGCCAGGGCGCCACGGAGCAGCGTGGATCCGAAGGTGGGAGTAGTCATCTACGCGGCCCCGTTCAGTGGCACGGAACGCCGAGCGCGTGCCGCCCGTCGTGGGCGAACTCGTGGATCAGCTCGGAGCCGTGTGCCAGCAACAGGCCGTTCTCCTGCAACAGCACGTACAGCACGATCAGCGCGGCGGCGGCGACCAGCCAGGACCAGGCTGGCACCGCGATGGCGGTCGGACGATCGGGGGACGCGGCAGATGCCGACATGTTCTCCTCCATGCCTCGTGGACGGTTCCGTACGCGCCGCAGCCGGTCTCCTGGCTCCCGGATCATGGCCACGTCTCAGGCCTTCCCAGACGGCTGAGCCGCCCAGTGACACTGTTCGAGACGGGACTTCCCCGGTCACAGTGGCGAGGACCACGCCGGATTCACACCGGCTTCCCGAACACTGCGGCCCAGTGACCGTAAGGCACCTGTCCGCAACGCAGCCAGCTCTGAACGGGTCATCAGGATCACAATCAGGTGGCGATCCGGCATAGCACGGAACTTTCGTCGCGTTCCCGCGTTCAGCAGCCGGAACCCGGGGCAGGTGTGGTGCGGGCCCGCCTCAGACGTCCGCGGCGATCCGGGTCAGCAGTTCGGCGGTGACGGGGTCGCGGGTGGCGGTGGCCGCGGTCATCGCGGCGAGCTGGTCGATCAGCCAGTCGATCAGCTCTTCGCGGCCGTGTTTGCGTTCCTGCAACCAGATCAGCAGGGTGCCCTCGACCACCGCGACCCAGCAGCGCAGGGTCAGCAGCATGAACGGGCTGGGCTCGGTGACCCCGGTGACGGTGAGGATCTCCCGCACCGCCACGTGCCGGACCTCATCGACCAGCGTGTCGGTGTCCTGGGTGGCGACCACGGATCCGCTGCGCAGCAACGCGATGTAGGCGGTGGCGTAGGTGTCGGCGACGTCGACGAACACCCCGAGGGAGTGCCGGAGCTGGTCGATCAGGGTGCCGGGCTCGCGCCGGGTCAGCCGGTCCACCAGCTCGTCCACCGCGGTGCGCAGCGCGGCCACGTGCACCTCGCGCAGGCTGCCGAAGTAGCGGTAGAACAGCGCTCTGGACACCTCGGCGTGGGTGATGATGTCCTCGATCGACACCAGTTCCGGCGCCCGGCTGCTGTACAGCTCCAGTGCCGCGCCGATGAGGTCCTCGCGGCGTTCGGCCGGGGACATCCGGCGTTTGCGCCGGGGCGGGCTGCTCGTCTCGGTCAGTTCAGTCATGTCCGGTTCATCATCACAGATCCAGCGCGAGCCGGGTGCGTGCGCGGGTCACGCAGATGCGCGCCTGGTCCGGTTCGTCGGCCGGATGGGCGCGGTCCGGTTCGCCCTCGAGCACCCGGACCCGGCAGGTGCCACAGAATCCCTGCTGGCAGGAGTAGCCGATATCGGGCAGCACGGCGCGGATCGCGGTGAGCGCGGAGACCTCGGCGGGCACCGGCACGGTGACGCCGGTGCGGCGCAGCTCGACCTCGAACGGCGCGCCGCCCAGGACCGGCGGTGGGCTGAAGCGTTCGCTGTAGAGCGGCCGGGTCACCGGAACGGCCTGCTTGACCGCGGCGAGCATGGGGGGCGGGCCGCAGCAGTAGAGCACCGAGTCGCCGGGGTCGACCAGGTCCGCCGCGGTGGGCGGGCCGCCGTGCTCGTCGTCGGCGTGCACCCGCACCCGGTCGCCGTAACCGGCCAGCTCGGCCAGGAACGGCAGGCTCGCTCGCGACCGTCCACTGTAGACAAGACGCCAGTCCGCGCCCGCCCTGGCCGCGGCGTGCACCATCGGCAGGATCGGGGTGATCCCGATGCCACCGGCCAGGAACAGGTAGCGCGGGGCGCGGACGAACGGGAAGGCGTTGCGCGGCCCGCGGATGCCCAGTTCGTCCCCGGCGCGCAGTTCGTGCACCTCCCGAGATCCGCCGCCGCCCCCGGCGATCCGGCGCACCGCGATCCGATAGCCTACCGAACGGTCGGTAGGGTCCCCGCACAGCGAGTACTGCCGTCGCTTGCCCGAGGGCAGGTGGAGGTCCAGGTGGTGGCCGGGCTGCCAGGCGGGCAGCGGGGTCCGGCCGGCGGCCACCAGGCGCAGGCTCACCACGTCCTCGGCCTCGGCCCTGACCTCGGCGATCCGCACCCGCCGCGGCGGCTCGGGCGGCCCCTCGGCGGCCCCGCCGCGGCGCAACAGCCGGATGTAGGTGTCCATCGCGCGCGCCGCCCAGCCGACCAGTCGGTCGGGACCGGCGCCAATGGGGTGCGGCGGGGTGTCCTGGCGGGTCATCAGTGCCCCGCGGCCCTGGCCGCGGGCGAGGTGGCCAGGTAGGCCACGGCCCGTGCGGTGGAGCCCTCCTGGGAGGGGTGGTAGGAGCGGCGCAGGAAGGTGGACAGCTTGCGCAGCAACGAGCCGTAGCCGGGCAGCAGGCCGCGCCGGGCGCTGCGCGGCACATCCCGCCAGTGCGGCCGGACCTGCCCGCGCAGCACCGGGTCGGCCTGCATCAGGTAGCGCAGGCCACGCACCCAGCACAGCACCAGCGCGGGCCCGACGACCGCCATCGCACGCAGTCGCCGCGGGTAGCTGCCGTCGATGTGCTGGTACAGGTCGAAGGCGACCGAGCGGTGCTCGACCTCCTCGGCGCCATGCCAGCGCAGCAGGTCCAGCATGGTCGGATCGATGCCTGCCCGGTCCAGGCCGCGGGCGTCCAGGACCCACTGCCCGAGGAAGGCGGTGACGTGCTCCACCGCGGCCACGTAGGCCAGCCGTTCGATCAGCCAGGCCCGCTGCCCGCGTGCGTCCAGGTCCCGGTCGCCGAGGATCCGGGCGAAGATCCACTCCACCTGCCGCACGTACGGATCGGGGTCGATCCCCTGTTCCCGCAGGTGTTCCTGGGCACCCTGGTGCGATTCGGCGTGCACCGCCTCCTGCCCGACGAAGCCGATCACCTGCTCGCGCAGTTCGGCGTCCCGGATCAGCGGCAGCGCCTGTTGGAAGACCCGGACGAACCAGCGTTCGCCCTCGGGCAGCAGCAGGTGCGTGACGTTGAGGATGTGGGTGGTGAACGGTTCCCCCGGCACCCAGTGCAGCGGGGTGTTCGACCAGTCGAAGTGCACGTCTCGCGGGGTGAGGACCAGCCGGTCGGGTTGCTCGTGGCTCATCGGATGCTCCGGTGATCAGTGTTCCGGTGGATCAGTGCGGGGTGAGGTCGTAGCGGGCGGCGGCGCGCAGCAGACCGGGGGTGAGCCGGGAGAGCAGCAGGCCGGCGTGCGCCTCGGGGGTCACCGGCGCGATCGGCTTGTCCTGGTGCACGGCGAGCAGGATCGCCCGCGCGACCCGCGAGGGCGGGTAGTTCCGCTTGCGGTACAAGGCGGAGGTACTGGCGCGGGCCTGTTCCTGCTCGCGGTCGTCCAGGCCGACGAACCGGGTGCTGCGGGTGATGTTGGTGTTGACGATGCCGGGGCAGACCGCGGTGACGCCGATCCGGTGCGGGGCGAGTTCGGCGCGCAGGCACTGGGTCAGGGTGAGCACCGCGGACTTGGTGGTGGCGTAGGCGGGCAGGGTGCGCGAGTGCAGGTAGGCCGCGGCGGAGGCGATGTTGACCAGGTGCCCGCCCTCGCCTCTGTCGACCAGTTGGTCGGCGAAGATGCGGGAGCCGTGGATGACGCCCCACAGGTTGACGTCGATGACCCGCTGCCAATCCTCGGTACTGGTGTCCAGTAGCGCCCCGGCCATGCCGATCCCGGCGTTGTTGATCACCACGTCGGGCACGCCGCGGGTGCGCCGGACCTCCTCAGCGAAGGCGATCATGGCTTTCTCGTCGGCCACGTCCACGGTGTGCGCGCTCGCGCTGATCCCGAACAGCCCGGCCAGTTCGGCGGTGCGCGCGGCCGACTCACCGTCCACATCGGAGACCACCACGTCGGCGCCGTGTTCGGCGAAGGCCAGCGCGGTCTCCCGGCCGATGCCACTGCCCGCGCCGGTGACCAGCACCAGGTGGTCGGCCCAGCGCTGTTTGGGCCGCAGCGGGCGGATCCGGCGCAGCACCCGGGTTTCCGGCGCGCCGTCGAGGTGCTCGGCGAACTCGGTGACGCAGCGGGCGATGACCTCCGGGCGGCTGCGCGGCAGCCAGTGCCCGCCGGCGATCCGGCGTACCCGCAGATCACTGGCCCAGCGCGCGATGTCGGTCTGCACCGAGGTGCTGACGAAAGGATCACGGGTCGGGGCGAGCACCTGCACCGGCAGGTCGGTATGCCGCTGGACCGGCTTGGCGAAGCGCGGGCCCATGTTGGCGCGGTAGAGCTGGAGACCGTGCACGCCGTCGGCGGTGGCGGGCGGCGGCAGGGCCACGCCGTCGCCGAGCTTGACCAGGCGGCCCATCACCTTGGGCAGCACGCCGGTGCGCCAGGCGAGTTCGGGCAGGAACGGGAGCTGGAAGAAGCCGATGTAGCCGGAGAACACCAGCTGCTGCACCAGTTCACGCAGTCGCCGCGGGCTGGGCCTGCGGATCCGCTCGCGGATCCAGTGACCCGCGTGGTCCAGGCAGGGGCCGGAAATCGAGGTGTAGGAACGGAACCGCGACTTCAGTTCCGGGTCGGTCACGGCGTGCCAGGCCTGGATCGAGCCCCAGTCGTGCGCGAGCAGATGCACCGGCTGATCCGGGCTGACCGCGTCGAGCACCGCGGTCAGGTCCGCGGTGAGCCGGTCGAGCAGATAATCCTTACGTGCCTTGGGTTTGTCCGACGCACCCGCGCCGCGCACGTCGTAGGCGACGACGTGGAAGCGCTCGGCGAGCCGGATCGCGACGTCGGTCCACACCGAACTGTCGTCCGGATATCCGTGTACACACAGGACGGTCGGCGCGGCCGGGTCGCCCCATTCGCGCACGGCGAGCTGGACCCCGTCTCCTTGGACGAACCGTGTCATCGGGTTTCCGCCTTCCCCTGCCAGTGCCGGACGTGCGGGAGGTCGTCGTCGAGCCAGTACGCGTCGGTGTCGGTGACCACCAGGATCTCCTCGAACTTCACGCCCACCCCGCGGAAACCGATGTGCGGTTCCACCGCCCACAGGCCGGGAGTGGCGGGGTGGTTGGAGATCTCACCGTTGGCCCACAGCGGGGAACGGTGGTGCAGCCGCTCGACCAGCAGGTCCCCGAACAGGGTTTGCAGGGAGCGGACGCCGAACCCGGCCACGATGAACTTCGGCAGCCGCGAGGTGACCTTGCCGACCTGGTGCGCGATCACCCGGCCCGGGTAGACGCGGTGCCGGTTGTCGTAGCCCTGTTCGCCGATCAGCGCGTCGACCGCGCGGTAGATGTCGCGCAGGGTGTGCCCGGCGCGGACCTGCTCGACGATCAGCGCGCGGTAGGCGGCCAGGTCGTCACGGAGTCGCTCGAAGATCGGGTTGTGGCCGAGGCAGCCCGCGTAGCCGATGTCGGCGACGTAGCCGTCCCGCACCGGGGCGCAGTCCAGGATGAACGGCATGTTCGCCGACAGCCGCCGGTTGCTGGGGAAGAACTGGGTGGGCACCCGGAAACCGCGGAAGGCGGTGCGGTCGCCGAACCAGGCGAACGGGGTGTGGAACCAGTCCTGCACACCGCGTTCGGTGAGCCAGTCGCGCAACCGCCGCGCGGCCGCGCGCTCGGTCACCCCCGGTTCCAGGGTGGCCGCGACGGCCTGGGCGCCCACGTAGGCGAGCTGTTGCAGCTCCCGGAACCCGGTCAGGTCGGCTGTCTCCAGCACCCCGTTGTGAGACATGATGTCATGTTAGACATTCTGTCAATAGTGCTCGCCTACCGACCGGACGGTAGGCGAGCGAACGCCGGGTCAGAGCGGGGACGGGTCGTCCATCAGCCCCAGGTCCGGCGGCACCAGCGTGGTGGAGAGCACCAGTTCACGCAGCAGGTTGTCGTTGAGCGCGTTGCCCACCGGTTCCCCCACCTCGGCCTTGGTCAGCCCGGCCACTCCCCCGGCGGACAACCGCGCCCGCACCTCGGTGACCATGTGCTCGACCCGCTTGAGCGTCCAGCCGGCCCTGGGCTGCAGGGTGGCCAGCACCTCCGCGGTGTGCTGCCGGGACATCGGCTGCGGCCGGGCGTCGTGCAGCAGGTAACGCTGCCCGAGCACGACCAGCATCAGCTTCTCCGCCGGCCGCAGCACCCAGGTGCGCGGCGGCCGGGTCGGCTCACCGTGTTTGGGCGCGGGCCTGCCGCCGTCGGCACCGGCCACATAGACCTCCAGGAGGTGTTCCCGGTTGCGCGCGCCGCGGATGAACAGCGGGGTGTAGCCCTCGGTCAGCGGGACCTCGTCCTCCCCGCCGCACAGCAGCAGCGCGCCGGGGAACCGGATCGGCAACCGGCCGGTGTTGCCCACCCACCACTGGCCGGACCGCCTGGTCAGCACCCCGTGCCGCCTGCTCACCTGGACGTCGTCCTCACCGACGCAGACGTCCACGTCCGGCCGGTTGCGACCAAAACTGACCTGGCGGCCGTCGAACGGCGACATCCGCACGCCACCGGTGACGGTCAGCGCGTACACCTCGCCCGGCTCGGCGCGCTCGACGCCGTGCGCCAGGCTGCGGTGCTTGCGGGGCAGCAGCGCGCTGCCCGGCTGGGGTGCGGTCATTCCGGCCTCCTCGTCCATGCTCGGGCCAGTGTCCAACCGACCGGTCGGGATCCCTCCCATCTCCGTCCGCGACGCGGGCTAGGGCGAGAGCCGGGCCGCCACCTGCCGGGCGACCGCGGTCACCGCCTCGCAGAGTTGCTCACCAGGCACGTCGTCGCGGATCACCACTCGCACCAGTTCGACCATCTGTTTGGCGTTCAGGTCGAGGTAGGGGCGGTGCACGATGGACACATCGCAGGTCCCCTTGCCGAAGCCGTCCGCGTCGACGTAGGCGGTGTGGCCGCTGAGGGTGAGCTTCGTGCCGTCCAGTCCGGTGGGCTGGTTGCGGTCGAAGATCACGGTCAGCTTCCGGCGGACCCGTTCCCAGTCGCATTCCCAGTTGCCGAACCCGGGGTCGGCGGCGGTGGGCCCGCCGACCGCGGCCGCGGCCTCGGCTTCGGTGACCAGCGCGCAGGCTTCCAGGCGGATCAACGCATCCGGCGCGGGGTCCTGGTCGCGTCGCGGGATCTTGCCGCCGCCCAGCACGATCATCGCGCCGCTGGTGACCGCGTCGGCCATCGCGCAGAGCTGGGCTGGTTTGCCGTCAACGTGTTTGGCGCTGACCAGGACCCGGTTGCCGTCGTTGAGCCGGAGGGTGCGGCGGCACTGGCCGTCCTGTTCCGGGGCGCGGTCGATCGCGATGGCGGTGGCGGTGATCTCGGTCGGCGCGTTGTCGGCGCGGGTCTCCAGTTCGACCCGGACGTCGGCCTCGTCGTCCTCCTGCTCGCTGAGCTTGACCAGCACGTCGCACCGGTTGAAGTTGCCGTAGTCCGGGTCCAGCGTGGCCTGCCCGAACCGGCTCAGTGAGGCGGGATCGGTCAGTTTGCACGGGTCCGCGGTGCGCTGATCGCCGGTGATCGAGTCCGGGCTACTGGGGATAACCCACCACACCAGCGTCGCCGCGACCAGCCCGAGCGCCACCGCGGCCGCGCCCAGTGCCAGGCCCTTGCGCCTGCGCCGCACCGAGGGCGGGATCCGGATGGTGGCCTCGCTGCCGTTGGCCACCTGGCTCAGCATCGCCTCGGCCTCGGCGGCACTCGGCCGGTCGCCGGGTCGCTTGCGCAGCAACGCTTCCAGCACCGGACCGAGCGATCCGGCCTGACGCTGCGGCTCGATCTGGTAGCCGGCCGCGCGGTGCACCTGGCCGTACGGGCTGACCGTGTTCCGGCCCCACGGCGAAACACCCTCCACGGCCGCGAACAGCGTGGCGCCCAAGGAGAAGACGTCCGCGGCGGCCTCGCCCGCCTCGCCCCTGGCGACCTCGGGGGCGAGGAAGCCGGGGGTGCCGTCCAGGCTGCCGCTGCCGGTGCGGGTCTCCTCGGTCCAGCGCGCGATGCCCAGGTCGGTCAGCTTCGCCACGCCCCGCTCGGTGACCAGGACGTTGCTGGGCTTGACATCCCGGTGCACCAGGCCGGCCTCGTGCATGGCGGTCAGCGCGGCGGCGAGTTGCAGGCCGATCCGGGCGACCTGCTCGGGCGGCAGCGCGCCGTCGGCCTCGATCAGCTCGTCGAGGTTGCGGGCGTTGAGGTATTCCATGACCAGCCAACGGTCTTCGCCGTCGAGCAGCACGTCGAAGACGGTGATCACGTTGGGGTGGTTGAGCCCGGCGCCCAGCCGGGCCTCGCGCCGGGTCTGGCTGCCCCCGTGCTCGCCGTCAGTGGCATGCGATCGCTTGAGCGCCACCGTGCGGTCCAGCTCCAGGTCGGTGGCCCGCCAGACGACGCCCATGCCCCCGGCGCCTAACCGCTCCTCCAGACGATAACGCTCAGCAATCAACTGCCTACTGCGTATGCGCACAGTGTAGGGAGGCTGGGGCGAGTCCCGGCCCCGGGTCACCCGATTCACTCAGCACCGCTACCGACCGACCGGTAGGTGCGGCCGCGCGCCGAACCGCTCTGGACAACCGAGGTCCGGGAACCTTCCCGGCGCCCGGCCCTAAGCACCTGGCCAGAAGTCTTGTCCGAAACCTTCGGGTAGCCAGGGGCTGGTCCAAGGGGCGGCAGTGGTGAGGTGCTGCTCGGTGGTTCGGCTGCGGAAGTAGGCGTGGGTCTGGCGGAGGCGG